>CACJVQ010000045.1 GCA_902596915.1 uncultured Pelagibacteraceae bacterium | reverse complement strand
TAGATTTTTATTACTAAATTCTTTTGCAGTACCGTCTTGAGATGCGAATAAAAGTTTACCATCATTATCAGATTGGTCAATTATAACTGATATTTTGTCTGAGGGCTTATTTACTCTAAATTTGTAATTACACTCCATATCTATGAAGGGCGATACATGAAATTTTTTAACACAACTATTTCTTAAAGTTTCACTATCTTTAGCTTTGAAAATGTATGTGTGTTGTTCACCAAATGTATTTTTAACCTCATAAAATAAAGAGATTATCTTATCGTACTTATCATATATAAAGAAAACACTTAGAGGATTGAATACGTAACCTAATATTCTTGGATAACAGAATAATTTGATTTTAACCTCTTTATTGTCAATACCTATATTTTCTAGTTTTTTTTTTACCCATTTTTTTAAAGAGGTACCATCTCTATCCCCATGGTCTTTGTCAAAAAAACTTATTATATTAAATTTATTATATGAAAATAATTTAATTTTATTATCAATTTCATTTAAATCATCTAAGTCTATCAATAATGAAAAAACCCTATATTTGAAATAATGATTTTTAGGTTTAAATCGTCTGTGTATTACTTTTCCTACGTATATCTTAGAGTTTTTAAGCATTTATATACTTAATCATATCTATTGATGATTTTATACCATCTTCATGAAATCCATATCCAAAATAACTACCACAAAATAAAATATTATTTTTATTTTGAATTAGGTGAAGATCTTTCTGGCTATTGATTGCATTTTGATCAAAGTAAGGGTGTGTAAATATAACTTTTCGGATTATTTTATCTTCGGGTATCTCTAAATAAGGATTTAGTGTTAAAAAAATATTTTTATTTATATTCAAATTTTGTAATAGGTTTAACCAATAAGTAATTGAATTTTTTTCACTATTCTCAGACTCTATTGAGGAGTTCCATGAACACCAAGCACTTTTATTATTTGGCATATAACTTATATCCTCATGAACTATAGCCTCATTTGTTTTATATTTAAAATTACTTAGGATCTTATTTTCTATTTCTTCAGGATTTTCAATTAAAGAGAGAGCTTGATTAGCATGAGTGGCCAATACGACTTTATCGTAAGTAAAATATTCATTTTTATCTCCATAATAAACCTGAACTCCTGATCCAATTCTTTTAATTTTATTAATATTATAATTTTTATAATATTCGCCACTGATTTTACTAAGAATTTTATCTACATATGTTCTACTTCTTTTGGAAACTGTGAACCATTGCGGTCGATCTTTTAATTTGAATAATCCATGATTTTGAAAAAATTTAAAAAAAAATTTCAATGGCATTTGTTTTGCCTCGTAAGGGGGCATTGACCAGATAGCTGATACCATAGGTATAATATGGAATTTGATAAAATACTCTGATAATTTTAAATTGTCTAAATAGCTGCCTAAAGTAATATTTTCGTTAATTGGATCTTGGTTTTCACTTTGTTTATAAAAACTGATTATAGTAAAAAACATCTTCAAAAATTTTATATTTAACAAGTTTGATTTATTGCTAAAAATTCCTGAAAGACCTTTTCCACAATATTCTATATTTGAGTCTCTTACAGATACTGAGAATGACATATTGCTTTTTTCGATAGCAATATCATTTTCTTGAAAAAAATTTATTAAATTTGGATAGGTTTTTTTATTAAATACAATAAAGCCTATATCAACAGGGACTATATTATCTCCAACATTAACATCAATAGTATGAGAATGACCTCCAAAATGGTCTTCTTTCTCAAATAGATCTACTTTATATTTTTTAGATAAACTATACGCTGCACTTAGACCTGATATACCAGACCCTATAATAGCCAATTTCATTATTGAGGATTATATTTATTTTCTTTTGTAAAGGATGAGACAAATTGTAGAAAAACTGCAAAAATTATAATGCTTCCTCCTATTAATACATAGAATGAAGGGTTTTCATTTACAAATAGCCAAGCCCAAAGAGGTCCAAGTATTGCCTCTGT
>CACJVQ010000044.1 GCA_902596915.1 uncultured Pelagibacteraceae bacterium | reverse complement strand
CAAAATTAATGGCATAAAAAAGATATTGTTTCAGCTTTTTAAATTCACCGTAACAGTCTAATGTAACCCCAGTTAAATCTTTTGAATTTACCGAAGTACATAAAAATATAAAAAAAATAGTTTTAAGATAAATTTTAATATTCTTAATCATAAATGATATATGAAACTATCACTAAAATTAAAATTATTAAAACCCATAAAAACAAGTTTTTTAAAAAGATTTTCTTGTTTTTATTCATATAGATAAAACCTGGTAACACTAATGCTAGAACTAGTAATAAATAAACTATAGATAAAATATCATCACTCATTTTAAAACAGATTTTTTATATTTTTTCTTTGTAAAGTCTTCAGTGATGAATTTATAAGAATGATTATCAGTTAACATGACTTTAGGATAAATCCTGTTTCGTTAACGTACTCCTTGCATTTCTCTTTTTTATTTTGTTCATTGTTTGGTTTGTGAAATAAGTCTGGGTTCAATTGTGAATAAATCAAATTATAATAATCGTAGTGTCTATCTGTAGAGTGAACAGTAATTATTCTGTTATTATCAAAATCAATTACTACTTGTTGTCCAGCAAAACCATCCATCATTAAAATAGGCCTGTTTTCAATTCCGATAGGATCAAAAAGAAACTGACCACCATAAGTTTGTGCAGCGTTATGGTTACCATCATTATTTCTGTACTCACCATGTTGTCTATCAATTCTATTTTCATACATTGTCTTTAAGTATTTACCAACGCAAGTATCATTGTTCCAATGATCTAATACTAATTTTGCAATTCTTAAATAGTCATATCTTTGAGCATAAAAAGAATATCTACCGTATTCGCCAGATTTTCTGTTACCGTATTTGTATTTTTCTAATGACTTACCAAAATAAACCCTATTTTCGACTTTTGCGTCTTCAACAAATACTTTGTGAAGTAATTTTTCCCAATCATCGTCAGTTTTGTAAATAACATAATTCATAACAACATTAGTTGTCAAAGCACTATAGTTGAAATTAAGACCAGGTTCTAAACCCAAATGCTTTTTACCTTTAAAGTATTTTTTCATAACTTTTTTAATAGGAATGGTATTTGTATTCGGACCTTTGCCTTTAATAGGATTATCCTTTCCATAAAATCTATAACCAATTATTACATCATCACCTGCTTGCATGTTAAGTAGGTTAATTAATTTTTGATTTTCATACAAAGTATCAGCAACTGTTGGGTAATCTATTCTATCAAAAACTGTATGATTGATGTAACCATTACATATAGCATAACCGGTAACAAGACTAACTAAACTTTTACCTACTGAATGTGAGGGATAGTAACCTCTTCTGTATTTACTTTTTCTATTTTGATCGACTAAAATTTTATTATTTTCAAATAAGATATAACTTACAAGACCTGTTTTTTTATCTTTAAGTTGTTCTTCAACTAATTTAGATAAATCGTTAGTTTGTATTCTTCCAATACTGTTTCTGTAATTAACGAAGATGGTAGTTTGTAAATCAAACTCAAACTCATACGTATCATTTTTCTTATCACCTATTTTGTATTTATACATACAATCAAAACAGTATTTTTCATTAGAATGATGAGCAAACGTTACACCGATCATCATAAAGAAAGACAGAATAAGATAAATAATTCCAGACATTTATATTTTGAATATTTTAATTTAACTCAACTCCCGAACTAAATCACCTTTCTGTTTACTTTTTATTTGTATCTATTCTGCAGTGAAGACTTAAATAAGTAAGTATTGGCGTACAAGAAATGAGAATGTAATACGTTTCCATTTAGAGAACACTCTAAATACACACAATAAACAAAATTAGAACTCCTAGAACGAAAGTTTTGGGAGTTTTTTTATATAGATTTTTAAATAAATTAATTGTAATTATTAATCTCTTACGGATATCGCCACTTCTATAAAAACTTGTTTTCAAAAATATGCCGTTTTCTCAGGAAGAGCATCAAGATCGGAGTTTTGGTGGTTTGCTTTATTCACATTTATTGGTGGAATAGTAACATCAGTTGTTGATGTAATGATATTAGGTTATGTTTATGAAGACTGGGGTCCATTAAATATAATTTTTACAATTATTACTACTCTACCTGGAATTGCAGTAGGAGCTAG
>CACJVQ010000043.1 GCA_902596915.1 uncultured Pelagibacteraceae bacterium | reverse complement strand
GCCTGAAATTAATAAATTATTGTCTTCTAATGAGAGTGAGGAAATATTATTAAATAAGAGAAAAAAAAAACTAATTAAAATCAGTTTTTGCTTTTTCATTTAATTCATCCATTTTTTTTCGAAGTTCTTCGTCTGAAACGTTTTTCGCTTTCAAGTCATCTTTAATTTTTCTAAAAACATCTTGATCGCCTGCTTCAGCAAAATCTGCCTTTATGACTGATTGAATATATTCTTTTTCTTGATCTGGATTAAAATTTAGCATCTGAGATACCCATTCTCCTAAATATTTATTCCTTCTAGCACTAACTTTGAATTGAAGCTCTTGATCGTGAGCAAATTTCTTTTCAAAACTTTTTTTTCTATCTTCAAATGAACTCATTTTAACAAATTAAAAAGATTTCGCTTTATGTCAATCTAATTTAATTTATATTTGTGTTAAATTTATGAATAATTTAATACTTGTTCGACACGGGCAAAGCGAATGGAACCTGGAAAACCGTTTTACTGGTTGGGTAGATGTGGGTTTAGCTGCCAAAGGTAAACTTGAAGCTTGTAAGGCAGGAGAATTAATTAAGGAATTAAACCTTGAATTATCTTATTTTTATACATCCTTACAGACAAGATCGATTGAGACGCTCAATTTAATACTCAATACCATGAGAATTAAAAATCAAGATGTTGTTAGTGCTTGGGAACTAAATGAGAGACACTATGGAGCGTTAACGGGTTTAAATAAAGATGAAATGAAAAAATATTATGGAGAAGAAAAAATTCATACTTTTAGAAGATCCTGGGACAACCCACCAGAGCCACTTAAAAAAACAAGTCCATATCATCCTTTGAATATTGATATATATAAAAATGTTCCAAAAGATAAAATTCCAGATACAGAGTCATTAAAAAATACTTATGAAAGGGTAATACCTTTTTATAAAAAAAATATTGAACCTAAATTAGATAAAAATATTATTGTATCAGCTCATGGAAATTCAATTAGATCATTATGTAAATACTTATTTAATTTAGATAATGAAAATATTTCGAGCTTAGAAATACCAACTGGTAATCCTTTATTGATTGAAACTGAAAAAGGAAAGGTTAAGAATGTAAGATATTTAGATAAAGATAGAGCAAAAGATCTTTTAGTTTTCTAAATAAATAATTTTTCGTATATTTCAAAATCAGTTAAATGCTTAAATTCACCTTTATGCTCATAACCATAAAGTTTGTTTTCTCTTAAAAGTGTATCCCATATTTCAGATACAGGAAAATAATTTAATTGTTTATGCAATATTAATTCCTTATTAAATATTTGACATCCAGTATATTTAAAATTATTTATTTTTTCTTTTATAAGAATATTATTCTTTATCTCGAAATCTCCATTAAATCTTTTATCAAAGCATGTGGAGTTATTTACAATTAATAAGATATTTTTTATTTTTCTTTCAAAGTAAATTTTTTCCATAGCGTCAATTGATTTGATATAACTATCATCCCAAATTGTATCTGGATTGATTACTAGAACATCGTCTTCATTAGATTTGTTAATAAGACTTAGAGTCCCACCTCCAGTACCCAAGATTGTTTCACCATCATCTACAATTTCAATGTTAATTGGGAAATTTTTACTATTAATAAAATCGATAATTTTTTCTTTTAAATAAAAAACATTAATTTTAATTTTTTCAATTTTTATTTTTGCAAGAAAATTAATTGTATTTTCTAATAAAGTTTCATTTTTGTATACTATTAATGGTTTGGGTAAACTGTCTGTTATCGGTTGTACTCTCTTACCAAATCCAGCACATAGTATTAGAGCAGTTTTAATTTTCATATTATTTTCTAATTTTTCTATCAAAGTTTTTACTTAAAAGGTAATTTAAGTCTTTAAATATTGGATTATTCAAAGTTCTGTAATCGATTAACTCCCATGCATGAGGTATAAGTTTAAGATATTTATTTTTTTTATCTCTTACAGATAATCTAGTAAATATACCAATTATTTTTAAATTCCTTAAAACAGATAAAATTTCAAAGTCATTTTTGAATTTTTTAAAATTTAGTTCTTTATTTTTTTTTAAGAATTCATCAAAAATATATTTTTTAGTCTTTACGTCTGTCTTAAACCTAACATCATCGATAAGAGAGGCTAAATCATATGCAATATTTCCATAGACG
>CACJVQ010000041.1 GCA_902596915.1 uncultured Pelagibacteraceae bacterium | reverse complement strand
AAATATTATTGATACTCCTGGTCACAGAGATTTTGCAGCAGAAGTTGAAAGAGTTTTAAGTTTAGCAGATGGCGCATTACTTTTAGTAGACTCTGCAGAAGGTGTAATGCCTCAAACAAAATTTGTATTAAGCAAAGCATTAAAACAAGGATTGAAACCAATTGTTGTTATAAATAAATTAGACAAAAGTGATCAAAGAGCAGATGCAGTTTTAAATGAAACCTTTGATTTATTTGTTAGTTTAGACGCGAATGAGGAACAATTAGATTTTCCTGTGTTATACGCAAGTGGAAGATCAGGTTGGGCTTCTAAAGATATTGACGGACCAAGAGAAAATCTTAATCCACTATTAGATTTAGTTTTAGATCATGTAAAGCCATCTAAATTTGATAGATCAAAACCATTTGCGATGCTATCGACGCTACTTTATGCTGATAACTTTTTGGGTAGAAGCTTAGTGGGAAGAATTTCACAAGGAACTGCAAAAGCAAATCAACAAATTAAAGCAATCAATCTAAAAGGTGAAAAAGTTGATGAAGGTAGACTTACAAAGATCTTTAGATATGAGGGTACAAAAAAAGTGCCAATTGAGGTTGGTGAGGCTGGAGATATTGTGGTTATAGCTGGATTAGAAAAAGCAAATGTAGCTGACACTATCTGTGATTTAGAGGTAAATGAACCTATTGAGGCAACACCGATCGATCCTCCAACAATGTCGATAAAAATTACAGTAAATAGTTCACCATTAGCAGGGACGGAGGGTAAAAAATTAACAAGTACTCAAATTAGAGATCGTTTAATTTTAGAAGCTCAAAACAATGTTGGAATTTCTTTCTCAGAAAACGTAAATAAAGATGCGTTTGAGATAAGTGGGAGAGGAGAATTAATGCTCGAAATATTGTTAACACAAATGAGACGTGAGGGCTTTGAAATGACTGTAAGCCCTCCTAAAGTTTTATTTAAAACTGACGAAAATTCAAAAAGGTTAGAACCAATCGAAGAAATAACTATGGATTTAGATGAGGAATATTCATCAAGAATTATAGACTCTATGAACAGGAGAAAGGGTAAATTGATTGAGTTAAAAGATACTGGAAAAAATAAAAAAAGACTTATTTTTCACGCACCAACAAGAGGCTTAATGGGATATACAAGTAGATTTTTAACTTTAACAAAAGGAACGGGTGTTGTTAACAGAATTTTTCACTCTTATGGAGATTTTGAGGGAGACATGGAGGGAAGAAGAAATGGTGCTTTAATTTCTATGGACCAGGGTAAGGCTGTTGCATTTTCAATTTTTAATTTGCAGGCTAGAGGAGAAATGTTTGTCACACATAATGATCCAGTTTATACAGGAATGATTGTTGGATTAGCTCCTAAGCCTGGCGATATGATAATTAATGTTATGAAAGGAAAAAAACTTACGAATATGAGAACTCAGGGTACTGATGAAAATATTGTTCTTACACCTGTAAGACAAATGTCAATTGCTGAACAATTAAGTATGCTTAATACTGATGAAGCATTAGAAATTACCCCAAAGTCTTGCAGGCTTAGAAAAGCAATTCTTGACCCTCACGAAAGAAAAAGAAGCGAAAAACAAAATACTGCTACTTAATTCATTATTTTATCAATAATATACAAACTTAAGGCAATGCAAGGACCAATTCCAAAAGCAAACATCAATGTTCCAACTCCAATTGTTCCACCCAAATACCATCCAACAGAAGCTACAGAAATTTCTATAAAAGATCTAACAGCAGCAATTGGCAGATTAGTTTTTTTTTGTAAGCCAGTCATTAAACCATCCCTGGGTCCTGGACCTAGATTGGCAATCAAATAGATACCACTCCCCACTCCGACTATCATTACACCTACTGTAGCCATTAATAATTTCATAACATAAGTTTCGGGTGTTGGTATTAATGCAATTGTTATGTCTAACATTGCTGCAATGATTACAATATTAAATATGGTACCAAGACCTGGTTTTTGTTTTAAAAAAAACCATGAAGATAAAACAACGACACTTACTATAAAAGTGACAATACCAATGGATAATCCTGAATTAATTGAAATACCTTGTGCCATTACAGTCCATGGAGAATTGCCAATAAATGAAATAACTACTAGGGCTTCGCCAAAACCAAATAATATAAGGCCAAAACATAGGAAAAATAATGTTGATAATTTTGGCTTTAAATTAAAAGTCTCTTGTGAACTCCATGAAACTTTGGGAATTTTTTTGATAGTAAGGAACATATAATTAACTATTATTTATACTTTCTTTAACTAAAATCTATGAAAATGAAACATTTTATACTCATATCAATAATTATCATGTTTGC
>CACJVQ010000040.1 GCA_902596915.1 uncultured Pelagibacteraceae bacterium | reverse complement strand
TGATATTCGATCGTCCAGAATTTGCTAAGAGATGAAAACTATTACCTTTTTGATCTACAGAAGTGTATTCTATGTCTTTGACAAGGTCTTTAACTTTTGTTTCTTTAATCTCATTTTTAATCTCAGTTTTTTTTAATTTAACATCTTCGATTTGATTATTATCTAATTTTAAATTATTAGCTTTGCTAGAATTTTCTTTTTCATCATTGTAAGGCTTTGTATCTGAAAACGATTTTGGGGTCTCTTTATCTTTATTTATTAATGAATTAAGTTCATTGTTCTTTATTTCTAATTCTAATACTTTTTTTTCAAGTATTTTTAACTGTTCTTGATTATAAATTTCTGAAGAATTTATTTCTTCGACTATATTTTCATTTGATTGGAAATATTTATAATAAACTCCAACTATGATCGATATCATTAAACCTAAGATTATAATTTGAATAAAACTCTTAATCGACATCTAGGTTATATTAGCATTTAAAATGTTGTGGATATGAATAAATCCAATTGTTTTATTTTTCTTATTATTTTGATGCACACACAAACTTGTAATTTTCTTGTTGTTCATGATTGAAAGAGCTTGTGCAGCAAGCATATCCTTATCAACACTGATTGGTCTTTTTTTCATAACTTTTTTAAGTTTTAAATCTTTAATGCTATGTTTTATGTTGTTAATTCTTTTTAAATCACCATCAGTTAAGATACCAGTAGTGTAGTTACGATTATTTCTAATAACTAGAGTACCAAGATTTTTTTTGGTTATACTTACTAATGCATCTTTCATACTGACATTTTCATTTACAAAAGGAATTTTTTTCCCCGATAACATTAAATCCTCTACTGTCTTTAGTTTTATTGATAAAGAGCCACTTGGGTGAAATTTTTTAAAATCTAATTTTCCAAATTTTTTGTAAACCATGCATGTAATTGCTATGGCATCCCCTAGAGCAACTTGTACCGTAGTAGATGATGTCGGAACAATATTGCCGGGCCCAGCTTCTTTAACGGATGGCAATAAAAATTTTAAATCAGCATTTTTATATAACAGCGAATCTTTTTTAGAAGTTACACCAATTAGTTTTATATTTTTGTTTCTAGATGTATACTGTATAATATTTTTTAATTCTTCACTTTGTCCACTTAAACTTATAAGTATTAATATGTCATTTGATGTAATTTGACCCATATCTCCATGACTAGCATTTGAGGCGTCTAAAAAAAAAGAGGGTGTTCCAGTTGAAGAAAGTGTAGCAGACCATTTTTTTCCAATTATCCCACTTTTACCAACACCAGAAATTATAATTTTACCATTTTTACAATTTATTATTGTTTTAATTATTTGTTCAAAAGATTTTCCAATATTTGCCTCAAGTTTTTTAAGTGAAGTAGTCTCTATTTTAACAACCTCTTTGGCAATTTTAATTATATTTTTTTTCATCTTAGTGAGACCAGATATCTTCTTTAAAAGAGGCAAAATCTAGTTCAACTCTAGTATTAATAAATTTAATTGTATTATTATAGAGCCCTAATCTTTTCTCTCTCTCTAATATTTTTTTTAAGGACTCATATATTTTATGAAGATAAACCACATCTTGTGCACAATATTTAATTTGTTTTTCAGATAGTTCTCCACCAAAATCAGATGTTTGTAATTGTTTGCTAACGTCTATTCCAATAAACTCTTTAATTAAATCTTTTAATCCATGTTTATCGGAATAACTCCTAGCAATTTTACTCATTATTTTTGTACAATTAACATTTTTAATATCTACTTCTAAATATTTTTTTATAAATAAAAGATCAGCCCTAGCAAAATGAAATAATTTATTAATATTTTCATCTGCCAGTACATTTTTAAGATTTGGCGCGTTATAGTTATCTTTATTTAATTGAATAATATGTGCATCATTTTTTCCTGAAGAAATTTGAAGTAAACATAGTCTATCCCTCTGAATATTAAGACCTGTGAACTCACAGTCTATTGCTATCTTGTCACTGAAAGTTATTTCATCTGGTAAATCTTCTTTATGTAATTTAATATCTAAATTCATTAGTAGATATATATATATGAAAAATCAGGATTCAATTTTAATATTTGGTTCATCTGGTCAAATAGGAAAATCTCTTATAAGAAAATTTACAAAAAATAACTATAGAGTTACTGCAGTTACAAGAAGCATTCATCAAAAAGGTTATCAAATTAAGACACAATCAAATTATGGGTATTTAGAGCTAGAGGAGATTAAATCCTTTACAGAGGAAAATATATCTAGATTAATGGAAAACAACAATGTGTGCATAAATTTGATTGGCATATTGTATGAAAAAAAAAAAAAATATTTTAACACGATACATTCAGATCTTCCATCTTTGTTATCAAAAGTTGCGCAAAAAAACTCTTTTGATCAATTTATTCATTTATCAGCTTTGGGCATAGAGTCCGCAACCGATAGTAATTATGCTATGAGTAAGTTAAGTGGAGAACAAAAAGTAAGACAGAATTTTTCGTCTTCAGTCATTTTAAAACCTTCCATAGTTTATTCTGTTGATGATAATTTCACTACTAATTTTATGAAATTGTTGAGCATACTTCCTATAATG
>CACJVQ010000039.1 GCA_902596915.1 uncultured Pelagibacteraceae bacterium | reverse complement strand
ACAAAGTAAAGGAGCACTAAATTTAAAAACCATGGGTATAGGAATTTATGCAAGAAGTGGGGCTTCAACTGTTGAATTATCAAAAGATGTTGAAAAAAAAATCAAAGAAATTAGAAAAACTTTACCTGGTGATTTAAATTTGGAAATAGCTTTTAACAGAGCTACTTATATTGGTGAAGCAATAAATGAAGTTTATAAAACTTTGGCTATAGCTTTTATACTTGTTGTAATAATAATTTATTTATTTTTAGGAAATTTAAAAGCAGTTATTGTTCCTGCAATAGCTTTACCTGTAAGTCTAATTGCCACATTCTTAGGTTTATATATATTTGATTTATCTATTAATATATTTGTCTTATTAAGTTTTATATTAGCAATTGGAATTATTACTGATGATTCAGTCATTATGACCGATGCGATATATAGAAGAATTGAAAATGGTGAGACACCGCTGGTAGCAGCATATAAAGGCTCAAAACAAATTACTTTTGCAATTATTGCAACAACTCTTATTTTGGTTGCAGTATTTTTACCTTTAATTTTCATTGAAGGTATTGCTGGAACTTTATTTAAAGAAACTGCAATAGCACTATCATTTGCAATAGTAGTGTCATCATTTGTTGCTCTAACGCTTTCGCCAATGCTAGGTAGTAAATTTCTTGATAAAAAGAAAAAGTCGAATTTCTTGACAAAAGGATTTGATAAATTTTTTCAAGGCTTTTTAAAATTTTACACTGAGACATTAGGATTTTGGATGAACAAGAAGAAAACAATAATAACATTCATAATTTTTATCATAGTTGCCTCTGGGGCTTTGTATAACTATACAAAAAAAGAATTGTTACCATTAGAAGATCGTGGAGTTTACTTAGTTATAGGATTTACTGATGAGGGAAGTTCATTCCAATATACTCAAAAAAGGGCGGAGGATGTTGAAAAAAGACTAATTCCACTACTTGATGGCGATAATAGTCCATACAATAGATTTTTAATGATAGTTCCAGGTTTTGGCTCTGAAAATAGCTTCTTAATAATCTCACTTTTGGACAATTGGAAAAATAGAAAACAGAATTCTCAAACAATAATGAGACAAGCAATTGGAAAAATAGTTACAGTACCTCAAACACTAGCATTTCCAATTTCTCCTCAGTCAATAAGAGTTTCAAGTTACAATAAGCCAGTTCAAATGGTTATTTATGGAAATACATACGAAGAGTTAGAACAAATACAGTCTCAGGTTATTAGAACGTTAAGAAAGAACAGAAATTTATCAAGACTTGAATCTGACTACACGAGAAATAAACCTGAAGTGAATATAAAAATTAACAAAAATAAAGCAAAAGACTTAGGAATATCAACTGAAGCAATTGGTCAAACTTTAGAAACTTTGTATGGGGGTAAGACGGTAACAAAATTTAATAAACTTGGAAAAGAATACCCAATTATTTTACAACAATATTTAGAAGATAGGAAAAATAAGGAAAGTTTAAGTAAAATATTCGTTCGATCAGAAAAAACAGGTAATTTAGTTTCCCTCTCTAATCTTGTTGAATTTAATGAAAAAGGAACGGCAAGTAAGTTATCAAGATATAACAGACAACGTGCCGTAACAATATCGGCTAATATAAGTGAAGGTTATACTTTAGCTGAAGCAATTAAATATTTAGAAGAAACAATGACTAATGTTGCTCCAGAAAAACAAATTACTTGGAAAGGAAAATCTGAAGAATTAAAAGAAACAAGTAATGAACTTTATATCATATTTGGTTTAGCATTGCTGACTGCTTATCTTGTTATGTCAGCTACTTTTAATTCGTTTATACACCCATTTATAATTATTTTAACTGTTCCACTTGCAGTATTTGGAGGATTAATATTTATTCTATTCTTGAATTCATCAATAAATATATTTTCACAAATAGCCTTGGTAATACTTATTGGTATTTCAACAAAAAATAGTATTCTTATCGTTGATTACGCAAATCAATTGAGAACTAAAGGTAAAGAAATTGAAAAGGCTGTAAAAGAAGCCTGCAGTTTAAGATTTAGACCAATTATAATGACATCCCTTAGCACAATGATTGCGATGTTGCCTTTGGTTATTGGAAATATTGGACCAGGTGCTGGAGAAGGTTCGCGACTTGCTGTAGGTGCAACTATACTTGGTGGAATGATAATTTCTACTTTCTTCACTTTATATGTAACTCCAACGATGTATTTAACTTTGGCGAAAAATACGAAGAGAATTGATGCAGTTGATATAGAGCTTAAAAAACAATTAAACTAAAATATAATATATTTTTTAGTAGTAAGTGATTTTCGACAATTATTAAGTTGTGCCTTGTATTTCTTAGATTGATTTTCAACTTTTTTTGCTAGAAGAATAATTTTTTGATTCTTTTTATAATTTTTGTAATTTCCCCAGCCCTCATGATAAGCAACATATTGTTTAAAAGCATCATTTTTTGGGATTTTTAGGATCTTTTCTGTTTTGTTTGTATACCAACCAATAAAATCTACACTATCTTTAAATCTTGTCCTAGTAGCATACTTGTTTCCTGTTTCCTCTTTGTATTGCTTCCAGGTTCCTCTAATTGCTTGAGAATAACCAAAAGAACTTGATGGTCTTTTATATGGAATAACCTTAAATAATTTTTGTCTAGGTGGTTTTGCCAACCAATCAAAATCTGACTCCATTTTAATTATGGCAAGTTGCAAATTAATTGGCGTGCCCCATTTTTGTTCTGTTTTTTTGGCGTGTTTATACCAAAGATATCTTTCTGAAAAAATTGAACAGCCATCAGCAGTATTTTTAGGAATTGAAGAGCAAGCAGAAACTATAAAAAGGATTAAAAATAAATAGATATATTTGTTTCGAATCATTTTTATTATTATCTATTTTTTTTCCTCCATATCCAAGGATATTCGAATTGCATTTGCCATAAACCCAAAGAAAGATTTTTTGCATAAATCTGATGTTCTCTAAATTTTCCGTTTGAATATTTAGGATAATCAAATGCATAACCATTCTTAACCATAAAAACTGAG
>CACJVQ010000038.1 GCA_902596915.1 uncultured Pelagibacteraceae bacterium | reverse complement strand
CCTCAACGTTATTAATTGAAGAGTTAACTAAAGAATCAAATGAGAAAAATTTTAATAATCAAGAAAATAAAAATGAAACTATTTTTGACACTGATCTTAATAAATATTATTTATCAGGATCTGAAAAATTTTTAACCGATTTAAAACAAATCCAAGGACAGTTTTTTGTTTTTAGTATTAAGAGTATTAATAATTTAAATAATCAGGGCTATATTCTTATATCTGAAAATGCTGATAATATAATTGCTCAAATTGAAGAGAGAGAGAACTTTATTATTAGAACAGCTCTTGTGGTACTTTTGGTTATCATTATTTTTTCATATGTCTTAAATAGATATTTTTTAAAACCCATTAAAAATTTAGTTACTTATACAAAAATCATAAAAGACAAAAGTAACGAAAAAACAGATATAGAGAGAGTTAAGACAAGAAACGATGAGTTAGGAATATTATCAAAATCACTTGATGAAATGACTAGTGAATTAAATAAAAGAATTGCAACTGCTGAAAATTATTCAACAGACCTTCTTCATGAAATTAGAAATCCCCTTGCTTCATTGAAAAGTGCGTCTGAGATAATTTCAGAAACAGAAGATAAAACTAAAAGAGAAAAATTAATTAATATCGTCTCTCATGATGTTGAAAGAATAGAAAGATTAATTACTGATTATTCTCAAATGTTGAAAGATGAGGTAGTAATTTCTACAGAAACAATGCAAAAAATTGACATAAAGGATATTGCAAAATCTGTAGTTGACGATTTTAATAATATTTATAATTCCAAGAGAAAAATACAAATAAGATTAAAATCTAATGGATCTGAGAATTATTTTATACTTGGTATTAATAATAGAATAGAGCAAATTATTGCAAATCTGCTTGAAAATTCAATTTCTTTTAGTGATGAGAATCAAGAAATCATAGTAGAGGTTAGCAAAGACAAAGATGGTAAGCCAAGACTTGGCGTAATTGACGAGGGGACCGGTTTTAACGAGAAGGACACTGCTAAAATTTTCAATAGATTTTATAGCAATAGACCTGAAAATTTTGGAGAACACTCTGGTTTAGGGCTAAATATAGTGAAAAACTTAGTTGAATTACATAATGGACAAATTAAAGCTGAAAATAATAAACAGAGGGGTGCTAAAGTTGAAATTATTTTCCCGGCGACCCAATGAAAAGTTGATTAATACAAATAAAGTTGCTACAAGCCCTAGCTTATGACAGATTATAAAGTAAAAGATATTAACGAAGCAGAATTTGGAAGAAAAGAAATCTCTTTAGCAGAGACTGAAATGCCAGGATTAATGGCAGTAAGAGCCGAGTATAAAGGCAAAAACCCTCTTAAAGGTGCAAGAATTTTGGGTTGTCTTCATATGACAATTCAAACGGCAGTTTTAATTGAAACTTTGGTAGACTTAGGTGCAGAATGTAGATGGTCCTCATGCAATATATTTTCAACACAAGATCATGCAGCAGCAGCAATTGCAAAAGCTGGCATACCAGTATTTGCATGGAAGGGTGAAACAGAGGAGGAATATTGGTGGTGTGTTAAACAAACTATAGAAGGTAAAAAAGATTGGATCCCTAACATGATTTTAGATGATGGTGGAGATCTTACTGCTCTTATGCATAAAGATTATAAAGATTTATTAAAAGGCATAAAAGGTTTGAGTGAAGAAACAACAACAGGTGTTTTAGCACTTAAAAAAATGGAAGAACAAGGTCAATTGTTAGTACCAGCAATTAATGTAAACGACTCAGTCACAAAATCAAAATTTGATAATCTATATGGATGTAGAGAAAGTTTAGTAGATGGTATCAAAAGAGCTACAGATGTAATGATGTCAGGGAAAGTTGCAATTGTTGCAGGCTTTGGTGATGTTGGAAAAGGTAGTGCAGCATCTTTACGACAGAGTGGAGCAAGAGTTTTAGTAACCGAAACTGATCCTATTTGTGCATTACAAGCTGCTATGGAGGGTTACGAAGTAGTTTTAATGGATGAAATGATAGGTCAAGCAGATATCGTTGTAACTGCAACTGGAAATAAAGATGTAGTAACGGCAGATCATATGAGAGCTATGAAAGATAGATCTATTCTATGTAATATTGGACACTTCGATAACGAAATTCAAGTCGAGGCTTTGAAAAATTATAAATGGGATGAAGTAAAACCTCAAGTTCATGAAATCACATTCCCAGACGACAAAAGATTAATTTTGTTAGCTGAAGGAAGACTTGTAAATTTAGGTTGTGGAACTGGTCACCCAAGTTTTGTTATGAGCGCATCATTTACTAATCAGGTTATCGCTCAAATTGAGCTTTGGAATAATTCAGATAACTATGAAAATAAAGTTTATGTGCTTCCTAAACACTTAGATGAAAAGGTGGCAAGGCTTCACTTAGATAAAGTCGGCGCAAAATTAACGCCACTATCAAAAGAGCAAGCTGATTATATAAGTGTAACACCAGAGGGACCATACAAGCCTCATGCTTATCGCTACTAGAAGTGGCAAAATAAATATTTCTAAAGAAAAAGATACTAGACTTGTAGCTGAAAGACTTTCTAAGCTTATTAATCTAGGAGATTTCATACTTTTAACTGGGAATCTAGGTGTAGGAAAAACCACCTTCACTAAATATATTATTAATTCTCTTCAAAGAATTAATAGACAGGCAATATCAGAAGTTCCTAGTCCTACTTTTAATATTACTAATGAGTATCAGATAAAAAAATTTTAATAAAACACTACGATCTATATAGAATTAAAAATGAAAAGGAGCTTAATAATTTAGGTATCCAAGAAAATTTAAAAAAACAAATAACCTTAGTTGAATGGCCTGAAATGGTAAAAAAATTAAAAATTAAAAATATTATTAGTTTAATATTTAAATATAATAAAAATTATACTGAGCGTTATCTGACAATAATTTCTAAAAACAAAAAATTAATTAATGAATTTAAGTAAATTAAAAAAACTTACTGGAGATGCATCGTTTAGAAATTTTTATAGAGGAAAAAATAATATTCTTGTTCATTGTGTAAAAAATAAAAAAAGTAATTTGTTAGAATATGATGCTGTT
>CACJVQ010000037.1 GCA_902596915.1 uncultured Pelagibacteraceae bacterium | reverse complement strand
CCTTAATTAAAAAATTTAGAATTAAAAATTTCAAAGATCATAGAACGATTTTACAATTAGATAAAATTTCAATGTTTTATAATAAAAGACAAATTTTGAATAATCTAAATTTGAAAATAAATGAACAAGAGATTTTAGGAATGCTTGGCCCTAATGGTGTTGGAAAATCTACTATTTTCCATATTATAACTGGTTTGAAAGATCCTAATTTTGGAAAAGTTTTGATTAATGGTAAAGATTGTACAAACCTTCCAATATATGAAAGGGCAACAAAGTTTAGAATTGGATATGTGCCACAATATGGAGGTTTTATACAAGATTTAAATTTAATTGAAAATTTGGAACTTGTTGGTGAAATTCATATTAAACAAAAAGAATTAAGAAAAAGTAAGATTGAAAAAATAATATCCCAGTTTGAATTTGATCCTTTGCTAAAAATTAAAGCAAAACATCTATCTGGTGGACAAAAAAAGAAACTGGTAATTTCTATGGCCCTAATAAATGATCCAAGCATTCTTCTGTTAGATGAACCTTTCGCAGCTTTAGACATTTTAACAATAAAAATGTTACAAGAAATTATAGTAAATTTACAGTCATTAGAAAAAATTACTGTTATAGTTTGTGATCATCAAGCAAGAGACTTGCTTAGTTGTGTGGATAGAGCGATAGTTTTATCTAACGGAAAAATTATAGCCTCGGGAAGCCCAAGCGAAATTATAAAAGATTCAAGTGCAAAATCAGCATACTTTGGTAATGAATTTAAAATAAGTTAATTCATTAATGTCTAATCATATTTTAATTGAGAAACAAACTAGTAAATTTAATAAGAAGATTTTTGTTAGTTCAGATAAAAGTATTTCCATAAGAACTGTGCTTCTTGCATCACAAGCAGTTGGAATTTCCAAGATATCTAATTTGCTCGAATCTGAGGATGTTTTAAACACACTGAAAGCAATAAAAAAACTTGGCATTAATTACAGAAAAACTGGAAATACCTATATAATTGAAGGGTTTGGTTTAAATGGTTTCGATACACAAAAAGAAATTACAATCAATGCAGGAAATTCTGGCACATTAGCAAGATTAATTCTAGGATTATTAGTTAAAAGTAAAAAAAAAGTAAAATTAATTGGAGATAAAAGTTTATCAAAAAGAGATTTTTCTAGGGTAATCAATCCTCTTAGAAAATTTGGCGCAAACATTAAAAGTAAGAAAAATCTTCTTCCAATTGAAATATTAGGTTCAGAATTTCTAAGGCCAATCACATATGATGAAAATATTGGTAGTGCCCAAGTGAAATCTTGTATGATTTTGGCGGCTTTAAATACACCTGGAGTATCTGTATTCAATACAAGAGCTTCAAGAAATCACACAGAGTTGATGCTAAAATTTTTAAAGTACCCTTTAAAGATTAAAAAAGAGGGAGGTAATGAATTAATTGAAATACAAGGTCTTAGTCAATTTAAAGGATTTAATTACAAAGTTCCTGGTGATATAAGTTCTGCATCTTTTTTTATTGTTTTGACACTTCTCTCGAAAAAATCAGAAATTGAAATTAAGAATGTTAACGTAAACAGCAGCAGAGTTGGAATAATAAACATTTTGAATAAAATGGGTGCGAATATTAAACTCAAAGGAAAAAAAACATATAAAGGTGAAAAAATTGCAAATATTCATGTAAAAAGTAAAGAAAACTTAAAAGCAATAAATTGTCCTGCAAAATTAAACAGTTCTGCAATTGACGAATTCTTAATTATTTTTTTAGTTGCAGCGAAATCAAAAGGTATCTCAAAATTTAAAGATTTAGGTGAGATGAATAAAAAAGAGTCTAAGAGATTAGATTTAGGAGTAAAATTTTTGAGATCAATTGGTATTAAGGTCGATAGATTCAAAGACAATGTTAATATTCATGGTAACCCAAACTTGATACTTTCTAAAAAATTTGAAATGAAAAATTTTTTAAAAGATCATAGAATTTTTTTTCTTTCTTGCATCACAGCATTAACTTTAGGAGGAAAATGGAAAATCTATGATAAAGATTCAATTAATACATCTTTTCCTAATTTTCTTAAAATTTTAAAAAAAATTGGGGCACAAATACATTGAAAAGAAGAAAAAACATAATTACCGTTGCAATAGACTCACCTGCAGCTGCAGGCGCAGGAACTCAGGCAAAATTAATATCTAAATATTATAATTTGTTTTATTTGGATACTGGAAAAATTTATAGGTATATAGGAAAATTAAAAATTAACAAAAAAATTAAGTTTTCATATAGATTAGTAAAAAATAAAATTAAGGTATTAAATTTAAATAGTTTAAAAGACAAATCTTTACTATCAAATGAAGTGGCACAATCCGCATCTAAGATTGCTAAAGATAAAAAAATTAGGAGTATAGTTCACAAATTTCAACAAGAATGTGCCTACAATCCTCCCATGAGATACGATGGATCTGTATTAGACGGACGAGATATAATTACTGTGCAAATGAAAGATGCTATGTTTAAATTTTATATCAGCGCTAGTATTAATGTTAGAGCAAAAAGACGATTTGAAGAGTACAAAAAATTAAATCTAGATATTAGCTATAAAGAGGTGCTTAAAAGCCTTACAAAAAGGGATAAATTAGACAAGGAAAGAAAGTATGGACCACTAAAAAAAACAAAAGATTCTATCTTGATTAATACGACTAAATTAAGTAAGAAAGCCTGCTTTAAAAAGATAAAAGCTATTATGGACAGAAAACTAAAGAATTAATGGAAATTTATAAAGACCTAACATCATACAATTGATAAAAATCAAAACTAAGTTCTTTAATTTGCTCTAATATTTTATTATCTGGATCAACAAGAACAGCTACAAAGCTAGTCTCTTTTTTTTTTATATTAACTAATTTTTTTAATTTCTCATATTCGACATATCTTTTACTTTTTTTGTAATTACTAATGAAGCCCACAAAACTTGGTGGAAATTGATGATTTACAATATGGTTTAAAGTCTCAAGATCAGAGACCCCACAAATTTTTATTCCTTTGACCATTATTTTAAATGATTGATTAAGTTTTGCAGATTATTTTTAATATTACCTTTGGTAATTGGTCTACCAATAACCAGCCAGTCGCTTCCATTTTTATATGCCTGTTTTGGTGCTAAGGTTCTTTTCTGATCATCAACATTAGAATCAAACCTTATACCAGGTGTTATTATTTCCTTTTTAAATACTTTTCTGACAATATTTACCTCTTTTGGGCTACATACTATTGCATCTAGTTTTGCTTGATTGGCTAATTTAGCCTGCTGAAGTACTATTTTTTTAACTTCTCGGCTGTATCCAATTTCTCTTAGCGATTTATTATCTAA
>CACJVQ010000036.1 GCA_902596915.1 uncultured Pelagibacteraceae bacterium | reverse complement strand
CTAAATATTTTAAAAGTAAAAAAAATACTTCACCAATTGCATTAGTTTTACATCCTCACCCTCAGTACGGTGGAACAATGAACAATAAAATTGTTGTCGATATATTTCAAACATTTGTCGATAATGATTTTTCAGTTTGTAGAGTAAATTTTAGAGGTGTTGGAAAAAGCGATGGTGAGTTTGATAATGGGCAAGGAGAACTTGCAGATGCAGCAGCTGCCTTAGATTGGTTAGAAAGAGAAAACTTTGACAACTCTCAATGTTGGATTTCAGGTTTTTCTTTTGGATCTTTGATAGCAATGCAATTACTAATGAGAAGACCTGAAATAAATAGGTTCGTTGTTGTCTCGCCTCAACCTAACGTTTATGATTTTTCTTTTTTATCACCATGTCCTACATCTGGTGCGATGATTTATGGAAAAAAAGATGAACTAGTTCCAATAGAACATATAAATGAATTAAATAAAAGACTTAGTGAACAAAAAGGTATTAAAGTTGAATTTGAAGCTATTCAGGATGCAAACCATTTTTTCTCTAAAAGTGATTTAGTTTTAATTAAATCTCTTAATAAATATATAAAAAAAGAAACTGCATTATATTAATTAAGAAGTTTTAATAATAGTACCACCAACTGTGGGCGTTTTACAATTAGTAGTAGATGGAAATGAAATAGGCAATCCCAAGTAAGATCTAATTGCAAGGAATGCAAATGCTTGTGACTCTACAAAGTCACCATCAATACTTAAATCATCAATTGAGGAAACTTTTTTTTTAATTTTATTTTTCAATGAGTTAATTAAGTATTTATTTTTTCGACCACCACCACAAACGTAAATATTATAATTTCCAATTTTTTTTGATAATAATTCAGATGTTAAATCAGTAATTGTAGTTGTTCCATTTTCTAACGAAAGACCTTTTGCAAAGGAAATATCAAAATCATTTGTATCCAAGGATCTCTTAGAATTAATTTTACTATAATAATAGTTATCCATATATTGATCAAAAATAAATTTGTCTATTTTTCCTTTCATTGCAAAATTCCCATCCTTGTCAAAATCTTTATTAGAGTTTTTTCTCATCCACTTGTCAATTAAACAATTTCCTGGCCCTATATCTCTACTTGATATTTTAAAATCTTTATCAATTTCAGTGATGTTTGCTATACCCCCAATATTTAATATTGAAATAGGGATTTTAACTTTATTTTCTTTTAATAAGGTTTTTATAAGTGCAAGGTGGTAAATTGGAGCCAAAGGTGCTCCCTCTCCTCCATTTTTGATATCATTTTGTCTAAAATTATAAACTACAGTTTTATTAGTTTTTTTGGATAAACTATCACCTAAACCAATTTGCTTAGAAATTTTTTCTTCTGCATTATGATAAATTGTATGACCATGAAAACCTATGAGGTCATAATTAATTTGTTTGGATATTTTAATTGCTATATCGACATGGAAGTCTGTAATTTCTCTCTCTAATGCCTCAATATTAGAGGAATTTTTTAGCAGATCTTGTATTTTTGAAATGTTCTCTTTTATTCTATGAATTTTATTTGAAAGTTTTGGTGGATAAGTATCAAATCTATTATATTTGATAATAATACTGTCTTTACCATTAGAACTTATCACTGAAGAATCTACGCCATCACCAGAAGTACCACTCATAAACCCAAGTGCTGATAAATTTTTTTCCATTCTTATTTTTTTTTATTAAAATATGTATATTGTAAGACTATAGACCTATGAATAATTTTTTAAAAGAATTTAAAGACAGAGGATACTATTATCAATGTACCAATGAATTAGAATTATCAAATTTATTAAATAAAGAAAGTACTAATGCTTATATTGGATTTGATAGTACTGCTCCCAGTCTTCACGTGGGAAGTTTATTACAAATAATGTGTCTTAGGCTTTTACAAAAATATGGACATAGACCAATTGTTCTTTTAGGTGGAGGAACAACAAGAATAGGAGATCCATCTGGAAAAGAAGAAACTAGAAAAATATTATCTGAAAAACAGATAGAGAGTAATATTAACAATATAAAAAAAGTTTTTAAAATTTTTCTAAAAACAAATAATCCAAAATTAAAACCTTTATTTGTTAATAATTATAAATGGTTAAGTAAACTTAACTATATAAATTTTTTAAGAGATATAGGAAGACATTTTACAATCAATAAAATGTTAACATTTGATAGTGTAAAATTAAGATTGGAAAGAGAACAATCATTAAGCTACATGGAATTTAATTATATGATTCTACAAGCATATGATTTTTACGAGCTTAATAAATCAAACAAGTGTAGCTTACAAATTGGTGGGTCAGATCAATGGGGTAATATAGTAAACGGAGTTGAGCTTATTAAAAGAGAGTCTGGAAATCATGTATATGGTTTAACTACACCACTTATAACTTTGGCATCAGGTGCAAAAATGGGCAAAACTGAAAAAGGAGCAATATGGCTTAATAAAGATATGCTATCACCATATGATTATTGGCAATTTTGGAGAAACACAGATGATCGTGATGTTTTAAAGTTTTTAAAAATGTTCACTGATTTATCTTTAGATGGAATAAATAATTTAAAAGATAAAAATATCAATGAATTAAAAATCTTACTCGCTAATAATGCAACAGAAATGCTTCATGGGAAAAAAGAAGCTGAAAAGTCTGCAAAACTTGCTAGGAATACCTTTAAAGAAAACTCTACTGGTGAAAATCTTCCAGGAATTAAAGTCAAAAATGACATTCTATCAAAAAATATTATAGAGCTTATTTCATTTGTTAATAAAGATATTTCAAAATCTGAAATAAGAAGATTGATTAAATCAAACGCTATTAAAATAGATAATAAAAATATACAGGATGAAAAATATATTGTTGATCCTATCTTATTCTCCGACAAAGGTTTTATAAAGTTGTCTATAGGAAAGAAGAAACACTTTAAAATTACAGTTTAATTACCTTTAATAATTTCTAAAGTCCTGGTAATAAACCTTGGTGTAAGAGTTTTTATTGGATTAACTGAACTTTTTAAATCACTTGGTGGTCCCTTAATCTTAAAGCTAACACCAAACACACCTTCTCCAGTTTTACTGCCAACTAAAATATCTCCTAGCAAAGGAATTTTGGATATTGTTTTATTAATTGTTGTTGCGGGTACTAAGGTTCCTCTTAAACTTGTTACTCTATCTTTCTCGATGTAACCTTCCATCATTATTGAAATGGCAGGTCCAAGCGCATAGAGCTCATCAATTTCTATTAGATTATTTTTTGTTTTAAAATCCATTTCAAATTCATCAAATCTTATACCTTCTCCAGTTAGAAGATCTGCAATACCCTGTAAAGATGCAAGCGTAAGTATTTTTGCTAAAACCGGGACTTCTTTAACTTTAAAATTAGTAATTTTTAGATTTGATCTAGAAACATTGTCAATATTTATTGAATTTAGTTTTAATTGACCTTTCTCAAAACCTTTTATGAATTTATAATTATTTATAAATGGTTTTGGCCCATCAATGAATATATTTGTAATTTTTTCATTTTTGATAGTTGTTCGATAAGAATAAGAAAATTTCTTTTTATTGTCTAAAATTGCATCAGCCTTAGCTAAGAATAGCCTACTATCCTTTATATCAAATTCTCCGATAAATTTTTCAAGGTATGTATCTTTTTCTAAATATATTT
>CACJVQ010000035.1 GCA_902596915.1 uncultured Pelagibacteraceae bacterium | reverse complement strand
ACATGTAAAGAGATATACGACAACTGGCATGGCTACAGATCAAGGTAAATTATCGAATATGCACGCTTTGGGAATTATTGCTGACACCGCAGGAGTTAAAATGGGTACATTGGGCACAACTACTTTTAGACCACCATTTACACCATTAACTTTTGGAGCAATAGTGGGAAGAAGTGTTGGAAAATTTTTTGATGTTGAGAGAAAAACCTCAATTCATGAATGGCACATTCAAAAAGATGCAAAGTTTGAAAATGTTGGGCAATGGAAAAGGCCATGGTACTACCCAATTAATAATGAAAATCTTCATGAAGCAGTTCAAAGAGAAAGCAAAGCTGCAAGAAATAGTGCTGGAATTTTAGATGCTTCGACATTAGGAAAAATAGATATTCAGGGATCTGATGCTTCTGAATTTTTAAACAGAGTTTATACAAATGCTTGGTCTAAATTAGGAATTGGAAAATGTCGTTATGGTTTAATGTTAAATGAAGATGGTATGGTTTATGATGATGGTGTAACCACAAGGCTAGGTGAAAATCATTATTTAATGACCACAACAACTGGTGGTGCAGCGAATGTACTTTCTAAACTTGAAGATTATTTACAAACTGAATGGCCAGAGTTAGATGTTTACTTAACCTCTGTTACAGATCACTATTCTACAGCAAGTATTTGTGGTCCAAATTCAAAAAAAATATTGAAAAAATTATTTCCAAATAAAGATTTTAGTGATGAGGCCTTTCCTCACATGTCTTACCAAGACGCAATAATTGACAAAATTGAATGTAGAATAATGAGAATAAGTTTCACAGGAGAGCTTAGTTATGAAATTAACATAGAGTCAAAATATGGTAAATCATTATGGGAAAGCTGCATCGAAGCTGGTGAAGAATACAAAATTACTCCTTATGGAACAGAAACAATGCATTTATTGAGGGCTGAAAAGGGATTTATTATTGTTGGCCAAGATACAGATGGAACTATGACTCCAATTGATCTTCAGATGGATTGGATAGTTAGTAAAAAAAAATATGACTTCATAGGTAAAAGATCACTTTATAGAAGTGACACAATAAGAGAGGATAGAAAGCAGCTTGTTGGATTGCTTACCGATGACCCTAATGAAATATTAGAAGAAGGTGCGCAGATAGTTTCTGAATTAGACAAAAAACCTGTTGAAATGATTGGACATGTAACTTCTAGCTATTTTAGCCCTAATTTAAATAAATCGATTGCACTAGCGGTTGTTAAAGGTGGAAAAAAGATGAAAGGTCAAAAACTTTTTGTTCCTATGGAAAATAAAAATATCAATGTAACAGTTTCAGATTTTATTTTTTTAGATAAAGAAAATAAGAGGATCAATGCTTAATATAGAATATCCTAACTTTGAAAAAAAATCATTAGATGACCTAGAATTAAAGTTATCTGAACCAATTAAAAAAATAAATATTCGGGGGAAAAAAAAGGAATTTTTTACAAAAGCAGGAAAGATTTTATCGATAATCTTACCAATAGAACCAAATACAGGTTCGTCAAATCAACAATTTAATGCTCTATGGCTAAGTCCAGATGAATGGTTAATATATTTTAATGAAGAGAATAATAATGTTTATAATGATCTTTATAACGAAATTTCTAAATTAAATTTTGGCTCAATAGTTGATGTTTCTAATCAATGGATATGTATTAATATAAAGGGTAAAAAGACTTTTGATTTACTTTCATCAGGATCTCCTTTTAACTTCAATAATTTTAAAAATACTAAAAATTCTGTAACACAAACATTGCTCAATCATACAGATGTAATTATTCATCATGCAGAAATAAACGAAATAAATCTTTTTGTGAGAAGATCATTCTCAGAAGATTTATGGTTGTGGATTAAGGATAGCGCTAGGTTTATTTAATTTTTTTTTTATATAATAACTCACATAACTAAATAATAGTATCGAAAGCGTCCACTGAAAAATAAACCACAACCAGAAAAAACTATCAAAATCTGCAGATAGATATTTGGCTAAGTAAAAAACACATATTGGAACAAGAACATTTCGCAACATATTATTTATCATTGCATAATTAGATTTTTTTAATCCCATAAAAAAACCGTTTGATAAAAAGAAAATTGGATATGCTGGTAAAATAAATGCTGCAATTTTTAAGTATCTACGTCCATATTCTAAAACAGTTTCATCATTAGAGAAAAGTCTTGGTATTATATCTGCTGTGAAATAAACAAATATTCCAGAGAAAATCATTAATAAAAGGCCATATTTGACAGATATAAAATAAGTCTCTTTCACTCTATCGAAATGATTTGCACCATAATTTTGAGCTATAATTGAGATAATTGCAGTATTTATTCCTAATATAGGAAGTAAAACAACCTGTTCTATTCTCGTAGCTGCACCATAACCAGCTACTGCCAATTCACTAGTTTGACCAACATAAGTAAATATAAACGTAGCAGCAACTGCATATCCACATATAGCAATTGATATTGGCATTGATTGAAAAAATATATTTTTTAAAAATGTTATTTTAATTTTAAAAAATTCCTTGGTAATTTTTTTTACTCTAGGATTTTGTAAGACTTTATATAAAATAATCGCAAAAGCTATAAATTGGGCTATAATTGTAGATAGACCTATACCCATCATACCCAAAGGAGGAATGAATAGAAAACCAAATATTAGTATAGGATTTAAAATTATATTTAGTAGAAAACTTAAAACCAAAACATTTCTGTATGTTTTTGTATCTCCTTCTGCATGTAATAAAGAGTTAAGTGATACAACAAGGAAAAAAAGAAATGATCCATAAAACATAATATTTGTATATTGAAGCCCTAAATTTGTAATTTCTTCATTCGAACCCATTATTTTAAAAACCTTTTCGGCAAAATATAAACCTATGCATGTAATAAAAACTGATATGATCAGTCCATAGATAATAATATGGGTAAAATAATAAGAGACATTTTTTTCATTTTTTTCTCCAATACTGTTCCCTATTAAAGAAGTTCCCGCAACTGTTACTCCAATTGATGTTGCTACAATAATAAAATATATTGGAAATGATTTACTGAGCGCAGAAAGTGCTTCAGGCGAGATTAGTCCTGAATAAAAAGTATCAACAATATTGTATAAGGTTTGAAAAAGCGTACCTACACTTGCAGGTATTGCAAGTTTTCTAACAAGTAATGGTATATTTTCTTTAAGCAAATCCATAAAGATTATAATTTAATTAGTATTCTTTTTTAAAGATATGTCTCTTGCCAGTTTTTTTTGCAAGTATTATTTGTTTTTGTCTCATTGCAAATCTAGATTTTTGATCATCTGTTAAGTAATCGTGACATTTTGGACAATGAATACCTTCTAAATATTTAGGAGATTTTTTTTCTTTGATAGAAAGAGGTTTTCTACAACCACTACAAATTGAATAACTACCCTGCTTCAAGCCATGTTTTATTGAAACTCTATTGTCAAAAACATAACATTCGCCGTTCCATTGACTTTTTTTTTTATCAATATTATTCAGATAATTAATAATTCCACCTTTTAAAACATATACATTTTTAAATCCTTTTTTTTTCAAATAAATATTTGCTTTTTCACATCTGATACCGCCTGTACAAAACATTGCTATATTTTCACTTTTTTTAAATTGATTTAAATATTTAGGAAATTGACGAAAGTTTTCTATATTTGGATTTAAAGATTTATTAAAAGTTCCCACATCATACTCAAAAGATTTCCGTGCATCTATCAAAACTGTATCCTTTTTTTTAATTATTTTATTCCATTCCCTTGGATTGAGATTGTTCTTAG
>CACJVQ010000034.1 GCA_902596915.1 uncultured Pelagibacteraceae bacterium | reverse complement strand
GCTGAGTAATAGACTTTTCCATAACCCCCTGTTGCTATAATTGTTGTGTGGGACTTAAATCTGTGAATTGTTCCATCATTAAGATTCCATGCAATTATACCTTTGCATGCTCCATCTTTCATTATTAAATCTAGTGCAAAGTATTCGATAAAAAATTCAGTATTATGTTTTAAAGCTTGACCATACAATGTGTGAAGTATTGCATGTCCAGTTCTATCTGCTGCTGCACACGTTCTTTGAACTGTTTCATTTCCGTAGTTTTTTGTCATACCTCCAAAAGGTCTTTGATAAATTTTGCCATCATCTGTTCTGCTAAATGGAACACCATATTTTTCTAATTCAAGAACAGCAGCTGGTGCTTCCTTGCATAAATATTCTATAGAGTCCTGGTCTCCTAACCAATCAGCACCCTTGACTGTGTCATACATATGCCATCTCCAGTCATCTTCTCCCATATTTCCAAGTGCTGCAGAAATACCCCCTTGGGCTGCAGATGTGTGACTTCTTGTTGGGAAAACTTTAGATATGCATGCTGTTTTTAGACCAGCCTCACTTAGGCCAACAGCAGCTCTCAGACCAGATCCACCTGCACCTAAAACAACTACATCATATTCATGATCAATAATTTTGTACGCACTCATAACTATATATTAAATACCAAGATAATTATTATTAACGGAAATACTATAGCAAAGATATTTAATGATTTATTTGCGGCATTTTTGATTTTTTCATCTTCAATATAATCTTCAAAAACCTCACTAGTGCTTAAAGCTGAGAAAAAATATGAAAAAATTAAAAAAAGACTAAATAAGAACTTAGATGGTTGAGATGTTATGAATAAAAGTAACTCATCATAGCCTTTATCATAAACAGAGGCCAAGTTTATTGAAAACCATAACATTAATGGTAGTAAAATTGCAGAACTTACTTTTAGAAAAAGCCATTTCTTAGTTACAGATCTCATTAAATAAAGTGCCTTCCTATAACAAAAATTATAACAGTAAGAGGAAATGATCCAATTAGAACTATTAATCCTGTTACTTTTGTAGTTTTTTGCTCAAATCCGTATCCTAAATCCATTATTAAATGCCTTATTTCGCTGAGCATTTGAAATGTGAAAGACCAAATAACTCCCAAACAAGCAAATTTACCAACATAAGATGACAGGAATAAATTAGTTAATACATAACTTTCCTTTCCTAATAATAAAGATGCTACCCAAATACCTATCAAAGTTACTGTAAAAAAGTTTATTATACCAGTTACTCTGTGTGATATTGAAACCAACGAGGAGATGTGCCAGTTATAAATTTGTATATGTGGTGATATTGGATTTTTATTTTCCATAAAAATCTTTTTCTACTAAAGCCTCAGCAATTTCAACTGCATTAAGTGCGGCACCTTTTAATAGGTTATCAGAAACAACCCACAAATTAATTGAATTTGGTTGAGAAAAATCTTCACGAATTCTTGATATGAATGTTTCAAATTTGTCTTCAGCTTCAACAGGCGTAATGTATCCTCCATCTTTTTGCTCATCAACTACCTTGCATCCTGGTGATGATGATAAGACATTTCTAATTTCTTCTAAGTCATGTTTTTTATTAAATTCAACATTCACACTTATAGAGTGAGAAACAAGAACAGGGATTCTTACACAAGTAGATGTTATATTAATTTTACTATCTAAAATTTTTTTTACCTCATCATGATTTTTTTGCTCTTCTTTTGTGCTTCCATTTTCAAGAAAACTATCAATATGTGGTATAGCATTAAAAGCTATCTGCTTAGTAAAATTTTTAGATTCCACGTTTTTATTTTCCAATACTTCTTTTGTCTGAGATATAAGTTCATCCATACCTGCCTTGCCTGCTCCTGATACTGATTGATAAGTTGATGCAACTATTCTTTTTACATTATACAAATCATGTAATGGTTTGAGAGCCACAACTATTGGTATTACTGAACAATTAGCATTTGCTATAATATTCTTATTTTTAAATTTAGGTAATTCTTTGGAATTTACCTCTGGAACAATTAAAGGAATTTCTGGATCTTTTCTAAAGAATTTTGAATTATCAATTACAATTGTTTTTTCAGCTGCGATCGGTGCCCATTTTTCAGCAATTGAAGAACCAGCCGCAAAAAAAGCAATTTTTACTTTTGAGAAATCAAATTGTTCTAAATTACTAACAGTATGCTCTTTTCCTAAAAAATTAATTTTTTTTCCTTCACTATTTGAAGACGCAACTAAGAAAGCCTCTGTTATTGGAAAGTTTTTTTTTTCCAAAACCTCAATTAATTTTCGACCTACGTTTCCTGTCGCTCCTACTATTGCTATATTCATGGTATTTTAAAGTTTTATACTAAATGAAAGGTAAATCACAAACTTTTCCATCAAAATCAGAGCCATTTATATTGATTTTAAAGGATTTCGAAGTCTCAAAGTGTGGTTTGTTAATCATTGCAATCCCAATGACTTGTTTAAAGGTCGGATTGTAACAACCAGATCTTAATTCTCCGATTACATTATTATCTTCGTCTACTAGATCCATTGAGCCATTAACACTTATTTCCTTGGCATCAATTTTTACTCCCATAAGTTTTTTTTTAATTCCTTCAGCTTTAATTTTTTTCAATTTTTCTTTACCTAAGAAATCAACATCACTATCTATATTTACATACTTATCAAAACCGCACTCATATGGATTATCTCCATTGTCCATATCATTACCATGTGAAAGTAAGCCACTTTCAATACGTTCGATTAAGTTAGGACCTCCTGGTTGAACATTAAATTCTTTGCCAATTTCAAATAGATGATCATATAATTTTAAACCTGAATCATTGTGTTCAACATAAATTTCATAACCACCTTGTTTAGACCACCCAGATCTCGCGATTAAATGTTTATCACCACCGAATTCAAAATAATCAAAACCAAAAAATTTAAGATTTGCAATTTTTTCTCCAAAAACTTTTTCCATTAATTTAAATGACTTTGGACCTTGTACTGCCATAATATCAACATCAGGTTCAATAATCTTAACGTCAAAATTTTTCCCAATCGCCAATCCTTTTGCAAATAATATTACATCTGTATCAGCTATTGAAATCCACCACTTATTCTCATTAAACTTCAATACAACTGGATCATTAATTAAACCAGCGTTATCATCTATGATTGGACAATAATAACATCTTCCCTCTTTTGATTTTGATAAATCTCTGCAAGTCATCAACTGGACCAATTTTGCAGCATCTTTTCCTGTGATTTCAACTTGTCTTTCAGCAGCCACATCCCAAATTTGAACATTTTCTTTTAAGTGATGATAAGAGTCTTCTACTGAGCCAAATGCTGCTGGGAGTAACATATGATTATAAATACTGTAAGCAGTTACACCTTGTTTTTCAATTCTAGAGGTATAGGGTGTACCTCTAAGTCTTCTTGATTTTGCAATTAAAAAAGTTTTCATATTTTTTTGAGCATTACTGCCATCTTATTTGATTTTTGTAAAGAAACTATATTAGTTTAATTCTTTAGCTTGTTTTCTCAGTTCAAACTTTTGTATCTTTCCAGTGGATGTCTTTGGTAGTGGAGCAAACACAACCTTCTTAGGAAGTTTAAATCCAGCAAGAGTTTCTCGACAAAATTTAATAATTTCCTCTTCTGAGCTTGATTTTCCTTCAATTAATTCAACAAAAGCACAAGGTGTTTCACCCCATTTTTCATCTGGTTTAGCTACAACAGCTGCTAGTGATACGGCTGGATGTTTTGAAATCGTATTTTCTATCTCAATAGATGAAATATTTTCCCCACCTGAAATTATAATATCTTTTGATCGATCCTGTATTTTTATGTAACCACTCGGATGAGTTACAGCTAAGTCCCCAGAATGAAACCATCCTCCATCCATAGATTTTTCTGTAGCTTCTTTGTCTTTAAAATAACCTTTCATTACAACATTTCCTCTAATCATTATTTCACCCATTGTTTTTCCATCATGAGGAACGGGCTTCATGGTTTCAGGGTCCATTACAATAAC
>CACJVQ010000033.1 GCA_902596915.1 uncultured Pelagibacteraceae bacterium | reverse complement strand
CATAAAAATTCCCAAGATCCATTACTTAACAATAAAGATCTTCTTAAATTCTCCTCCATTAAACCACCAAGAACAAATGCGAGTATTAATGGCGGCATTGGAAAATCATAAAGCCGCATAAAAGTTGCAACAATTGCAATTCCAATCATTAAATAAATATCAAAGTTATTAAATGACATTACGTAAATTCCAGTAATAGAAAAAAATAGGATTAATGGGATTAGATAATTTTTTGGAACAGCAAGAATTCTTGCAATATATGGAATCAAAGGAAGATTTAAAATTAATAATATTACCATCCCTATATACATTGACATGATAATTGACCAAAATATTTCTGGGTTAGTCATATATAGTCTTGGACCAGGCTGAACTCCAAAACCTAATAAAGCTCCTAACATTACAGCAGTTGTTCCACTGCCAGGTATTCCCAATGTAAGCATAGGCACAAATGACCCTGAACAGGCTGCATTATTTGCTGTTTCTGGAGCTGATAAACCATTAACACTTCCCTTGCCAAATTTTTCTTTTTCTTCATCGTTAACAATATTTCTTTCCATTCCGTAAGCTAAAAAAGAAGCAATAGTAGCCCCTGCTCCTGGCAAAACACCAATTAAAAAACCAATTATTGATGACCTAGGTATTGTCTTGTACATTTTGGTTCTTTCTTCTTTATTAATTTTAATTGAACCAAGTTCTGTTAATGACACTTGCTTAGCGGCACTTGTGGGGTCATTTCTTTTCAAGATTATGGTTAAAGCCTCACTCATCGCAAAAGTTGCCATAACAACAAGAACAAAGCTAATTCCATCTGTTAAATTCATATTATTAAATGTAAATCTTGTAATATCAGATAAGCTATCTTGACCAACAGATGCCAACATTAAACCAAGTACTACCATCATCATGGCTTTTAAAAACTGACCCTTAGAAGAAAATGCTGCAATAGCAGTTAGACCTAAAATCATTAACGCAAAATAATCAGGAGATCTAAAAGATAAGCTTACTTTCGATAAACTTGGAGCCATAAATAATAAATATATTGCTGACAACGTTCCACCAGCAAATGAACTCCAAGCAGCTATAGCCAATGCTTTTCCTGCTTTACCTTGTTGGGCCATTGGATAGCCATCAAATGAGGTTGCGACCGTACCTGGAACACCAGGTGCGTTTAATAGTATTGATGATGTAGAACCTCCAAATACCGCTCCATAATAAACTCCTGCCATTAAAATTAAACCAGTTGCTGGATCAAAACCATAAGTAATTGGTATCATTAAAGCTATCGCTGTCATTGGTCCAAGTCCTGGCAACATTCCAATAATTGTTCCAAAAAAACAGCCAAGCATTACCATTAAAATATTTTGAAGAGTAAGGGCTGTTGTTAAACCAATTAGAATCCCCTCAATCATCCCATAACTCCAATTGATTGTAAGAATGGATCTCTTAAATAAATATCAAGAACGCCATGAAGCAAATACATAAAAGCTGCTACAAAAGGAAAAGACAATAAGAACATTAAGACCCATCTTCTCTCTCCTAAAAAATAATATGAAGAGAACAAAAATAGCGAAGTAGTTAAAAAATAACCAACTTTTAAAATTGTAGCACCATAAATTATCGCAATAACAATAAGTATTACTGTTTTTTTATATTCTAAAGTTTTATGTTGAACTTTTATTGTATTAGGATCTGGTAAAATTAGTTTTAATCCTGAAAAAAAAAGGCCTGCATAACCTAGATAAATTGGGAATGTTCTTGCATTAAAAGGTGCATTTTCATCGAATGCAAAAACTTGAATTTGATAAGCTGTATATAAATAAAATGCGGAAAATATAAAAAAGAGCAGTGATATAACTTTTGTAGTATTTATATTCACTGCTCTAATATTTAATAATCGTTAAGATTATATAACTCCTAATTTCTTCATAAGAGCCGTCATTTCTTCAGTTTGTTTTTCTAAGAAAGAGACAAACTTACCTTCTGGATTGTAAATATTAACCCATGCATTTCTTGCTCGAACTGTTTCCCATTCAGAAGTCTTTTGTACATCGCCTAACATTTTAGCAATTTTAGATTTATCTGCATTGCTCATTCCTGGAGGTCCAAAGAAACCTCTCCAGTTAACAAATTGTACATCATAACCCTGTTCTTTAAGAGTTGGTGCATCTGGAGCATCAGAAACTCTTGAAGGAGCTGTAATACCAATAATTCTTACTTGGTCTCTTGCACCCATAAGCTCACCTAAACCAGTGGAGATAATTTGTGTTTCTCCAGATAAAAGTCCGGCTAAAGCTTTTCCACCAGCGTCATAAGGAATATAAGCAACATCATTTGGATTAGCACCAGCAGCTTGGAAAGCTAAAGCACCAATTAAATGGTCCATACTTCCTCTTACTGATCCACCAGCCATTTTAATAGAGCTTGCATCTTTTTTATATGCATCAACTACATCTTTGAAATTTTTATAAGGTGAATTTTTAGCAACTGCTATTGCACCATAATCACCGATAACACCAGCTATTGGCACAACATCTTTATAGGATAAAGTTCCACTTCCACTTACATAACCTTTGTGTCTTGTAATTGATCTTAAAACTAATGGTGTTGATTGAACTAAGACTGTATTAGCAGGCTTATTATTAATCATATAAGCTAATGCTTTTCCACCACCACCACCTGACATATTTTCAAATGATGCACTTTTTAACATTCCAGCTTTTGTTAAAGCTTCTCCAGTTCCTCTAGCAGTTCCATCCCAACCGCCACCAGCACCACCACCAATTACAAAATGCAATTTATCAATTGCTATTGAACTAGTTGTTGTTGCTGAAAGTATAAGAATTGCTGAAAATAAAACTGAAATTATTGATTTAATTAGTTTCATTATTTTCTCTCCTATTATAATTATAATTAGTTATTAAACATAAATTAAAATTCAGTGTCAATGAGGATTTATCACTTACATGTTAAACGTAATAACATTTAAACGATTATTAAATGAACTTAACATTAGTTATAAAGCTTTAATTATTGGAGTAATTGGGGGTTATATTGGAACTCTAATTGGTCTTCCTTTGCCTTGGTTGCTAGGTGCTCTAGGTTTAAATCTGTGTATTGCTTTTACTAATTTTAAAATTGAATTCTCAACAAAATTACTTAATCCAGTTTTTCTGCTGGTTGGTATAATTTTAGGCGGAACTTTGAATGTATCTTTATTATATAAAATTCATTTATGGATATTCTCTTCTATAGCTATGGTTGTTTGTACTGTAGTCAGTACTATTTTAGCAGGATATTATTTTATTAAAGTTTGTAAATTTGATAAGTTTATTGCAACTCTTGCTGCACTACCTGGGGCATTTGTCCCAATAGCCGCTGCACTTTTAGAGTATGGGAAAAAAGAAAATCATAAACAAGTTTTAATTCCTCAAGCCACAAGAGTTATATTTATTGTAAGTTTTGTACCTATATTATTTATTAGCAAGTTAGGATTTTCTGATATCGCAGGATATAATTATGAAAATATTTACGATTTAAGATATTTTTTAGAAATTATTTTTTTAATAGTTATTTGTTATTTATTTTCTAAATTGCTAAAAAAATTTAATATCCCTTCACCTATACTTGTTGGCGCTATGGCTTTATCAGGTTTATTTTATACTTTTGAGATCGTAAATTCTAGATTTCCAGACACAGTAATAAATATAGCATTTATTTTTTTAGGTACGGCTCTTGGAAGTAGATTAAATGGATTAAAAATTAAAGAATTATTTTTTTATATTTTTCATGGAATAATTGTGTGCTCAATATTAGTTGTTGTTGCAATGATTACAGCTTACTTTCTCCAGTATTTAGGTTTTGATTTTATTCCAACATTTTTAAGTTTTGCACCAGGGGGAATTCATGAAATGGTTGTTATTAGCGTTGCCTATAATATTGATCCAATTTTTGTAAGCTATCATCATTTCTTAAGGATATTAATAATCGTAGCTTTTCTGCCATTTTTGCTAAAAAAATTTGGTAATAATTCGATTAAAAAAGATTGGAATTAAATAAAATCAAATATTAACTTTGTGCTACTCACAAGAATTAATCCATAAATAATATTATAAAACAAATTTTCCTCTATAATTTTAAGCAATTGATAACCAATAAATATTCCAATTAAAGCCAATGGAAACAGCGAGACAGATTGAAATAAAGTATCAAAGTTCATCATCGATAGATAAATATACAAAGGTAGCTTTATTAAATTAACACAACAAAAAAAGATAATTCTGGTTCCTACATAAATTTCTTTTTTCAATCTTAATGGAAGTAAATAAAGACTTGTAGGTGTTCCACCAGCATGAACGCAAAAACTAGAAAATCCAGCA
>CACJVQ010000032.1 GCA_902596915.1 uncultured Pelagibacteraceae bacterium | reverse complement strand
ATAGAGCTACAAAAAATACAAATTTAAGTAGATTTTTGTCACCTATAGATAATTCATCTAATTTTAAATTTAATAAATCTTTTAGAAAAGCTACAAAAAATAAAAAACAAACTACTAAGACATTAGATGTGAAGGGTCGTAAATTAGTATTTGATAACTTTCATGAAGGAATTCTGAAGGTATCTTTTGACGAAATTTGTAATAGAAATCTTGGATCCGAGGACTACATTAAAATTGCAAACGAAAGCGATTTTATTTTTATTGAAAATCTACCTAATTTTAATGAAAGTAATTCTAACCAGCAACAAAGGTTTATTACTTTTATCGATATTATTTATGAAAAAAAAATACCATTGATGATCAAATCAGAAGTTGAATTAAATTCACTCGAATCCACTAATAGTATGAAAAAGCCTTTCAAAAGAACAGTTAGTCGATTGCATGAATTAACATCACAAAACTTTAATTAATATATGAAACAAGAATTTTACAATCTTGAAATTAATACAAATGGTCAAAAACTTTATGAGTTTACTGATGAAACAATAGAGTGGATTAATAATAATAACTTTAAAAATGGAATTATTAATCTAAGTATACAACACACTAGTGCATCACTAATTATCCAAGAAAATGCTGACCCAGATGTACAAAAAGATTTAATTAATTATTTTGATAAATTGGTACCAATGGACAACAAGTTGTATGTCCATACAACTGAGGGGAAAGATGATATGCCAGCCCATATCAAATCTGCATTAACTAATAATCAAATCTCCTTAAGTATAAAAGATAATGAATTACTGCTAGGAACTTGGCAGGGTATATATTTGTTCGAACACAGGCTAGAGGCAACAACAAGAACTGTTATTCATCATTTTATTGGAGACTAATTTTTTTTCTTAATTGATTGAAAAGCACTCAAAGCATCTGCCCTAGCTTTCTCATGAATAACAATCGGCATTGGATAGTTCGAGCCTATGATAGTATTAATTGCTTCTTGATATTTTTTTTCCATTTCCCATGGTTTATGAATAAATTTTGGAGGAACTTTTGATAATTCAGGAACCCATTTTTTTACATATTCACCCTGCTTATCAAATTTTTCACCCTGCAAGATAGGATTAAAAATTCTAAAATAGGGTGCTGCATCTGCTCCACATCCGGCTACCCATTGCCATTGAGCAACATTATTTGCTTCATTGAAATCTAGAAGGCAGTTTCTGAAATATTTTTCTCCCTCTTTCCAATTAATCCTTAAATGTTTTACTAAAAAAGACCCAACAACCATTCTAATTCTATTATGCATCCAGCCTGTTTCATATAATTCTCTCATTCCAGCATCAACAATTGGGTAACCTGTCATTCCTTTTTTCCATGCATTTAAAAATTTCGAATTATTTACCCATGGAAACTTATCAAATTCTTTTCTTAAGTTTCCCTTTAGCATTTGTGGAAAGTAATTTATGAGACTGTGTGAAAACTCTCTCCAACCAATTTCATTGGTATATTTTTTTACACTTACATTATTTGATTTTAGTTTTTTACACTTTTCCCAAATGTCTCCAACATTAATTTGCCCATTTCTAATAAATGGAGAAAGTAATGACGTTCCTTTAATTGATGGAAAGTCACGATCAACACCATAATTAAGTATGCTTTTGTTTACAAAATTATCTAAATTTTCATGGGCTTTTTGCTCCGAAGGTACCCAATACTTTTCAAATTTTTTATACCAATCAGATTTAGGCAAAATATCCTCAGATTTTATTTGGTTTTTAAACAATGTGTTTATCTTTTTACACTTTTTAACTTTGCTTATTTTATCAGGCAGTCTTTCTAAATAAAATTGCTCTGCATTTCTCCAAAAAGGACTGTAGACTTTAAAAGGTGTGCCATCATTTTTTGTAATTTTATTATATTCATTAAGAACGTTCCCTTTAAAAAATTTAAAATCAATATTTTTTTTTGAAAAACCAGTCCCAATTTTTTTATCTTTTTCTAATTCAGTAGGTTCATAAACCTTATTCCAATAAACAGATATTTTACTATTAGATTTTATTTTAGAAAAAAAATTTATTTCATCGTCTTTAATAATTTCCAATCCAATATTTAATTTTTTTAAATCCGATTTAAAATTTTCTAAGGATTTACTTACCCACCACTTTTGAGCTTCTCTTTTATGATCAAAAATATTACTATTAAAAATAAATACTGCCGTAACTATATCATGCTTGTTTGAAGCATAAGTCAGCGCATCATTATTTTGTATTCGAAAATCATCTCTTATCCAAACGAGTGCTGTATTAGCCATTTGACAACTGTTCTGATCCTTTAGAGAGAAGTTCGTTATAAAGTTTTATGTCTGTATCACCTTCGCATCCAATTAATAAAACATTCGAATTCATATCTAATTCAAGATCCTTTTTAATTTGTTCGTTATTACAACTAACATTTATACTTATTAGAGCAGGTGCTGAACATTCTCCCGCAACAATGTTATCCTCACCAAAGTACCCCTTAGCTAACATCGCTACTGATAATGGTATGTCGTCATCAGGAATACTTAGACAATTATTTACTGAGTTTTTTAGAATTTGCCATGGGACTAATGATACATCCCCACATGACATTCCTCCCATAATGCTTTCTTTTTCTATTTCAACTCTAGTAAGTTTACCTGCATCAATACTCTTTAATACACAGTCTGCATTTTTTGGCTCAACAACAATAATTTTTGGAATTCTTTTAAAATATCTGGCAACTCCTGATATTACGCCAGAAGCCATACCTCCAACACCTGCCTGCAGAAATATATGTGTAATATAATGATCAGTTTGTTTAGAGATTTCTTCTATCATCACTGAATATCCAGCCATGGTTAGTTTTGGAACTTTTTGATAATCTTCCCAGGCAACATCTTGTACAATTTCCCAACCATTTTCCTTAGATTGCTTTATGCATTCATTTAAAGAATTTTCGTAATTTCCTTTTACTTTTGTCACTTCTGCTCCAAGTTTTCGCATCTCATCAGCTCTTGTTTCACTAACAAATTCGCTTATGAAAATTTTACATTCAATTCCTAGCCTTTTTGCACCCCAGGCAACAGATTTTCCATGATTTCCTGCCGTTGCTGTTGCAACAACTACATCCTTTCTTCCAGCTGAAACCTCCGCTACCGCATAAGCACCTCCAAGTGCTTTAAAAGATTTTAGTCCAAACCTTTTTGACTCATCTTTGTAAAAGATATTTTTTAAATTAAGGTCTTTTGAAAGTTTGTTTAATTTGAGTAGGGGAGTGGGTTCATAATTATCCCAACGAGATATAGTATTAAATGCCCTATCAATAGTTTCTTTTTTTAAAACACTTAAAATTTCTTCTCTACTGAATGAATAATTTTTATTTTTTGTAAATGATGAAAACTTATTAATATGACTATAATTAATAGACATATTTTAACAATCCAAAGTATTAGATCTTTCCCACTTTGTAATAGGTTTCAATTTATCAAATTTTTCTTTTAACTTAAAACTTTCTATTTCAGATTTTTTTAGTTTAATGTAACTATTTAAAACATTTTTTCCAAAAGCATTTTTCATAACTGTATTAAAATTTAACATTTCTAAGGAATCTTCTAATGTATTTGGTAATTTTGGTAAGTTGGGATATTTGTCGTGATCAGTATACATATTACAGAATAATGGTTTTCCAGGATTAACTCTTTTTCTAATACCATTTATACCTGCTGCTAAAACTCCTGCTTGTAGTAAATATGGATTTGCTGATCCATCCATTAATCTAAGTTCAAATCTTCCTGGATCTGGAACTCTAATCATATGTGTTCGATTGTTTCCTGTGTAAGAAATACTACTTGGTGACCATGTTGCACCAGATTTTGTCGGTGGTGCATTTATTCTTCTATAACTATTTAAAGTTGGGTTAAAGAATGCTGATAATGAACCTGCATTTTTAATTACACCACCTAAAAAATTGTATGCTAATTTACTAAGCCCCAGTTTGTCGTTTTTATCTAAAAATTTATTTTTTTTCTTATCCCATAGGGAAATATGTGCATGACATCCATTTCCCGTCAGTTGTTCAAATGGTTTTGGCATAAATGTTGCTCTTAAGCCATGCTTTTCTGCTATGGACTTAACCATAAATTTAAAAAATGTATGTCTATCTGCTGTAGTTAGGCAGTCAGTGTAGTCCCAATTCATTTCAAACTGGCCATTAGCATCTTCATGATCATTTTGATATGGGTTCCATCCCATTGTAATCATGCAATCACATATCTCTTTTATTAAATCATATTGCCTCATCAAAGCTGATTGATCATAACAAGGTTTAGATTGAGTATCCCTAGTGTCTGCAATAGAACTACCATCAGGTGATATAAGAAAATATTCACACTCAACACCAGATTTCATGGTGTAACCTTCATTTGATAGTAATTTTATTTGCTTTTTTAACATTACTCTTGGTGATGCCTCGACAGGTTTACCGTTCATCCACAGGTCTGAAGCAAGCCAACCTACTTCTTTATTCCAAGGTAATTGAATTAAACTATTCGGATCTGGTACAGCGAACATATCCGAGTCTGCTGGTGACATATCAAGCCAAGCTGCAAATCCAGCAAATCCTGCACCATTTTTTTGCATCTCCTTTATTGCTTGTGCGGGTACTAATTTAGATCTTAATACACCAAACAAATCAACGAAACTTATTAAAAAATATTTAATTTTTTTTGATTTAGCAATATTAGATAAATTTTTGGGCATTAATAAATATACT
>CACJVQ010000031.1 GCA_902596915.1 uncultured Pelagibacteraceae bacterium | reverse complement strand
TTTTGCTTTCAATACCAATGTTTATTTTAATGGGAATGGCAGTAGCAAATTCCCCAGCAGGAAAAGATTTATATACAGGACTAGACAGATGGCTTTGGAGGGTTCCAGGTGGATTAGTAATATCTAATATTGGAGCTTGTTCAGTTTTCGCTGCTCTAAGTGGATCAAGTCCTGCAACTTGTGCAGCAATCGGAACCATGGGAATACCTGAAATGAGAAAAAGAGGGTACTCAGATCAAATAGCAACAGGGACAATAGCAGCTGGTGGTACTCTAGGAGTTTTAATTCCACCTAGTATTGTTTTAATTGTTTATGGAATTGCAACAGGAACATCAATAGGAAGATTATTTTTATGTGGTTTGGTACCTGGGTTTATGTTGGCTGGTATGTTTGCAATATGGGCTCTTATACATAGTTATTTTATTGATAAAGACTCAGCAAGGGCTTTAAAAAATAGAACACCTCCTACATTTAAAGAGAAAATTGAGGTGCTACCAAGAATTCTTCCTTTTCTAGCAATCATAGCTGGTGTCCTATACGTGTTATATGGTGGAGTTGCGACACCTTCAGAAGCATCAGGTGTTGGAGCATTTTTGGTTTTTGTGCTGATAGCTGTAGTTTATAAAATTTATCAACCAAAAAAAATATGGAACATTGTTAAAGTTTCAATGAAAGAAAGTGTGATGATAATGTTTATCATTGCAGCATCTTATCTTTTTGCATTTACATTATCTCAACTTTACGTAACTCAATCATTAGCCCAGAGTATGGTAGAATTAAGTTCTAATAAATGGGTCGTATTTATTTTAATTAATATATTTTTACTTATAGCTGGTTTCTTTTTACCACCAGTTGCCGTTATAGTTATGACTTCAGCAATATTGTTGCCAGTTATAACTACTTTAGGTTTTGATCCATACTGGTTTGCAATTGTATTTACGATAAATATGGAAATTGGTCTTATTACTCCTCCTGTTGGATTAAATCTTTATATAATCAAAGGTATTACACCAGACGTTAGTTTGTCTGAAATATTAAAAGGATCTATACCTTTTATGATAATTATGGCTTTAGCTATATTAATTTTGTGTATTTTTCCTGAAATTGTTACTTGGCTTCCTGATAAAATAATGGGCAAAAGTTTAGGTTTTTAATATATAAAAAACACCATGTTGAATATAAAAAGAATTTTTGAGACTATTGCTGATGCTGGACAAAAGATTTTAGAAAAAAAATCCTTTAAAAGTATTGCAAAAAAAAGAGATCTATTAGATCTTTGTGATGACCTATTGTCTACAAAAGGTGCAGCTTTTGGAATTACCCTCGCAAGAGATATATTATTTAGATATCAAAACTTATCATCTGAGGAAAAAAATAAATTTTTAATTGAAGTTAATGAAAAATACAAACCAGACCCATCAAAAATTGATGAAGCTATTAAGAAATATAGTGACAAACAAGATGATTATTCAATTTTAAATCTATCAAAAGTGACTTCCGGTATTCGAAAAGAACTATTTGTTAGATTAAACATGGCACCTAACGGAACTTCAGAGATTGTGTCTTTAAGAGAAGATTTATTAAAATTAATGAAGGATAAACCTGAGTTAAAGAGCTTAGACTATGATTTAATTGATATATTTAAAAATTGGTTCAACCCAGGATTTTTAAAATTAAGAAAAATAACTTGGGATACTAAAGCTGCAATTTTAGAAAAATTATTGAAATACGAAAAAGTTCATTCAATGAAAGACATGAATGAATTAAAAAGAAGACTTGGAAAAGATAGAAGATTTTTTGCTTATTTTCATCCTGCTTTAGAGGATGAGCCTATTATATTTGTTGAAATAGCTTTAACTAAAGGATTAAGTCAATCGATACAAGAATTAACAAGACCTTCAGACGAAAAAATAAAGAATTATGATACAGCAACTTTCTATTCAATAAGCAACTGTCAAGATGGTTTATCAAGAGTAACTTTAGGAAATTTTTTAATTAAAAGAGTTGTTTATGAGCTTCAAGAAGAACTTCCAGATGTAAAATATTTTGGAACCTTATCGCCAATGGTGGGATTTGCTGATTGGTTTAAAAAAATGGACAGTGCTCAAGCTGCTGGAATATTAGGAGAGGCAAACAAAAATAGTTTAGATTTTTTAAAGTCTTCTGATTTAAAAATTGGAGATAAAAGAATTGCTGATAATAAAGCCTTGATTTGTAAGCTAGCGGTAAATTATTTAGCAAAACAGAAAAATGATTTTGGTTTTCCAATAAATGATGTTTGTAGATTTCATTTAAAAAATGGAGCAGATATTGATGATATAGCAGTAAATGCAAACGTTTCAGAGGTAGGCTTTAAAAGATCTTTTGGTGTAATGGTTAATTATCGATACGAATTGGCAAAAATTGAAAAAAATCACCAAGAATATGTAAACGAGAAGAAAGTTAATATATCCAACAAAGTTAAAAAACATGTCTAAGATTAATAGATTGGTATCAGTTGCTCCTATGATGGATTGCACTGATAGACACGAAAGATACTTTTTAAGATTGATAAGTAAACATGTGCTTCTTTATACAGAAATGGTGGTTTCCGAAGCAATTGATAGAGGGGATAAAGATAAATTATTATCGTTTGATCTAAGAGAAAAACCAGTTGCTTTACAATTAGGTGGCTCCACGCCAAAATTACTAGCAAATGCTGCAAAAATTGGCGAAGATTATGGTTATGATGAAATTAATTTAAACTTAGGCTGTCCAAGTAAAAAAGTCCAAAAAAATAGATTTGGTGCATGTTTAATTAAGGAACCAAATTTAGTGGCTGATTGTTTGTCAGAAATGATTAACTCAACATCTTTGCCAGTAACAGTTAAGACTAGAATTGGATATGACGATGTTGAAGATTACGAACATTTTTTTAATTTCATAAAAACTTTAAAAGAGACTGGGGTTAAAACTTTTATAATTCATGCAAGAAAAGCCATGTTAGGTAAATTTACGCCTAAGCAAAATCTTAATATACCTCCTTTAAAATATGATTATGTGTATAAGCTAAAGCAAGATTTCAAAGACCTTGAAATAATTATTAATGGCGGTGTCACTTCAGTTGAAGAAGTAAAAGATCATTTAGATAAAGTGGATGGAGCAATGATTGGAAGATCTGTTTATCATTCTCCTTATCTTTTAGCTGATATTGAAAAAGAGATTTTTAATAATAACAATATTAAAGAGCGAGAAGAAATTGTTGAGGAGTTAATTGATTATGTTAAGGCTCAAGTACAAATGGGTACAAGAGTAAATCAAGTTATGAGACATACACTAGGTTTATTCCATGGACAAACAGGTTCAAGCCACTGGAAAAGATATTTGAGTGAAAATATGTGTGTAAGAGATGCGGATGTAAAAAAAATTGATCATATTATGGATAAAGTTAGACTTTCTCCTAAATTACATTCGGCAGGTCGAATTGATTAATACTATTCTTTCTAATCAGTATTATCTTTTAATTTTATTAATGATAATAACTGCTTTTCCTGTAGGATTTTTTGCAGGTTATTTTGGGATAGGTGGAGGCCTAATTTCTGTGCCTGTGCTTTTTTTTATTTTTGAAACAGCAGATGTCGATAAATCTTATTTGATGCATCTTTCAGTAGGAACAGCTTTTTCTATTACAATTTTTACTGCTTTTGTATCAGTTATGACTCATAGAAAGCATAAAGCTGTAGATACAAATATTTTAAAAACTTATGGTTTATTTGTTATATTTGGAGTTTTGCTTGGTACATACATGGCAGCATTGTTAAATACAAAGTCTTTAGTTTTATTTTTTGCAGTAGTTGTATACTTTTTTGGTGGATATTTATTACTAGTAAAACAAGAATTAAAAAAAAATAAAAAGTTTAAGTTTCTACCAAGAGCAACGTTTGGTTTCATTTCTGGTTTTATATCTGCACCTATGGGTATTACAGGAGCCATGATGAATGTTCCAATCCTAAGATATTTTGGATATCCTATAAGTAGAGCAATTGGAAGTTCTGCTGCAATAGGATTTATAATAGCATCTATTGGCTCAATTGGTTTTTTGACATCTGGTTTTTTACTAAATGCAAATCTTCCTTTAAGCTTAGGTTTTGTAAATATTCCTGCTTTTTTAATATTTATTCCAATTACATCTTTTATGGCTAGAGTTGGAGCAAATATGGTTCACACTACAGATAAAAACAAAACTCAAAGAATGTTTGGGGTATTTTTATATGTAATAGGAACTCTGTTTTTGATTAGGTTCTTAGATCTTTAATTAAATCTTTTGATCGTATTCACCTATTTTACGAGTTTTTTGAAGTAAATCGTCGATAAAATCAAAGATCTTTTTCTTTCTCTCATCAGAAGTAGGGCTCTCCGTTACGACAACTAAAGAAGGTTTATTTGAAGAGGCTCTGATTAAGCCCCAAGATCCATCTTTAAATGAGAACCTAACTCCATTTACAGTTAGAACATCTGCAATTTCTTGTCCATCAATTTTATCTTTTTTTCCCTTTATTTCCTTTATTTTACTTACTAATTCATCAACAACTTTATACTTCTCATTATCCTCGCAGAAAGGGGCCATTGTTGGTGACTGAAAAGTTTTTGGCAGATCGTCAATAATTTCACTCATGTGTTTATTGTTATTATTTAATAAATGACATACTTGAATTGCTGAATTTATCCCATCATCGTATCCATAACCCAAAGGTTGGTTAAAAAAGAAATGACCACTCTTCTCAAAACCTGCTAATGCTTTTTCTTCGTTTACTTTTCTTTTGATATGGGAATGACCAGTTTTCCAATATATGGTTTTACATGAGTTGTTTAATAAAACTTTATCGTTAGTATAAAGACCAGTTGACTTTACGTCTACTATGAATTTAGAATTTTTGTGATTATTAGATAAATTTCTTGCAATTAATAATCCTATTTTGTCGGCAAATATTTCATTTCCTTTATTATCTATAACTCCAACTCTATCTCCATCTCCATCGAAACCAAATCCAATATCAGCATTATTTTCAATTACATGTTTGCTGATAGCATGAAGCATTTCAAGATCTTCTGGATTTGGATTATATTTTGGAAATTTATAATCTAAATTACAATCTAACTCTATCACATCACAGCCTATACCTCTAAGTATATCTGGGGCAAAAATTCCAGCTGTTCCATTCCCGCAAGCAACAACGGCTTTTATTTTTTTCTCA
>CACJVQ010000030.1 GCA_902596915.1 uncultured Pelagibacteraceae bacterium | reverse complement strand
ACCAGGAAAACAAAATTCATTTAATTGTCTTAAAGAACTATCAGCAAATGGAAAAAATTATTTATATTTTTCACTAAAAGAAGCAGAGAAAAATGGTTTAGAGGGCATAAATAAATTGCCAAAATCAATAAAAGTCTTACTTGAAAATCTTTTAAGATATGAAGACAACGTGACAGTTAATAAAGAACAGATTTTAGCGATTAAAGAGTGGTTAAATTCAAAAAAATCCAAAACGGAAATTGCATATAGACCTGCAAGAGTACTTCTGCAAGATTATACAGGAATACCTGCTGTTGCTGATCTTGCTGCCATGAGAGATACAGTTAAGGAAAAGAATAAAGATCCTAATACCATCAATCCTCTTTCTTCTGTGGATCTTGTGATCGATCATTCTGTTCAAGTTGATAAGTTTGCAACAAAGAATTCATTAAAAGAGAATGTTGATATTGAGTTTAATAGAAACTTTGAGAGATATTCCTTTTTAAAATGGGGACAACAAGCCTTTAATAATTTTAGAATTGTTCCTCCAGGCACTGGAATCTGTCACCAAGTAAATTTAGAATATTTATCAAAAGTAGTATGGAACGAAAAATTTGAGGATAAAGAGTATTTATTTCCAGATACACTTGTTGGAACTGATAGCCATACAACAATGGTTAACGGTTTGTCAGTGCTTGGTTGGGGTGTTGGAGGAATTGAAGCAGAAGCAGGTATGCTGGGGCAACCTATATCTATGTTAATACCAGAAGTGATTGGTTTTGAAATGAAAAATAAACTTCCAGAAGGCACAACTGCTACAGACCTAGTTTTAACAGTAGTTAAAATGTTAAGAGATAAAGGTGTAGTTGGTAAATTTGTAGAATTTTATGGAGAGGGTCTAAAAAATCTAACACTTGCTGATAGAGCAACCATTGCAAATATGGCACCCGAGTATGGAGCTACCTGTGGATTTTTTCCAATTGATGAAGAAACATTAAAATACTTAGAATTTTCAGGAAGATCTAAAGAGAACATTCAAATCGTAGAAAAATATGCAAAAGAACAAAATTTGTGGGCAAGTGAAGACATTGTTTTCACTGATACTTTATCTTTAGATATGTCCACAGTAGTTCCTACAATTTCTGGACCAAAAAGACCTCAAGATAAAGTTCTTTTAACAGAGGCATCAAAAAAATTTATTAAAGTTTTTGAAGAAGTATGTAAAAAAACTGATCCAACAGTAGCAAAAGTTAAAGACACAGATTTTGAGATAAAAGATGGAGATATATTAATAGCAGCTATTACATCATGTACGAATACCTCCAATCCAAATGTATTAATTGGTGCAGGACTGTTAGCCAAAAATGCAATTGAAAAAGGCCTAAATGTTAAACCTTGGGTTAAAACTTCATTAGCACCTGGATCGCAAGTTGTTACTGACTACTTAGATAAAGCGGGTTTAAGTAAATATTTAGATGAGTTAGGTTTTAATTTAGTTGGTTATGGTTGCACTACTTGTATTGGTAACTCTGGACCTTTGCCAGACAATATTACTGATGCTGTCAAAGAAAATAATTTATACGCAGTTTCAGTTTTGTCTGGAAATAGAAACTTTGAAGGAAGAATTTCTCCATTAGTAAAAGCTAACTATTTAGCGTCACCTCCTCTTGTAGTAGCTTACGCAATCGCAGGATCTATGAGAATGGATTTGTATAAAGATCCGTTAGGCAAAGATAGTAAAGGACAAGATGTTTATTTGAAAGATATTTGGCCTTCTAACAAAGAGATTGAGGATACTCTAAAGCAATCTTTAAACCCAGAAATGTTTGTTAATAGATATTCAAATGTTTCAGAGGGACCAGAACAATGGCAAAAAATTAAAGTGGATAAAGGAAGTATTTATAATTGGGAAGAAAATTCTACCTATGTAAAAAAACCACCATTTTTTGAAAATTTACCAGATGAACCAGAGGGATTTAAAGAAATAAAAGATGCAAGACCATTATTAATTTTAGGGGATATGGTAACAACAGACCATATATCTCCAGCTGGAAGTATTCAAAAAGAAAGCCCAACAGGAAATTATTTTATGAAGCATCAAATCTTGCCAAAAGATTATAACTCCTATGGTGCAAGAAGAGGAAATCATGAAGTAATGATGAGAGGAACATTTGCTAATATTAGAATTAAAAATGAAATGGCCCCAGGTACAGAAGGAGGTTTCACTAAATTATATCCTGAAGAAAAAATAATGCCTATTTATGAAGCCGTTGTTGAATACAAAAAAAGAGGGACAGATTTAGTTGTATTTGGGGGAAAAGAATATGGAACTGGTTCATCAAGAGATTGGGCAGCAAAAGGAACAAAATTATTAGGTGTAAAAGCTGTAATTGCAGAAAGTTTTGAAAGAATACATAGATCAAATCTTATAGGAATGGGTGTTTTACCTTTGCAGTTTGTAGAAAACATGAATAGACAGAATTTAAACTTAAAAGGGTCAGAATTAATATCAGTATTAGGTCTTGAGAAAGGAATTAACCCAGGTGATCATTTAGAGGTTGAGATCAAATACGTGACAGGTGACATTAAAAAAATCAAAATGTTATGCAGAATAGACACTAAAAATGAATTAGAATACTATAAGAACGGTGGTATTTTACAATATGTTCTAAGGAATATGATCAATGGATGAAGAAATAGAAATTATCAATACAAATACAAGAATTGAAAAATTAAAAAATTTTTTAATTTCAAAAAGAAAACAATTAATAACTTCATTAATATTAATAATTTTAATATTGATCACTTTTTTTGGCTATCAAGAGTTCAAGTCTAGTAGTAAAGAAAAATTAGCGGATAAATTCAATACAATAGTTACAAATTTTGAGACAGGAAAAAAAGAAAATATAAATATCAACTTAATAGAAATTATAAATACAAAAGATAAAACCTATTCTCCATTAGCATTCTTTTTCTTGCTTGATAATGATTTGATAACTTCTAGTAATGAAATTAATTCATATTTTGACCTTCTTATAAATGAAGTATCACTTGATAAAGAAATTAAAAACCTAACCATCTATAAGAAGGGTCTATTTAATTCAGAGTTTGTTCAAGAAAACGAGTTATTAAATATTTTAAATCCAGTAATAAAATCAGAAAGTATTTGGAAACCCCAAGCATTATATCTTATGGCTGAGTTCTATTTATCAAAAAACCAAAAACAGAAATCTAAAGAATTTTTCAATCAAATAGTAGAAATGGAAAATGTGAGTCCAAAAGTAAAATTAGAAGTTCAAAGAAGGTTGCGATCAAATTTCAGTGATTAAAGCTATTAAATATATAATAATTTTAATATTTTTATCAAATTGTGGTGCCTCAAAAAAGAACACATCAGATAACGAAAAATTAATAGATATTTTCAAAAAAAATGAGCCAATCGAAAAAGAATTCAATCAACAATTAAAAATTAAGAAGTTAAATACTTTTAAAACAAAACCTTTTCTAAGAAATAACAGCAATAATAATGGAAATATTAATTTTGATTCAAATTTTGATAAATTTTTAACATTTAAAATAAACAAAATTAAAAAATTTAACTCAAATCAGCCTGAATTATTCTTTACTGAGGATGAAAAAATAATTTTCTTTAATGGGAAGGGTACAATTATCAAGCTAAGTAAAGACCTTAAAAAAATATGGGAAATTAATAATTATAATAGAAAAGAAAAGAAACTTAATCCCATTTTATATTTTGCTCAAGCTGGAGTAAATTTAATTGTAAATGACAATTTGTCAAAAATATATTCGATTGATTTAAATAATGGAAAAGTTAATTGGTCAAAATATAGCTCATCATCGTTTAATTCTAATATCAAAGTTTACAAAGATAAATTTTTAACAATAGATTTTGATAACATTATTAGAGCCATATCTACTAAGGATGGAGAGGAATTGTGGAATTTTAAAACAGATAATTCTTTTATCAAATCACAAAAGAAAAATTCAATAATTTTAAAAGATGAAATAGTTTTTTTCATTAATAATCTTGGAGATGTTACAGCCCTTGATGTAAATAATGGTAGTTTAGTTTGGCAGACACCGACACAAAGTAATTTAATTTATCAAGATGCATTTACCCTAGAAAATTCAGACTTAGTTTTTGAAAATAATACAATTTATTTTTCGAATAATAAAAATGAATTTTTTGCAATAGATGCTAGAACCGGGATAATTAAATGGACGCAATCGATAAATTCGAGTTTAAGACCAACAATAATTGAAAGTCTAATCTTTGCCGTATCTAACGAAGGTTATCTTTTTGTAATAGATGATCGAAATGGCAATATTCTAAGAATTACAGACATCTTAACCAATTTTAAAAATAGGAATGATTTAAAACCTACAGGATTTATTCACGGAAAATATAAAATATTTGTATCTTTAGATAATGGACGATTATTAACAATTAACTCTTCAACTGGCGCACAAGAGAAGATTACAAAAATTCATGGATCAAAAATTTCTAGACCCTATGTACTTAATAATAGTATGTATTTGATAAAAGATAATGCTATAGCCAAAACAAACTAATGTTTTTAAAGATTTTAGAAAAACTAGGTAGAAAAAAAGTAGTATTTGATAGAGGGCCATCACATCCAGAGTTTGAAAAAGCAAAACCATGGATGAATAGATATTATCTATTATTCCGTCATAGACCAAAGTGGTTTCCATTTAACATCCTAATCCATGAAATGTTAGACGACGACCATGGTGATGGTGTGCATAATCATTTGTTTCCATACATAACAATCATTTTGAGAGGTGGGTACTGGGAAACATTAAAAACAGGAAAAGTTTGGAGAGCACCAGGATATATTGGATTTAGGTCTGCTAATAATTTTCATAGAGTAGATCTTGAGCGAGGAACTAAACCAATGACTATTTTTTTAGCGGGTCCATATGGATTGAGAAAAGGACCAAGATCAGAATATGGCATAGATTTTAAGACAAAAAAATGAATTTAAAAAAATCTTATCTAAAGCACTGCGAAGATAAAGACTTAGAAATAAACGAAAATCAGATAAAAATAGTTCAAAAATTAAACGAATATTACAATCTTAATTTTAAACAGTCTTTTTTTAAAAAAATATTTAACGATAAAAAAAATAAATTGGGCTTTTATTTAGTTGGAGATGTTGGCGTAGGCAAAACTATGATTTTAAATTTTTTTTTTGAAAGTTTAAAAGAAAAAAAATCAAGATTGCACTTCAATGAGTTTATGATCAAATTTCAT
>CACJVQ010000029.1 GCA_902596915.1 uncultured Pelagibacteraceae bacterium | reverse complement strand
AAATGCTTGATTAAAACAATTTCTTTGTATATCGGAAGTTTCTATAATTGTTCCAATTGAACCAAATAATACTGCTTTGATTGTCATTAGCCTTTAATGGCACCAGCGGTTAATCCGCTTATAACTTGTCTTTGAAAAAACATTACTAATAGAAATAATGGAGCGGTTGCAGACACAACTGCAGATACAGCCCACATTAAATTTCCTTCATGCTGGTTGGTTCCAAGATAACTTTGAATTTTAGGAACCATCGTGTGGTTCTCTTGATTTAATAATAAAGCTGTTACTGTAAAATCATTATAAGCTAACATGAGACTAAACAATCCAGCTGTGATTACCCCAGGCCACATCACAGGCATTATAATATGTCTAAAGGCTTGGAAATATGAACAACCATCAATCAAAGCACTTTCATCCAATTCTTTAGGAACAGTTTTAAAAAATGAATAAAGGAGCCATAGAGTAAAAGGTTGATTGATTGCAACAAGCACTACAATTGTGGTTGGTAAAATTCCCCAAATTTGTAATTGAAAAAAAGGAAATAGATAACCTGACACCAATGTTATATGCGGCATCTAGATCTGGAACATTACTTGATGATGAAGGAGATGCTAAAATAACTGCTGCTACTAAGTTAGTTGCTCCTGCAACAGTTGGTGGAGGTAACATTCCTGCAGCAACACTTTGGTGGGATGGATTTACACTTGCTAAAAATAGATCTGACGCAGATGCAGAAGCTTCTTTTAGAGCAATGGCTCATGCAGCATCATCAAAAGAGATGGTTGCGAAAGCTGCTGATCAAGCTGTTTGGTTAGTAGAAGGCTTTGTGCCTGGTCCAAAATCTGTCGGAGTAATTGAAGCAGTTAAAATGGGAGCAAAACCTTATCCAATGTTGCCACAAATGGGATTAATGCATGGTGCTTTGGGTAGTGAAATTGTTGAGTTTTTGCAAGGAAATGAGTCAGCTGAACAAGCGTTAAAAGATGTTGAAGCTGCTTATATCACTAAAGCAAAAGAACAAGGTTTTCTATAAAATATAAATTAATTAAGTGGGGGTATAACTATCCCCACTTACAAATTTATCATGCCCAATAGAAGTTTTTTCTGGTTTTTTTTCCCAGCAGGTTTAGCAATGATTTTATTCATTGGGTTACCAATTATTTCAACAGGGATTCAATCTTTTTACGCTCAACATGATCAAATACTCATTGAAGTTAAAAAATGTGATCCATTTGGATGTAAAACCTCAGTAGTTGTAGATCAAGAAGCTACTTCAAAAATTAAAGAAGAGAAACCATTGGGGAAATTTAATGGCTTCGGTACTTACATAGATAGAAATCATTTAGCATCTGAGCAAGTATTAGAATTCTGGAACGAGAGCAAATCAGTTGGAGAATTTGTTGGCAAGGTAGGAAATCTTCCATTTTATAAAGCCTTGGTGTTTACATTAACATATTGCATAATTGTTACACCATGCGTTCTACTTTTAGGATTTATTATTGCTTTAAGTTTAAATGCAATTTCAAGAAAAATTAGAGGTCCTCTAATTTTTGGAACTATTTTACCAATGATTGTAACTCCTTTAGTTGGTTCACTTGTGTTATTCTGGATGATTGATGCAGAAGGAATTATAGGTGCAAATCTTCAAATATTAATGGATGATCCTTACTTATCTGTTAAATCATCAAAAGCTTTAACTTGGATTACAATTATTATTTATGGAATTTGGCATCACTCCCCTTTTGCTTTTGTTGTTTTTTATGCAGCACTTCAAACAGTTCCACAAGAACCATTGGAAGCTTCAATTATAGATGGTGCTTCAAGATTTCAAAGAGTTAAACATATAGTTTTACCTCATATATATCCTGTAGTTACCTTCGTTGCTTTAATTTCATTAATGGATAATTTTAGAGTATTTGAACCCATCATAGGTTTTAGCGCTGAAGGTAGTGCCCAATCTTTATCATGGTTGATTTATGATAACTTAGTTAATGAGGAAGTAATTTTATTTGGATCAGCAGCAGCAACATCGATTATGACTATTGTAGGAATATCAATAATTTTAACGCCAGTTTTACTGAGAACTTGGAAAGAATTTAGAACAAATAGATAATTATGGATTTTGGATTAGATAAAAAATCAAACAGTTTAAAAACCTTCAACACAATATTTATTGTTATATGGTTGTTACTTGCATGTTTTCCATTTATTTGGACGTTTTGGGGATCCTTTAAAGTCAGAGCTGACTTTTTCTCAAGAGCTGATTGGTGGTATGCAATAACAGCTTTTAATACTTTAATTGAAACTGGCGCTAGATTTACCAAGGAAGCTTATAGTGGAGCGTGGTTTGAAGGTGAATTTTGGAAAGCTTCAAGAAACACAGTGATAGTTACAATAAGTGTTGTTTCAATTTCATTATTTCTTGGCACATTAGGAGCATACGCACTATCCAGATCTACAAAAAATAATATTGATTCAGTTTTTTTATCCACAGTTAAATATCTTAAGAAGAAAGATTTTAATTATATTGGTAATACCACTGGGAATAAAAATACAAAAACAAAATTAGAAGTTTACAAACATTGTTTAAAGAAACTTAAATTAAAAAATGAAGAATGTATTGCAATTGAAGATACTGAAATTAGCCTAAAATCAGCCGTTAAAGCAAAAATTAAATGTATTGCTTTTCCAGGAGATTTTCATACCGACAGTAAGTTCAAAAACTCACTGATTAGAGTAAGAAAGTTAAAAACTGACTTAATATTTAGTTAGAGTGAATTTATTAAATCTGGAGCCATTTTCTTAGATTTTGATGAAAATCTAAGTTTTTTAATTGCTTCTAGGTTTGATTTATCATCACCAACAACTACAAAACCAATCATACCCATATTTTTATGGGGTGTACACCAGTATGCATAAATTCCAGGAACTTCAAATTTGTACTCAACATCCTTATTGAATTTTGACTTAAATTTACCAACGCCCTCTGGAACTCCTTTTTTAATAAATTCAACGTTGTGACCTTTGTCTTTAGCTTTCCAAAGAACTGTATCTCCAACGTTTACTCTTACTATTTTTGGCTCAAAAACATTTGACTGTTTATCCAGTCTATTTAACATTTCTACTGTTACATCTGCGGCTAAACCGATATTAGCAAAAAATGTTGATATTAAAAAGGTAGTTATAATTAAAAATTTATTGTGTGATTTCATGAGATGCATATATGCTTTTAAAATAATCTTACAATAAGCAATATCTGTTACAAGTTGACACGGCCTGTAAGAATTAAACTCTTCTTGATAATCTATCTGCTCTTAGTGTTGTAAAAATAATTATAATTAAAAAGGGTATGCAAAGCATATTCATTGTTTTCCAGCTAGTATAACTTAAAACAACACCTGCTGTTAAACTTGCAGTAGCTTGAATTGAAAAAACTATAAAATCATTAAAACCTTGAGCTCTAAACCTTTCTTCTTCTCTATAATTTAATACAAGTAAGCTTGTCCCTGATATAAATAGAAAATTCCATCCAAGGCCTAAAAATACTAATGAAAAAAGATAGTTTGTAACTGTTTGATCAAGATAACTAAGAAATATTGTGATTATAAAAAATAATACCCCACAATACATGATCTTGCTGTGTCCAAATTTTTTAATTAGATTTCCAGTAACTAATGCTGGCAGGAACATGCTAATTATATGTAATTGAATTACAAAACTGGTGCTATTTAAGGACATATTATCATTTATATGCATACTTATTGGAGTAGCAGTCATTAAAAACGACATTACAGCATAAGCAAAAGATGAGGAGACCAATGCCTGAAGAAATCTTGGTTGAGAAATTAACTCTAAAATTGATCTTCCTTTTGAAATTTTTTTTTTATCAGTAACTTTCTTCTCATTATAAAAAACTAAAAAAATAATTGATGATAAAGTTAATAATGACAAACATAGATAAGAACCGACATATAAACCCTCTGAAATAATATTCTTTCCAAGATTTGCTAGATTAGGACCTAATAGAGCTGACAAAATTCCTGCAAAAAGTAGCAAAGAGATAGCTTTTGGAGCCTGTTTTTTATCTACACTTTCAGCAGCAGCAAAACGATATTGATGAGCAAATGCCATCCCAAATCCAAGTGAAAAGCATGAGAATGAATAAAGAATAAAATTTTGTTTCATCACTGCATAGGCTGCAAGTAAAGCAAACAATGAGCTTGTTATGGATGATAATATAAAGCCTTTTTTTCTACCAGTGATACTCATTATTTTAGAAGCAACTATTATAAAAAGAGCTGTACCAACTATTGATAAAGACATTGGCAAAGTTGATAAAGATTTAATTGGGCTTATGCTTGAACCAATTATTCCACTTAAAAAAACTGTTACCGGTGCAACAGAAAAAGCACATGCATTGCTAGCGAATAGCAGCCAGACATTTTTATTCATTAGAGTGTTAAACTCTTTTCTTACCTTGAACGACTCTGTCCAATATTAAAGCAACAAATAATATAGCAATACCAGCTAAAATTCCTTGGCCTACATTTGCATATTGAAGTGCTTCTAATACGTCTTGTCCCAGGCCTTTAGCTCCTATTAATGATGCTACTACAACCATCGCTAAGCTTAACATCACAGTTTGATTTACTCCAGCAAGTATTGATGGAGTTGCTAAAGGTAAATCAACTTTTCTAAGTAAATACCATTTAGATGCTCCGTAAGCTATTGCAGCTTCTCTGATAGTTTCAGGTACTCCTCTTAAACCTAAAACTGTAAGTCTTACAACAGGTGTTCCTCCAAAAATCATTGTAATGATGACAGCCGCAACCTTCCCTGTTCCAAAAAATGCAATAACAGGAATCATAAATACAAATGCAGGCATAGTTTGCATAAAATCCATTATTGGTCTTATCATTGAATAAAATCTTTGACGTCTCGCACAATAAATTCCCAAAGGTATTCCTATAGCAATACTTAAAATTGCGGCTGTACCAAGTAAAGCAAGTGTAGTCATTGCCTTAACCCAAAAACCTAAAAAACCCATGTAAGCTAAAAATCCAGCTGAGTAAATTGCAGTTCTTATTCCTGCTGATAAAGCAGTCAAAACTACGATAGTGGTTATAATTACAATCCATGGAGTTTTAACGAATAAAAGTTCTAAAAAGTCTAGAACTGATCTGATTCCAATAGTTATCGCAGTAAATACTGCGTCCCCTTTTATCACTGCATAATCAAAAATTGTTTCAACCCACTTTATGGATGTAAGTCTTATCTCTGGGTGAGTAGGAAAATCATTCATTATAGAAAAAAAACCAGGAAAACTATAATGAACAACTGAAAAAAACATGATGACTATAGTAAATCCAATGCTTAACAAGTAGTTTTTTATTTTCATGCCAGGACTTATTGATTTGTTAGATAGCCATTCTGAATATCTTTTCTCTAAAATTGTATTGGCGAGTACACCTTGAATAAGTTTAATGAAAACTAATAAAGCAATTCCTGATATGGTAATCCATATAGCTGAAGCCTCGATTATTTGAACATCTACCACATATTCTTTCATTGCCTTTTCAAGAGATTTTATTGCTCTTTCGTAAACTTCGACCTTGTCTGGATTATTTTCGATTGCTGACTGCAGCTGCTTATTTCTAAAATCAATCGTTGACTGAATTTTATCAATTTTTTCTAAAGCATCTTTTGTGATATTGCCAAATAATCCTCTTATGATCTGAACTGCTGCAAATGTTTC
>CACJVQ010000028.1 GCA_902596915.1 uncultured Pelagibacteraceae bacterium | reverse complement strand
CATATGCTTTGCATCTATCTAACATGCTATCTATTCCCTCCACACTATTTGCATCGGATCTTGCTATAATCTTAAAATTTTTATCTTTTCTAGCGCTGACACATTCTTTTATCTTATCAACCATTTTCTCTTTTGAGATAAGTTCTTTGTTATCTAAATGACCACATCTTTTCTGCTCAATCTGATCTTCTAAATGAACGGCAGCAACTCCAAATTCTTCAAATGTCTCAATTGTTTCTTTGCATGACTTAAATCCAGTATCAATATCAACAATAGTTGGAAGATTTGTTACTCTAGAAATTAAGTAAGATCTTGTGCTAACATCTTGAAGAGTTGTTAAGCCAATATCTGGAAATCCTAAATCATTTGCCATAACTCCACCTGATACATATACCGCATCATAACCAATCTCTTCTATTAATTTTGCAGTTAATGGATTGTAAGCACCTGGCACTCTTAGAATTTTATTAGATTTAAGTTTAGTATCTAAATCAACTCTTTTTTGCGTTAAATCTTTTTCAACAAAATGCATTTTAAAAAATACCTTTTTTATTATTTTTCTTTAAATATTTCCTGTTCACCTCGATATTTAATCTATCGAGGCTTCCTTTTTTTAACTTTTTTAAATTTTGAACAGTTTTTAAAAATCTATCACCTTCTTTTTTCGATAATATTCTATCAGTTAAAGTTAAAAATTTCTTAATATAATCTTTTCTTTTAAAAGGTCTTGCTCCATATGGATGTGCATCAGCTCTTTCAAGCTTCTCAGATATTTTTTTACCATTATTTAAAGTAACTACAACTTTTGCCCCAAATGATTTCTTTTTTGGATTTGGATGATGATATTTTTTGGTCCACTTTTTATCTTCATGAGTTGTTATTGATTTCCATATTTTAATTGTACTTTTTCTATTAGCTCTTAATTTTGTGTATGATTTTACATGATGCCAATCTGCATCTTCTAAGGCTACTGCAAAAATATACATAATCGAATGATCTAACGTCTCTCTTGATGCGTTCGGATCCATTTTTTGTGGATCATTTGCACCGGTGCCAATTACATAATGTGTATGATGGCTTGTGTAAATATCTATTTTTTTTATATTTCTTAAATCTGAAATTTTTTTATTTAGTTTTTTACCTATATCAATTAATGCTTGAGCTTGGTATTCAGCTGAATATTCTTTTGTATAGGTTTCTAGTATAGCTTTTTTTGGCTCATTTTTTTTTGGTAATGGAACGTAATATTTTGCTTTTTTTCCATCTAAAATTCTTGCAATAACACTATCTTCTCCTTCATAAATAGGACTAGGAGCACCTTCACCTCTCATAGCTCTATCGACTGCCTCTATAGCTAACTTACCAGCGTGAGCTGGAGCATATGCTTTCCAACTTGATATTTCGCCTTTTCTAGATTGACGAGTTGAAACACTAACATGAAGAGCTTGTTGCACAGCTTGGTAAATAGTTTCAGTATTTAATTTTAACATTGAACCAATCCCAGCTGCAACACTAGGCCCCAAGTGAGCAATATGGTCAACTTTATGTTTGTGTAAGCAAATTCCTTTTACCAAGTTGACTTGAACTTCATAAGCAGTAATTATACCTCTTAATAGATCTAATCCGCTTCTTTTAAGTTTTTGTCCAACAGCCAAAATTGGAGGAATGTTGTCACCTGGATGACTATAGTCAGCTGCTAAAAAAGTATCATGAAAATCTAATTCTCTAACTGCCGTTCCATTTGCCCAGGCTGCCCATTCAGGATCAAATTTTACTTTAGAGTTAATTCCAAAAATAGTGGATCCTGATTGTCGAATATGACCTTTAGCCATTTCTCTTGCTGACATAACTGGTTTTCTGTTTAATGATGCAATAGCAACTGACGCATTATCAATTATTCTATTGATAACCATATCTATTGCGTCTCTATTTAACTTTGAATTATCACTTGCAATTTCTGCGATTTTCCATGCAAGCTGTTTCTTCTTTGGAAGATTTGTTTTCGATGGGTATACTTTAATAGTGTTTAACAACAAAATGTCTCCTAGCTTATGATTTTGTTTTAATAGTTAAAATAAATTAATCAATATTAAAGATATTCAGTTATAATTTTCTCAATACCCACGAAATCTTTAACTAAGTGATTATGATATATTTCACTAGATTTCTTTTCAGTATATCCATATTTTAGCAAAATTATTGGAATTTCTGCAGCTTTAGCTGCGTTTGCATCTGTTTCACTATCCCCAATCATAAGTGATTTATTTATGTCACCATCCAAAATTTCAATAATAGTAGTCAAATGTCTTGGATCTGGTTTACAATATTCAAAAGTATTGTATCCGGCAACATATTCAAAGTAATCATAAATTCCAATTTTTTTTAAAAGATCAACTGCTAAATGCTCAGTCTTATTAGTGCATACTGCCATAGAAATATTTTCTTTTTTACACCAATTTAAAAATTCCTTTACACCATTTATTAACTTACTTTCATGAAATATATTTTCTCCATAGTAAGATAAAAATTCATTTGTCATCTCGTTTTGAATTTTTTCATCAAACCATTTCCATTGACCATTAGCTTTTGCCATCATTGCTTTTGCACCTCTACCAACAGCATTTTTCAATTCACCTAAAGTTTTTGTTGGATATCCAAATTTTTTCATAACATGATTATGAGCACGAATTAAATCTGGAGCTGTATCAATCAAAGTGCCATCTAGATCAAAAAGAATGGTAAATTTTTGTGTCATTTAAAAGTATTATTAAGAAATATATTGTGAATTAATTTAACTAATACTCAAATATATAAAAATATCAAATGAAACAAAAAAAATTAACTAATATTCAATTAAAATTAAGAAACAAATTTTTAAGAAATGGTGTCAAAATGATTGCTCCAGAGACAGTCTTTTTTTCTAAAAGTACAAAAATAGGAAAAAATGTAACTATTGAACCTTATGTAGTAATTTCTGATAAAGTATCAGTAGGAGACAATGTGAGAATTTTATCTTTTTCTCATTTAGAAGGAGTTAAGATTGAAAATAATGTAAGTATTGGACCATATGCAAGATTAAGACCAGGAACAATTCTTAAATCAGGATCTAAGGTTGGAAATTTTGTTGAGGTGAAAAAAAGTATTATAGGCAAAGACTCTAAATTAAATCACCTTTCTTACATAGGTGATTCAAATTTAGGAAAAAAAGTAAATATTGGCGCAGGCACAATTACATGTAATTATGACGGCATTAAAAAAAGTAAAACAACAATTGGTGATGAAGTGTTTGTTGGTTCAAATTCATCTCTAGTTGCCCCGATTAAACTTGAAAAAAAAAGTACAATTGGCGCAGGATCAGTTATTACAAAAAAAGTTTCTAAAAATACACTAGCTTTAACAAGAACTGAGCAAATTGTAGTAAAAAACTATAAGAGAAAAAAATAAATGTGTGGAATAATTGGAATTATAAGTACAAAAGAAGTTTCTAATAGAATAATTAATTCATTAAAAAAACTGGAATATAGAGGATATGACTCAGCAGGAATTGCAACTCTGGTTGATGGAAATATTAATGAGGTAAAGTGTGAGGGTAGAGTTGATGTATTAGAAAAAGATATATCAAAATTTAATCTTAAAGGAGATATCGGTATCGGCCATGTTAGATGGGCAACTCATGGCAAACCGAGTAAAATTAATGCTCATCCACATTCATCTGAACAGGTTTCAGTTGTACATAATGGCATCATAGAAAATTCAACAATTTTAAAAAAAATTTTAGAGAAGAAGGGATATATATTTAAATCACAAACTGACACAGAGGTAATAGCTCATCTTGTTACAGACTATTTAAAAAAAAATTCTTTGAAAGATACTATTATTAAAGTATTGAAAAAACTTCATGGCAGTTTTGCTTTAGGTATAATTTTTAAAGATAGAAATGATTTAATGATTGGTGCTAGAAGAGGATCACCTTTAGCTGTTGGATATGGACCAAATGAAAACTACCTAGGGTCAGATTCATATGCACTGAAATCTATGACAAATAAAATCTCTTATTTAGATGATGGAGAATTTTCTATCATTAAAAAAGATCAAGTAGAGTTTTTTGAAAGTAACGGAAAAAAAATAAACAAAAAAGTAATGAATTTATCTAAAGAAGAAATTCAATATGACAAAGGTGACTATAAATATTTCATGGAAAAAGAAATAGATGAACAGCCGTCTACTATTAATGATTGCATAAATGAGTATGTTGATAAATACAATAAACAGATAAATATTTATAATTTTCCTTGGAATATAAATTCTTTTCAATCAGTTGTGCTTATAGGCTGTGGTACAGCATATCACTCTTGTTTAGTAGCAAAGTATTGGCTGGAACAAAATACAAATCTAGATGTGAGTATAGATATAGCTTCAGAATTTAGATATCGAAAAGTTAGGTTTAAAAAAGATTGCTTGTATGTGTTTGTTTCTCAATCAGGTGAAACTGCAGATACTTATGCAGCTTTAGAATTATGTAAAAAAAATAAAATGAAAACTTGCGCAGTTGTAAATGTTGTTGAAAGTTCAATAGCGAGAGATGCTGATTTAGTTTTACCTATTTATTGTGGTCAAGAAATTGGCGTTGCCTCCACAAAAGCGTTTCTTGGACAAATGTTAGTGCTATATATTTTGTCTATAAAAATTTCATTCGATCAAAAATCTATTACAAAACAAGAATATCAGTCTAAAATTAAAAATTTACTATCACTATCTAATTCAGCAAAAAAAACACTTAAATTAGATGATAAACTTTTAAATATTGGTAAAGTTTTTGCACATGCTAAAGGATGTATGTTTTTAGGAAGAGGCTATTCTTTTCCTATTGCCTTAGAGGGTGCTTTAAAGTTAAAAGAATTAGCCTATGTTCATGCTGAGGGTTATCCTGCTGGTGAAATGAAGCATGGACCTTTAGCCTTAATAGAAGAAGGTATGCCAGTAGTTGTTATAGCTCCTAGAGATGATCATTATAAAAAAACGATGTCTAATATGCAGGAAGTTATTGCAAGAGGGGCAAAGGTTTTACTAATAACAAATAAAAATAAAGATGAAATTGTTTCTGAAAATATTTGGGAGCAAATAGAAGTTGATAAATTACATGATGAATTAATTCCGTTTCTAGTAACTATACCACTACAAAAACTCGCTTTTTACTCAGCACTTGAAAAGGGATATGATATAGATAAACCAAGAAATTTAGCAAAATCGGTTACTGTTGAATAATATCCAAACTCTGCTAGAACACTTGTAGGTTGAATATGAAAAAATGGAAAGTTAATAGTTGGAGAAATTATCCTGTTAAACACATACCTAAATATAAGGATGAGGGTGAGCTAAATTTAGTTTTAAATAAATTAAAAAATTTTCCTCCATTAGTGTTTGCAGGCGAAACAAGACATCTCAAAGATCAACTAGCTAACGTTGTAGATGGAAAAGCATTTTTGTTGCAAGGTGGAGACTGTGCTGAGAGTTTTGCAGAATTTCATCCAGATAATATAAGAGACTATTTTAAACTAATGTTACAGATGTCTCTAGTGCTCACATATTCGGCATCTTTACCTGTTGTTAAACTTGGAAGAATTGCAGGACAATTTTCTAAACCAAGAAGTGCACCAACTGAAAAAATTGGAGATGTGGAATTACCCAGTTATCTTGGAGATAATATAAATTCTATAGAATTTACTGAAAAAGGAAGGGCCTATGATCCAAAGAGGCTATTTAGAGCTTATTCACAATCTGCTTCAACTTTAAATTTATTAAGAGCATTTTCTAATGGTGGTTTTGCAGATTTAAAAAATGTTCATATGTGGAATTTAGGTTATATTAAATCAGCGGCTCAAGCTAAAAAATTTAAGGAATTAGAAGATAAAATAGCTGATGCTCTAGGTTTCATGGAAGCTTGCGGAATTACATCTGACTTTAATAGAAGGCTATACACTGTAAATTTCTGGACCTCTCATGAAGCTCTTCATTTACCATTTGAAGAAGCTATGACAAGAATAGACTCAACAACTGGTGAATATCACGATACTTCAGCACATTTCGTTTGGATAGGAGACAGAACAAGACAAATCGATGGAGGACATGTTGAATTCTGTAAAGGAATTGAAAACCCAATTGGAATTAAATGTGGACCAACCTCTAAGCCTGAGGAAATTGTTAAAATTTGTGAATTAATTAATCCTAAAAATGAAAAAGGTAAAATTACACTAATTTCTAGATTTGGTCATGATCAGGTAGAAAAATATTTACCAAAACTAATTAGAGGGATTAAAAAAGAAGGGTTAAATGTAATTTGGTCATGTGATCCAATGCACGGAAATACAATTAAATCAACAACCGGATTTAAAACAAGACCTTTTAATAATGTTTTAAATGAAGTTAAAAATGTATTTGGTGTTCATCAAAGTGAAGGTTCATACGCCGGTGGTCTTCATATTGAAATGACTGGACAAAATGTGACAGAATGTACTGGTGGAGCGCAAAAAATATCAGACACAGATTTATCAAGTAGATATCATACACAATGTGATCCAAGACTTAATGCTAATCAAGCCCTTGAGTTAGCTTTTTTAATATCAGATGAGATTAAAAAGAATACCTTGTATGCTAAAAACGGTATAAGAGCGGCATCTTAATCATTTAATTTTTTAAATTAATTATTATATTTTAATCATGGAACCCAGCAAAAAAGTTACATTTATTAGAGATTGGATATCGAATTATGTAAATTCAATGCCTAAAAAAGCTGAATCTTTAGTTGTAGGAATTTCTGGTGGAATTGATTCATCTGTTTCAAGCACATTGAGTGCGATGACGGGTCTTAAAACTATTGTTTTATCCATGCCTATAAAACAGAAAAGCGCTCAACATGATTTAAGTTTAAAGCACCAAGAGTGGCTAAAACAAAATTTTAAAAACGTTGAAGGTATTACAGTAAACTTAGACAACCTTTTCTCTACATTTGAAAATACTTTGAAAGATTTTAATAGTTTGCATGGTATGGCAAACTCTAGAGCTAGATTAAGAATGACAACCCTTTATCAAGTTGCTGCAGCAAACAATGGAATAG
>CACJVQ010000027.1 GCA_902596915.1 uncultured Pelagibacteraceae bacterium | reverse complement strand
CATAAAGTGGTGGGTTTCCCCATTCGGAAATTTACGGATCAAAACTTGCATACAGCTCCCCGTAACTTATCGCAGTATACCACGTCCTTCATCGGCTTTCAGTGCCAAGGCATCCGCCACACGCCCTTAAACGCTTGATTTATGCACAGAAAAAAATTCTGTGTTGAATCAAATTTTTTTTAATATTCATCTATTCGAATATTATTTGATTGTTCTTAACTTTGAACAATCGGATATAGATATTGATAATAATTAAAATATTTACAAATAAAATAGCTAAGTGCTTCTTGGTGGAGGATAGCGGGATCGAACCGCTGACCTCCTGAATGCAAATCAGGCGCTCTCCCAGCTGAGCTAATCCCCCAGTTTTTTGGTGGGCCGAGAAAGACTCGAACTTTCGACCCCACCCTTATCAAGGGTGTGCTCTAACCAACTGAGCTACCGGCCCCTTTATGCAAAAAGGAGAAACACAATTTTAAAAAGAGAAATGAGGACGGTCAACATTAACCTGTTATATTATTTAGATTAAGAAATAATCCTTAATCATCCTTAGAAAGGAGGTAATCCAGCCGCAGGTTCCCCTACGGCTACCTTGTTACGACTTCACCCCAGTCGCTGACTATACCGTAGTCAAGGGTTTAAAACCTTGCCTTAAGGTAGAACCAACTCCCATGGTGTGACGGGCGGTGTGTACAAGACCCGGGAACGTATTCACCGCGGCGCGCTGATCCGCGATTACTAGTAATTCCAGCTTCATGTACTCGAGTTGCAGAGTACAATCCGAACTGAGGCATCTTTTTAGGATTTGCTTGATGTCGCCATCTTGCTTCCTATTGTAAATGCCATTGTAGCACGTGTGTAGCCCAACACGTAAGGGCCATGAGGACTTGACGTCATCCCCACCTTCCTCCAGCTTATCACTGGCAGTTCTTTCAGAGTGCCCAACTAAATGATGGCAACTAAAAGTGAGGGTTGCGCTCGTTGCGGGACTTAACCCAACATCTCACGACACGAGCTGACGACAGCCATGCAGCACCTGTGTTTCGTCCGGCCGAACCGAAAACTCTAATCTCTTAGAGTCGCGACGAACATGTCAAGTGTTGGTAAGGTTCTGCGCGTATCTTCGAATTAAACCACATGCTCCACTACTTGTGCGGGTCCCCGTCAATTCATTTGAGTTTTAACCTTGCGGTCGTACTCCCCAGGCGGTGTGTTTAACGCTTTCGCTGCGACACTGAAAATAAATTTCCAACGTCTAACACACATCGTTTACGGCATGGACTACGAGGGTATCTAATCCTCTTCGCTACCCATGCTTTCGTTCCTCAGCGTCAGTAATGATCCAGAAAGCTGCCTTCGCAATTGGTATTCTTTCTAATATCTACGAATTTCACCTCTACACTAGAAATTCTGCTTTCCTCTATCATACTCTAGCTAAAAAGTTTTGATGGCAGTTCCAGAGTTAAGCTCTGGGATTTCACCACCAACTTTTTTAACCACCTACGAACTCTTTAAGCCCAGTAATTCCGAACTACGCTAGGTCCCTTCGTATTACCGCGGCTGCTGGCACGAAGTTAGCCGGACCTTCTTATTCGGGTACAGTCATTTTCTTCCCCGACGAAAGAGCTTTACAACCCAAAGGCCTTCTTCACTCACGCGGCATCGCTGCATCAGAGTTTCCTCCATTGTGCAATATTCCCTACTGCTGCCTCCCGTAGGAGTTTGGGCCGTGTCTCAGTCCCAATGTGGCTGATCATCCTCTCAGATCAGCTATAGATCAAAGTCTTGGTAGGCCATTACCCCACCAACAAACTAATCAAGTGCAGGCTCATCCTTCGGCGCATAAAGCTTTCTCCGTAAAGACTTATGAGGTATTAGCACAAGTTTCCTCGTGTTATTCCTCACCAAAGGGTAGATACCTACATGTTACTCACCCGTCTGCCACTAAGTATTGCTACTTCGTTCGACTTGCATGTATAAGGCGTGCCGCCAGCGTACGTTCTGAGCCATGATCAAACTCTCAAGTTTAAAAACGGCGCACACTAGCTTCTATACAAATACTAAGAATAATATTTGTATAATGTTGAAGTGTGTACGACAAATTTTGGTAACCTTAACCGTCCACACTTCTCTTCTTAAAATATTAACAATTCAAATAGCTAATTGGACCAAAAAGCCCAATAAATAACATTTTTATATGTTGAGTGTGACGCTTATATTGGAAATAATTTATAAATCAAGTTTTTAGATAAACAAAAATTATGTTAAAAAGTCTTATAAATCAACCTTTTTAATCTGTTAGCAAAATTGTGTTAAAAAAAATTAAACAAAAAGCAAAACCACTTTCACATTTTATTTTTTTATTTTTATTAATTATAATTGCTATCTCTGTCACATATTTTTACAACAATAATAAAAATTCGCAAAATCAAAGCCTTAAAAAAACCCTTAGTAATGTTTATCTCCAAAAGACATTTGCTAAAATAACATCAGAGTTACAAGACCGATACACTGAAATTGATTATACAGTTGAGGAAGGTGACAATTTCGAAAGCATAATAAATAAAATTAAATTATCAAAAAAAGAAAAAAAAATATTTCTTGAAACAGTTAAAAAAAATAAAGAAATCAGAATATTAAGACCAAATCAAAAAATCTATTTTAAAATTGATAAAAAAGAAGTTTTTAAAATTGTGGAGTTTAGAATTCAGATAAATAAAAAAAAAGAAATTCTATTTGTAAAAGACCTAAACAGTAAAAAATTTAATTCCAATGTATTAGAAAAAGAATTAGTAAAAGTTATTACCTATAAAGAAAGCAAGATTACTAATAGCTTGTATCAAACAGCTATCGATTTAAAAATAAAGCCTAATATAATTATCGAATTTGCAAGATTATATGGTTTTCAAGTAGATTTTCAAAGAGACATTTGGAAAAATGATAGTTTTCAAGTTATTTATGAAGAATTCTTAAATAAAGATGAAGAAGTAGTTGAAACAGGCAATATAATTTTTGCTAATTTAAATTTACAAAATCAAGATCTTAAACTTTATAGGCATGAGTATGAAAAAAATAAAATTGATTACTTTGATGAAAATGGAAAAAGTATGAGAAAGACCTTAATGAAGACTCCTATTAACGGAGCAAGACTATCATCTTCTTTTGGAAAGAGGAAGCATCCTATTTTAGGATTTACAAAAATGCATACTGGAACAGATTTTGCGGCACCGACTGGTACTCCCATTTTGGCATCAGGTGATGGATTAGTTGTAAGAGCTCAGTGGTGTGGTGGTGGTGGAAATTGTGTTAAAATAAAACATAATAGAGTATATCAAACTGTTTATGCACACATGTCTAAGTTTGCTAAAGGTATTAAGAAAGGTACAAGAGTTAAACAAGGTCAAATTATTGGTTATGTAGGATCAACTGGACTTTCTACAGGTCCACACTTACATTATGAGGTAATTGAAAACGGAAGAAAGATAAATTCCCAAAAACTTAAGTTACCATCTGGAAAAGTATTGAAAGGAGACAATCGTAAAGTTTTTGAGGTAAATAAAATTAAAATTGATGTATTAAAATCTAATCTTATATCTAATCTCTAACTTATTTAGTACTTAGTTCTTCTAATTCCTTATTATCCATCTCAACATTATTTTCTGTCTCGACTTTTGCTTTACTAGCTTCATTATTTTGTGTGTTATTTTCTGAGTGATTTCTGGAATTTTCTTGAGATATTAGAATTCGAGAAAAGTGCTCTGAGTGTTGCAAGTAGTTTTCAGACAAAATTTTGTCTCCATTTGATAGTGCTTCTCGAGCAAGATCATTGTATTTCTCTACAAGCTTTGCTGCATTCTGATTATTTTTCCCTGGATACCTTCTTTTAAAAGAAGAACCATTATTATAATCTCCATTAGGTTTATGTCCGTTTCCATTTCTTCTGAAACCTCTGTCTCCAGTTGGCTTAAATCGACTTCTTCTATTATTATTTTTAAAATTATTCATTTTTATAATTTAGTACTAATTATACATCTATCTTTTCCTGCCAAATCCTTAGAAATTTTATTAATGTAGTAACCGTTTTCATTCAGTATTTTTACAGATTGATTTTTTTGTTTATGTCCAATCTCAATTATTAGTTTACCATTTATTTTTAACAATTTTTTACTTACAACTATAACTTTTTTAATATCTCTAAACCCATCAAAACCTCCTGATAAAGCAATTTTAGGTTCGTGGAGTTTTATATCATCATCTAATCTGTTTAATTCGATACTATTTACGTATGGAGGATTAGATATAATCAAATCATAGTTAGAAGATTTATATTTGTCAATATCGATATTAATAAATTTAATTTTATTTTCCACCTGATGTAATTTTGCATTAGTTTTAGCAACATTTAATGCTTTTCTTGATATATCTATGGCAGTTGCTGTACATTTTGGTCTCTCTTTTATCAGAGAAACTACTATACATCCTGAACCAGTTCCAACATCTAAAATTTTTTTTGACTTATCGATTGGTAAGTGTTTCAGAGTTTCCTCTACAATTAATTCAGTATCTGGCCTAGGAATTAAAACAGATTTATTCGTTAGAAACTTGTATTTCCAAAAATGTTTATAACCAAGAATATATGCCATTGGTTCTTTATGCTGTCTTCTAAACAAATAATTTTTAAATTTTATTAAATCAGTATTATTTAATTTATTGTTTGTATTAAATAATATCTCTTCTCTTTTTTTATTTATTACTTTTGATAAGATTAATTCAGTATCTAAATTTGGATTTTTAATATTACTTTTTTTTAAAAAATTTTCTCCCTCTTTTAAAATTTGATTATAATTCATATTTAAATATTACTGAGCTCATTTTCTTGAGCTTGGATAACCAAATTTTCTATCATCTCATCAAATATTTCACCTTCCATAAATTCAGATAATTTATGTAATGTTAAATTTATTCTATGATCTGTTACCCTTCCTTGTGGGAAATTATATGTCCTAATTCTCTCAGATCTGTCTCCTGTTCCAATTTTACTTTTTCTATCTTTTGACCTTTCCTCATCTCTTTTTTGTCTTTCTAACTCATAAATTCTTGATCTAAGAATTTTTAATCCTTTTTCTTTATTTCTTATTTGCGATTTTTCATCTTGCTGACTAACAACTATTCCAGTTGGAATATGAGTAATCCTGACAGCAGAATCTGTAGTATTTACACTTTGACCCCCTGGACCACTGCTTCTAAATACATCAATTCTTAAATCTTTTTCCTCTATCTTAACATCAACCTCCTCAGCTTCAGGCATTACCGCAACTGTTGCAGCAGATGTATGGACTCTTCCTTGGGTTTCAGTATCGGGAACCCTCTGAACTCTATGAACACCACTTTCATACTTTAATGAAGAATAAATATTTTTACCTTTGATTGATGCAATAACTTCTTTTAAACCACCAGCATCACTTTTAGAAATAGATATAACCTCCATTAGCCATTTTTTTTTATGACTTACTTTTTCGTACATTTTAAATAAGTCTGAAGCAAATAAGCTCGCCTCCAATCCTCCTGTTCCAGCTCTTATTTCTATCATTGCATTTTTTGTATCTGCTTCGTCCTTAGGTAATAAAAATAATTTTATTTTTTTTTCATCACTTTCATTATTTTTTTCAAGCTCATTTAGTTCACTTATTGCTAAATCTTTCATCTCTTTGTCTGTGTCATTATCATTAATTAAATTTTCCAATTCGTCTTTATTTTTCTGAAAATTAAAGTATGAAACTGCTTCTTTTATAATGTCACTTAAGTCAGAGTATTCTTTTGACTTCTCTGCAAACGATTTTTTATCAATTTCTTGAGAGGATAGCTCTTTTTCCAATTTGGAATGTTTTGCTATTAAATCTTGAACTTTTGATAAAGGTACCATTATTTGGCTTTTTCGATTTCTTCTGCTTTTTCTTCTACCAATCGTACGACTTTAGAAATCATTTCCTCACTTGATATTTTTTTACTTTCAACTCCATTTAAATAAAGCATGTTATTGCCCTTTCCTCCTCCAGTAATACCAATATCCGTTTGAGCTGCTTCCCCTGGTCCATTTACTACACATCCAATTATAGACAAAGAAATAGGGGTTTTTATATGAGACAGTCTTTCTTCTAACTCTTTAACAGTTTCAATTACATTAAAAGCTTGCCTAGCACAAGATGGGCAGGAAATAATTTTTACCCCTCTATTTCGTAAATTAAGTGATTTAAGTATTTCATTTCCAACTTTTATTTCTTCTACCGGGTCGTCCGATAAAGAAACTCTTATAGTGTCTCCAATACCACTCATAAGTAGTGATCCAAAACCAATAGAGGATTTTATACTCCCAGGTAAAAATGTCCCTGCCTCAGTGATACCCAGATGTAATGGATAATTAGTTACCTTAGAAAGTTGTCTGTAAGCTTCAATAGATAAAAATACATCAGAGGATTTGACGCTCACTTTAAATTCATAAAAGTCAAAGTCTTCAACAATACTAATATTTCTTAATGCGCTCTCTACTAGAGCTTCTGGACACGGTTCTTTATATTTTTCTAATAAGTCTTTTTCTAAAGATCCAGCATTAACACCAATTCTAATTGAACAATTATTATTTTTTGCAGCAGAGATTACTTCTTTAATTTTTTTTTTGTCTCCAATATTTCCAGGGTTAATTCTAAGACAAGCAGCGCCACTCTCAGCTGCTTCTATTGCTCTTTTATAGTGAAAGTGAATGTCAGCAACTATTGGTATAGAAGTATTTTTAATAATATCTTTAAGAGCTTTCGTTGAGTCTTGATCTGGACATGATACCCGCACAATATCTGCTCCTGCTTCCTCAATTTGCTTGATTTGATTTACAGTTTCCTTAACATCTTTTGTTAAAGTATTGGTCATTGATTGAACAGAAATTGGATTATCTCCTCCAACTTTTATATTGCCAACATTAATTTCTTTTGTTTTTCTTCTTTTTATTTCCCTAAAGGGTCTAATATTCATAAATTATTTATTTAATTTAAATTCTTTGTGAAGAGAAGATATAGCTTTTCGCACATTCTTTTTATCTATCAAGACAGAAATTTTGATTTCTGAAGTAGATATTACTTGAATGTTTATTTTTTGATTAGCAAGAGACTGGAACATTCTATAAGTCACTCCGGGAGTAGTAACCATTCCAACTCCAATTATTGAAACTTTTGAAACATTCTTATCAAATATCAAATCTCTAAAATTTATTTTTTTGTTTTGCAAAATAATTTTTTTTGTTTTGCTTAGATCATCTGATTTTATTGTAAAAGTTAAGTCAGTTTCTTTTCCATTAGCAGAAATATTTTGCACTACCATATCTACATTTATAGAATTTTCAGACAGAGGTTTAAAAATCGATGCTGCAATACCTGGTTTATCTCTTACACCTAAAAGAGTAACTTTAGCATCATTAGTTGTATTTGAAATACCAGTTATAATCTTATTATTTATTATATTTTTTCTTTTTGTTATTAGAGTTCCCTCATTATCTGTAAAGGAAGATCTCACCTCTATATCAACCCTATTCAACCTTGCATCTTGAATTGAGTGAGGTTGCATAACTTTAGCTCCAAGAGAAGCCATTTCTAGCATTTCTTCATAGGATATAACTTTTATTTTTTTAGCTGACTTAAGTTTATTTGGATCTGTAGAATAAACACCATCCACATCTGTATAAATTATACATTTCTCAGCATTGAAAAACTTTGCAAACATAATTGCGCTTGCATCTGTGCCACCCCTGCCAATAGTAGTTATTCTATTTTTATTATTAATACCTTGAAATCCTGTGATTATGGGGATGCCTCCTTTTTTTAAATAACTTATGATTTGACTCTTGTTAATTTTATTAATTCTTGAAAATTTATACTTTCCCTCAGTACTAATCGGGATTTGCCATGACATCCATGATCT
>CACJVQ010000026.1 GCA_902596915.1 uncultured Pelagibacteraceae bacterium | reverse complement strand
GGTCAGTTAGGTTTAAGTTATAAAGAACTAGAAGAAGCAATGGAAAATGAAAATTCAAAAAATAGAGAGAAATACATCCAAATAAGAAACACAAATTTGCATAAAATGGATCCTATTCCAGTTTGCAAGATTCCTAGCTAATCAAATAGATTCACAAATCTATAATTAAAGTATATTCCTAGAATAATGAATAAAGATATTTTTTTAACAAATAGCTATGGAGGAAAAAAAGAAAAATTCCAGCCAATTGATAAAAATAATATCAAAATGTATGTTTGTGGCCCAACAGTTTATGATGATCCACATATAGGAAATGCAAGACCATTGGTTATATTTGATTTACTTTTTAAAGTCCTTAAATGCAAATATGGTAATGACAAAGTTACATATGTAAGAAACATTACAGATATTGATGATAAGATAATTCAATCTGCAAAAGATAAAAAAATCTCGATTAAAGATCTAACCACTAAAATTAATAATAATTTTCAAGAAGATTGTAGTTATCTAATTTGTGAAAAACCTAGTTTTCAACCTAAGGCTACAGAAAATATTAAAGAGATGATAGAGATGATCAGTATTTTAGTTAAAAAAGGTTTTGCATACGAAAGCATGAACCATGTCTATTTTGAAGTTAATAAATTTAAAGATTATGGAAAATTATCTAATAAAAAAATAGATGATTTAATATCAGGATCTAGGGTAGAAGTATCAAGTAATAAGAAAAATGCTGAAGATTTTGTATTGTGGAAACCCTCAAACGAAGATGAGCCTAGCTGGACATCACCGTGGGGAAAAGGTAGACCTGGCTGGCACTTAGAATGTTCAGCAATGTCAAAAAAATATCTTGGCGATAAATTTGATATTCATGGAGGTGGCAGAGATTTATTATTTCCACACCATGAAAATGAAATTGCACAATCATGTTGTGCTAATGGAACTGAAACTTTCTCCAATTATTGGGTTCACAATGGATTTATTACTCAATCAAATGAAAAAATGTCTAAATCCCAAGGAAATATTTTAAAAATAAGTGATTTTAAAGAGAATGTTAATGGTCAGGCTTTAAGGCTAGCTCTTATGAGTGCACATTATAGACAGCCATTAGATTGGAATGATAAACTTTTAGAAGAAAGTCAAAAAACAATTGATAAATGGTACAACGGCTATATTGAATTAGATAAACCTAAATTAATCTCAGATGATGATCTTTATCCTTTGTATGATGATTTAAATACACCAAAGTATATAGCTAACCTTCATAAGCTATACGAAAAATCACAATCAGGGAATTTAGAAGATAAAAAAGTATTTGTATCAGCATGTAATTTTGTAGGTCTGTTAACTGAAACTAAAGAAGAATGGAATAATTTTAAAAAAAATAAATCCACCTTAAGCAATGAGTTAATTGAAATAAAAATTAAAGAACGAAATAAGGCTAGAGACGACAAAAATTACGAATTAGCTGACAAAATTCGTAATGAGCTTTTAGAAAAAGGAGTTCAAATAGAAGATAAAGATGGTAAAACCTCGTGGAAATTTAAATAATGTCAGACAAAATATACATTTTTGATACTACTTTACGTGATGGTGCTCAGACTCAAGGCGTTGATTTTTCCTTAGATGATAAAGAAAAAATCTCATTAGCATTAGATAACTTAGGAGTTGACTATATCGAAGGTGGGTGGCCAGGAGCAAATCCAACAGATACAGAATTTTTTAATAAAAAACATTCTTTTAAAAATTCCATATTAACAGCTTTTGGGATGACCAAGAAGTCTGATCATAGTGCTGAAAATGATCCAATGATTTCATCATTAATAAATTCTAAGGCAAATTCAATTTGCTTGTTTGGAAAATCTTGGGATTTTCACGTTGACGTTGCTTTAGGTATTTCAAAAGAACAAAATTTAAAAAATATTAGTGAAAGTGCAAAACACATTATTAATTCTGGAAAAGAATTTATGTTTGATGCTGAACATTTTTTTGATGGTTATAAATCAAATAAAGAATATGCTTTAAATTGTATCAAATCTGCTTATGACCAAGGAGCAAGATGGATTGTTCTATGTGATACCAATGGTGGAACATTACCCCATGAAGTATCCAAAATAGTTACAGATGTTGTAAAACATATCCCTGGCAAAAATTTAGGAATTCACGCACACAACGACACAGAAAATGCAGTTGCTAATTCATTAGTTGCAATTCAAGCTGGTGTTAGACAAGTGCAGGGAACTATTAATGGTTTGGGAGAAAGATGTGGTAATGCTAATTTAATGTCACTAATACCTTCTTTATATTTAAAGCACGAATTTTCTAATAATTATGAAATAAATATAAGTGAGGAGAGTATTAAACATTTAACGCAATGCTCTAGACTATTAGATGAAATTTTAAATAGAAAACCAAATAAACATTTGCCTTATGTCGGTGCTGCAGCATTTTCGCACAAAGGTGGAATGCATGTTTCTGCAGTACAAAAAGACCCAAAAACCTATGAGCACATTGATCCCAGAGATGTTGGGAATTCAAGAAATATTGTTGTTTCAGATCAAGCAGGGCAGTCTAATATTTTGTCTAGATTAGAAACTATAGGAATTGATATAAAAAAAAATGATCCAAAAATTAAACAACTCTTAGAAGAAGTTAAAGGAAGAGAATTTATTGGGTATAGTTATGATGGTGCAGATGCTTCGTTTGAATTATTGGCTAGAAGAATAGTGGGTGAAATTCCAAGATATTTATTAATTAAGGCTTACGATGTTTCTGTTAAGAAAAACTCATCTGGAGAAATTGTTTCATCAGCAAAAGCAGAACTTGAAGTAGATGGCGAAACTATTGTATGTGAAGGTGAGGGCAATGGTCCAGTAAATGCTTTAGATAACGCAATCAGAAATAACATAAAAAAGATTTCTAAATATTCCGATTATCTTAAAGATTTAAGATTAGTTGATTATAAAGTAAGAATATTAAATACAGGAACAGAGGCTGTAACTAGAGTTTCAATTGAAAGCACAGATTCCCAGGGCAAGAATTGGTTTACAATAGGTGTATCACCAAATATTATTGATGCTTCATTTAAAGCATTAATAGATAGTCTTGATTATAAGTTATTTAAAGATAATGCACCAGCAAGTGCTTAATGAATTTTAATAATATTTCATTTATCCTTCACAAACCTCAGCTATCTGAAAATATTGGATTATGTGCAAGAGCTATGAAAAATTTTGGTTTTAACAATTTATCAGTAATAGAACCAAAACCAATATTTCCAAATGATAAAATTATAGCAACTTCTGTTGGAGCCAAAGATATAATAAAAAAAACTAAAGTTTATCCAAACTTAGAAAAATCATTAGACAAAACTGATATTTTAATTGCAACTTCAGCAAGGTTTAGAAATAAAAATATTAAACATATTTCATTAGATAGCTTAAAAAAAATAAACTTTACAAAGAGAGTTAGTTTTTTGTTTGGTTCAGAATCTTCTGGATTAACAAATGATGAAGTAAGTTATGCTGACTATACATTGCAAATTCCAAGTAATAGTAAATTTAGATCTTTAAATTTATCACATAGCTTAGTAATTGTAGCTCAAACTGTATCGTACTTAATATCTATAAGTAAAGTTGATTTTCAAAAGTCAAAAAAAATACAAACAGCTACTAAGAAAGAAATATCTAGCATGCTGAACTTCTGTTTATCTACCCTTGAAAAACAAAATTTTTTTAAACAAAAGGCAAAAAAACCTATTATGATAGAAAATTTACGAAGTATTTTTTATAAAATGGAACTATCTAAAAAAGAAATACGCATTTTATCAAGTGTATTTGCGGGTCTAACTAAAAAACCTTGATTGACAAAAATATTTTGATGTCTATAAACCCCATTACCACAATATGACAAAACGATTAAACTCAAAGCATAAAGTAGATAGAAGACTTAAAGTTAATTTATGGGGTAGACCCAAAAGTCCTTTTAACACTAGAGCTTACCCTCCAGGACAACACGGACAAACTAAGTCATCTAAACCATCAGATTACGGTATTCAACTTCAGGCTAAACAAAAACTTAAATGTTACTATGGCAACATGAATGAAAGACAATTTCGAAATATGTATAAGAGAGCTATTATGAAAAAAGGTGATACTGCAGAAAATTTAATTGGTTTACTTGAGAGAAGGTTAGACGCAGTAATTTATAGATCAAAATTATCAAATACTATTTTTTCATCTAGACAATTAATAAATCATGGACACGTTAGAGTTAATGGAAAAAAAGTTAATATCTCTAGCTACCAAGTTAAAGAAGAAGACAGTATTGAAATAAGAGACAAATCAAAACAATTAGCTTTGATAGATATAGCTCTTGCTAACAAAGAAAGAGAAGTTCCTGAGTATTTACAACTAGATGAAAAAAATAAAAAAGTTAAATTTGTAAGAATTCCAAAATTTGAGGAAGTTCCTTACCCTGTTGTGATGGAACCTAACCTTGTAATTGAGTATTATTCTAGATAATTAATTTATAATTCTAAAAGTAATCTTAGCTTTTCTTTTTAAATTCTATTCCGTTTTCTTCAAGAAGTTTTGCTAATTCTCCACTTTCGTACATTTCTTTAACAATATCACATCCACCAATAAATTCATTTTTTACATATAGCTGTGGGATTGTAGGCCAGTCACTAAAAACTTTAATTCCCTCTCTAAGATTTTGATCTGCTAAAACGTTTACACCTTTAAAGTTCACCTCAAGCATTTTTAAAATATTTGTAACAGCCATAGAAAATCCACATTGAGGAGCGTCTGGTGTTCCTTTCATGAATAAGCACACTTCGTTACTTTTAATTTCATTATTAATTAATTCATTAGTTTGATTATCCATCTAGTTCTCCTTAGTTTTAACTGCTAGTGCATGTAATTCGTTGCCCATTTTCCCTTTAAGTGAATTATATACCATTTTGTGTTGTTGAATTTTACTCTTTCCTGCAAATTGCGACGAAATTACTGTAGCAGAATAATGATTACCATCACCTGCAAGATCTTGAATTTCTATCTTAGCATCGGGTAATGCTTCTTTTATTAAGTTTTCAATTTCTTTTAAATCCATTGCCATTAGTTAACCATATATTCCTTTAGCCAATTTTTATAGCCTTGTTTAATATCGTCAATTGATAATTTTAGATCATTTTCTAATGTAATTTTATTGCTATCTACTAAACCCAACTTGTCAAAATGAATAGAGTCCTTTTTAAGCATATTTTCAACATTTTCTAAATTTTCTGGTTTAACTTCAATAATATACCTTGCTTGATCTTCACCAAAAAAATACTCAAATTTATTTACTAAGCCCTCTAAAGGAAATAATTTTACACCCTTATCACTTTTAATAACCATTTTAGATATAGCAGTTAAAATTCCTCCTAAAGACACGTCATGACAGGTCTCAATTAAATTTTTATTTTTTAAATTTAAAATACTCATCCCATTCTGTTTTTCGTTGAATAAGTTAACTTCTGGTGGGGGACCATTCAATTCTGATAATATATTTCTTGCAAATACTGATTGATCTAAATGTCCTTCAGTTTTACCAATTACTAAAAGATAATTACCTTCATTCTTTAATTCCATTGTCATCATTTCTTTGTAATTAGATAATAATCCTATACCCCCAATTGAGGGCGTGGGTTTAATTCCCTTATCTTTTGTTTCATTATAAAAAGAGACGTTTCCTGAAACCACAGGGTAATTTAAATATTTAGATGCCTCTGTAATCCCCTCAACACACTCAACAAATTCACCCATATTTTTCTCTTTTTCTGGATTACCAAAATTTAAGCAATTCGTAATTGCTATTGGTTTTGCACCTACAGCAATCATATTTCTCCAGCTTTCACAAACTACTTGTTTGCCACCTGTTAATGGGTGAGCATGACAATAAGTTGCAGACGAGTCCACTGCTGCAGCAACAGCTTTATTTGTGCCATGAACTCTAACAACACCAGCATTCCCCCCCGGTTTTTGTATAGTATCACCCATAACTGTATGATCATACTGGTCCCAGATCCATTCTTTATCTGCGATATTAGGGTCAATTAAAACTTTTTTTAAACAATCACTAAGTTTTAAAGATTTAAATTGATCCTTTGAAAAGCTATTTTCTTTTGGAAGTTTTGCTTTTATCCATTTTCGATCATACATGGGTGCATTCTCCGCTAAGAAATCAATAGGGATTTTAGCAACTTTTTCATTTTTGAAAAATAATTCAATATTTTTACTATTTGTTGTCTTCCCAATTACAGCAAAGTCTAAGTTCCACTTATCAAATATTTTTTTTGCTTCATTTTCTTTTCCTTCCTCTAAAACAATAAGCATTCTCTCTTGGCTTTCTGATAACATTATCTCATAAGGTGTCATATTTTCTTCCCTACAAGGAACTTTTGTTAAATCTATTTCAATACCTAAATCACCTTTAGACGCCATTTCAATACTAGAGGATGTTAAACCCGCAGCACCCATATCCTGAATTGATATAATTGATTTACCTGCCATAAGTTCAAGACAAGCTTCAAGAAGAAGTTTTTCTGTGAATGGATCACCAACTTGAACTGTAGGTTTTTTTTCCTCTATTTTGTCGTCAAAAATAGCTGATGCCATACTTGCGCCATGTATTCCATCTCTTCCTGTTTTTGAGCCAACATAAATTACTGGTTTGTTAATTCCAGCAGCTTTTGAATAAAATATTTTATTTTTATTAACTAAACCCAATGTCATTGCGTTAACTAAAATATTTCCATTATAAGACTCGTCAAAGCAAGTTTGACCAGCAATTGTTGGAACACCTATGCAATTACCATATCCACCAATACCTTTAACAACTCCTCTTAATAGATTTCTTGTTTTTTCATGGTCTGGTGAGCCAAAATGAATAGAGTTTAAATTAGCAATGGGTCTCGCACCCATTGTGAATACATCTCTCATAATTCCACCAACACCCGTTGCTGCTCCTTGATAGGGCTCAATAAATGAAGGATGGTTATGACTTTCTATTTTAAATACAATTGCATCATCATCTTCAATATCAACAACTCCAGCATTTTCTCCTGGACCCTGAATAACTTGATCACCTTTGGTGTGTAATTTTTTTAGATGTCTTCTGGATGATTTGTAAGAGCAGTGCTCATTCCACATTGCTGAAAAAACACCTAATTCAGTAATATTGGGTGTTCTTTTTAAAAGATCACAGATTTTCTTATATTCATCACTTTTTAATCCATGCTCAATTGCTATTTTTTCATTAACTTCAACCATTATAAGCTTTCAATTAAATTTTCAAAAAATAATGATCCATCTTCACCTGAAAGAAATGGATCAATCATTCTTTCTGGATGAGGCATCATACCTAAAATATTTTTATCTTTGTTAAATATTCCTGCTATATTTTTTAACGCACCGTTTGGATTATTTTTTTCATCATCATTTCCTTTATGGTCACAATACGTAACAGCGATTTGACCGTTATCTTCAATTGATTTTAATTCATCATGTGAACAAAAATAATTTCCCTCGTTATGAGCAATATGGAGTTCTAAAACTTCTTTTTTAATTTTTTTAAAATATTTGTTTTCTTTATTTTTAATTTTTACAAAAACATTTTTGCAAATAAAGTTTAAATATTTATTTTGTTGAAGTATTCCAGGTAACAAACCTGTCTCAGTGAGTATTTGAAAACCATTACAAATTCCAAGAACTAATCCCCCTGAATTTGCAAAATCGATAACAGATTTAATTATTCTTGATTTTCCAGCAATACTTCCACATCTAAGGTAATCACCGTAAGAAAAACCACCAGGCAGTACAATTAAATCACTTTTGGGAATTTCTGCATCATTGTGCCAAACCATTTGATTTTCAAAACCAAATTTCTTTAGAGCCACATCCATATCTCTATCACAATTTGAACCGGGAAATATAATTACAGATGATTTCATTCAGTAGTTACAAGATTTTATAATCCTCAATAACTAGATTTGCTAAAAGCTTTTTACACATTTCTTCTACTTGAGATTTAGCTTCACTTTCATCTGCTTCGTTTACTTCAATATCAAAATATTTTCCTTGTCTGACTTCTGAAACATTATCAAAAGTCATCCCATTCAAAGTTTGCTGTATTGCTTTACCTTGTGGATCCAGTACACCATTTTTTAAAGTGACTATTACTTTTACTTTCATTTTTTCTTAATTTTTACTGCTTTTGGTTTAGGATAAGTTAATGGTCTTATGTTTGATTGTTCATGCAATATATTTAATCTAATAGCTACTTCTTGATAAGCTTCAACTAAGTTACCCAAGTTATTTCTAAACCTATCTTTATCCAGTTTTTTATCTGTTCGCATGTCCCAAAGTCTACAAGTATCAGGGCTAATTTCGTCAGCAAGCATGATTTCTCTTTTGTTATCACTTTCACTTCTTCCAAATTCAACTTTAAAATCTACTAATTTAATTCCAACACCTCTAAACATGCCTTGAAGAAAATCATTTATTCTTCTTACCTCTTCATAAATAAAATCTAGCTCAAATACATCCATCCATTTAAAAGCTAAAATATGTTCTCTGCTTACTAAT
>CACJVQ010000025.1 GCA_902596915.1 uncultured Pelagibacteraceae bacterium | reverse complement strand
CCCAGAAATTGCTAAAACAATAGAAGCTAAAGTAATTTTTGAAATTTTTTCTTTTAAAAAAAAATATCCAAATATCGCTAAGAAAATTGTTTGTGTTTGTATTATGAAATTTGTATTTGCAACAGTAGTATTGTACATAGCAAAAACATAACTGCTAAATCCAATACCCAATATAATTCCACCAATTAAACCAGGAATTCCCGATAAATAAATTTTTTTAAATACCTCTCTTTTGTAAGTTACAATTAAAAAAATAGTTACAACAATTATAAAAAAAACCTGTCTCCAAAATAAGATTTGCCATAAAGTTGATCCTTCAAATGATTTGACAATCAACCCACCAAAACTTAGACAAAATGCGCCAAAAAAGATTAATAATGGACCTGGTATCTTTGAAATAAAATTCATTTAATATTGGAAATCAAATTTTGAGTTTCCATCTCATACAACTTAAAAATAGTTTCTGCATCCTTTAAATTAATTTCTTTAAATTTAATTTTTGATCCTGGAGGTATTTGCACTAGTTTGTCATAATCAGCACTTATTACAACTCCAATCTTAGGGTAACCTCCTATAGTTCCATGATCAGATAGCATAACTATTGGATCTCCATCTGCAGTGATTTGGATAACACCTTTCACTAATCCTTCTGACTTTATATTAGTATTTTTAATATTATTAATCTTAGGTCCTTTAAGTCTTATTCCCATACGGTCACTTAATTTAGTTACATTAAATTCATTACTAAAAAATGAATCTATTGCATCCTTTGAAAAATAATCAAAATGGGGTCCTTTTATTATTCTAATATTTTCAATTTTAGAATTTAGGTATTCTATTTTATTTTTTGGCAGGATTTTTTTTATATTTTTTAATTGAATTATTTGTCCTGTCTCAAGTTTTTCCCCACTATTTGCGCCAATTTTAGCCTTAGTATTTGTAGAACAACTATTTAAATAATAATCTACCTCAAATGTGCCTCCAATAGATAAATAACCATATACCGATCGATTGGTAGACTGTATATCTAAGCAATCATTATTTTCTAAAACAATATTTTCGTAACAACTAAACTTTAAATTTTTGTTTTTTCTTATAATTTTAAAATTAACATCTCCAGTAACATTGATGGAGATATTTTCTCCTATATATTTCAATTTTGGACCTTGATATGCAAATTCTAAGACCGGATTATTTATTCCATTATTTGAAATGGTATTTGCTAATAAAAAATTCCTATTATCCATTGCTCCACTAAAAGGTATGCCTATATGATAAAAATTATTTCTACCATTGTCTTGAAATGTAGAATTGATACCTGGTCGTAATACCTCAAAATAGTTTTTATTCATATTTTTTTTCATACTCTAGTTTAGAAATTGGGTAAAATGATATTGTATCACCTGGATTAATTAGATTTGGTTCAGTATTTTTTTTATTATCAAAAATATCAACTGGTGTTTTGCCAATTATATTCCAACCACCTGGACTTTCAAAAGTATAAATATTACAAAATTGCTCTGTTATACCTATAGAATTTTTTGGGACTTTAACTCTTGGTGTTTCTAAACGCTTTGCAAAAAGAGATTTATCCATATCTCCTAAGAATGGCATTCCCGCAATAAAACCTGTCATATAACAATAATAATTTTTTGAAAAGAATGTTTCATAAATTTTTGCTTCATTTATTTTTAATAATTTTTGTAAACGTTTTATATCTAGTGCAAATTCCTCTGCACAACAAACTGGGATTTTAATTAGATTATTTTTTGAACTATTATTTTTTTTTAACTCTAAATTTTCAACTTGTTTTTTTAATTTAGCATAGCTCGTAAGTTTTAAATCGAAACTAATTACTAGTTTATTATAACTTGGTGTAATATTTGTAATACCTAAAAAATTACTATCTCTTAAATTATTAAAATAATTTATAACATTTCTGTTTATTTCTTTATTTACCTCAGTACCAAAGTCACAGTACAATGCTGCGTCACCAAGATTTGATATATTTTTAATCATGTCATGTTATACTTTAAGCTTTATAGTATGGAAATTAATTTAAATTGTGATTTAGGTGAAAAATCAAAGCATCATTCAAATGAGAATGATCCCGATTTACTCAAAATAGTAAACTCTGCAAATGTGGCTTGTGGGTACCATGCTGGAGATGAGGAAACTATGAGAGAAGTTGTAGAGATTTCAAAGCAAAATAACGTAAGTATTGGCGCACATCCATCTTTCAATGATCCAGAGAACTTCGGAAGAAAACGAATTAATCTTGGTGCTGATGAGATTTCTAAGCTTTTAATAGATCAATATGAAATTTTACAAAATATTGCCATTAAATTAGATGAAAAGGTTTCTCATATTAAACCACATGGAGCCTTGAATAATATGGCTTGTGAAGACCTTGAACTAGCAACTATTTTAGCAAAAACTATTTATAGTATTGATAAAGATATAATTTATTTAGTACCAACAGGTTCAAAAATGGAAATTGCAGCTAAAAAATTAAATATGAAAATTGCATGTGAAATTTTTGCAGATAGAAATTATGAAGACGATGGAACGCTTGTATCAAGAAGTAAGGATCATGCCCTAATAACAGATCCTGAGCTAGCTAAAGAACATGTATTCAATATGGTAAAAAACCAAACCCTTAATTGTCACAGTGGAAAACAAATACCTTGTGAAATCGATTCAATTTGCATACATGGAGATAACGCAAGTTCTCTTTCAACTGCAAAACAAGTAAGAGAAAACTTGATAAAGAATAATTTGGAATTAAAGCCTCTTAATAAAATGAAAAAGTTTATATAATTATGATTAAAAAACTATTTACTCTTCTCATATTCCTTTTTTTAACTGTTGAAACTTTTGCTGCTGGAACAAGTTCATCAGATAAAAAACCGAGCTATAAAAATGCTGTAAAAATAATTGAAGCTGCTAAAAAATATGAATCCAAAAATAAAATGGATAAAGCATTAAAAAGATACGAAAAAGCTCAAAAAATTTTACTAAAACTCGACAAAGAAAATCCCCTACAAGCTGATACACTAAACTACCTAGGTTTTACAACTAGAAAACTTGGGGACTTTGAAGCAGGAGAAAAATATTATTTGTTAGGTTTGCAAGTCGATCCAAAGCATGTTGGCATAAATGAATACTTAGGTGAATTATATGTTGTAACCAACAGAATTGATTTAGCAAAAGAAAGATTGGAAATTTTGAAAAGCTGTAATTGTGAAGAGTATCAAGAGTTAAAAGAAATTATTGAAGGAACAAAAAAATCAAAATACTAATTGATATTTTGAATCATTTGTTCGGGCATCCATAAAGCGATTTGTGGGAACAGTACAATCAATAGAACAGCAAAAATCATTAGTAGAAATAATGGGAAGGCACTCTTTGCTATAAACCCCATATCTTTGTTTGCCATTCCTTGGAGAACAAATAAATTGAAACCAACAGGTGGTGTAATTTGAGCCATTTCTACAACAATAACTAAAAATATTCCAAACCAAATCATATCAAAGCCTGCCTGTCTTATCATTGGTTCAATTATTGCCATTGTAAGAACAACTGCAGAAATTCCATCAAGAAACATCCCAAGAATTATGTAAAAAATCATTAATACAAATATTAATACATACGGTGATAACTCCATATTCTGTATCCACAATGCTAGATTTCTAGGCAAACCTGTAAATCCCATAGCAAGTGACAAGAAAGTTGCCCCAGCTAAAATAAATGCAATCATACATGAAGTTTTAGTTGCTCCAAGCAATGAGTCTTTAAACGTTTTTAAAGTTAAACTCTTTTGAAAATAAGAAAGAATTAAAGCTCCAACAACACCTAAAGATGCAGCCTCAGTTGCTGTTGCTATACCAGTATAGATTGAACCTATCACACCAAGTATTAATAATATAACTGGAATTAATTGTTTGGATTTACCTAGTTTATTTAAAAATGAAAAATTTTCATAATTAGTTGGCATTTTATTTTTATTTAATAAAGACCAAACAATTACATAGCCCATAAAGATCAGAGCAATCATTATCCCTGGAATTATTCCGGCTATAAAAAGTTTTGCAATTGATTCTTGAACAGTTACACCATAAATAATTAAAATTATTGAAGGTGGAATTAAAAGACCTAAAGTTCCTGAACCTGCCAAGCTTCCAAGTAAAATTTTTTCAGGATATTTTCTTTTTCTTAGCTCTGGAATTGACATTTTTCCAACCGTAGCAACTGTTGCGGCAGATGACCCTGAGATAGCGGCAAACAAGGCACAACCGACAACATTAACATGTATCAAACCTCCTGGTAACTTCTGAAGCCATGGTGCCAACCCTTCAAATAAATTCTCTGATAATTTTGTTCTAAAAAGAATTTCTCCCATCCACACAAATAATGGTAATGCTGTTAGTGTCCACGATGATGAAGCTCCCCATATAGTTGTGGCCATCGCATCTCCTACTGGTCTAGAAGTAAACAAAATCATACCTATTGAAGATACCCCAACCATACTGATGGCTACCCATATCCCAGATCCTAAAAAAAACAGCAAAACACTAATAAAAAAAAATGCTAATAAAATTTCAATCATGCTTATTAACTATTCTTAAAATTAATTGATGAAAGACACATATAAAAAATAATAATGAACCAATTGCTACACTTGATTGGGGTATCCAAATTAAAATCTCATCTGCTCCTTCACTTCTTTCTTGAAACTCATAAGATATCTTTAACATTTTAAGAAAATAAAAGGCCATATATCCTGAAAAAATAGATGCAATGGTTAAACTCCAAATTTCTAGAAAATTTTTTCTGAGATCGGTGGCTTTTTCTAAAAATAATGTAATTCTAATATGGCCTCCATTTACAAAAGTGTATGAAAGTGCAAAAAATGAGGAAGCTGCCATACAGTAACCAGAATATTCAGCTAAACCTCTTATATAAAAACTAAACATTCTAGAGGCAATTCCAGTTAAAATAAAAACTGCAATCAGAATTAAAAAAAATGCAGCAATATATCCTGAGAAATTATAGAGATTATTTAAAGATTTATTTATTTTTTGTAACATAAAAAAGGCCGTTTTTTTAAACGGCCTTTCTCATTATATTAATTTTATTTGTAAGCAGCAAGTACGCTAGATCCTGTTTTGCCAGCTTTTTTCTTCCATTCCTTTGCCATTTTTTTTCCAACTTTTTGGAAATGCTTTTCTAAATCAGCATTTACTTTACCTACTACCATTCCTGCAGCAGCTAATGCTTTTTTATCCTCAATGTTTCCAACTCTAGAAAGCATCCAACCTTTTTCTTCTGCAGCAGTTGCTTCTTTCATTATCAGTTTCTGAGTATCTGCATCTAACTTATTCCAAGACCCTCTATGCGCAACAACCATATTTTTTGGAAACCAAGCAGCAATATCATAGAAATATTTAACACCGTTCTCCCATATTTTACTATTTTTTCCAGTAGTTGGTGAAGTAATCATGCTTTCAACCGCTCCTGTTGAAAATGCTTGACTTATTTCTGCAGCTTCAATTTTTGTAGGAGCCATACCAGTAAGTTCAGCAATTCTAATTGTTGCTGAATTATAGGCTCTGAATTTTAAACCTTGCAAATCTGAAACACTATTTATTTCGTTTTTACTATACAAACCTTGTGCAGGCCATGGCACAGCATATAAAAATACTAATCCTTTTTGACTCAAGCTTTCAATAATTGCTGGCTTTGATGCTTGGTAAAGTTTCATAGCATCATCATAAGATGTTGCTAAGAATGGTTGTGAATCAATCTCAAGAATAGGATCTACTTTTCCAAGAGCCGACATGAATCTCTCTCCCATTTGAGCTTGACCAGTTCTAACTGCTCTAAAGATTTCTCCGCCTTTAAATAATGATCCTCCAGGGTGAGTTACAATAGTTAATTTACCTCCACTTTTTTCTGAAACGTTTTTAGCAAATTCTGCAGCATTGGCTGAATGAAAATTGCTTGCACCGTAAGCTAAAGCCATATCCCACTTCTCAGCAGCATTTACGTTAGCTGTTAACAAAACAGAAAATAAAATAGAAATTAAAGTTTTTAAATTTTTCATTAATCCTCCTTATTTTTAAAAAAATACATCTGATTATGTATTATTTATTAAATCAATAAAAATTTCATATGTTTTATTGAAAATTTAAGAATAATTACTATTATATAAACATCTTGATCGAAGAATCCCTCATTTTACTACAAATTATCTTTATAGATATAATCTTAGCGGCTGATAATGCTATTATAATTGGTCTAATAGCTGCAAATTTTGTACCTAAAAACAGAAAAAAGATAATTTTTTGGGGAGTGGTTGGAGCTCTAGTTTTTAAAGTTCTATTCGCAGTATTTGCAACATATTTGTTTAAATTCTACTTTATAAAGATTTTGGGAGGGCTACTTTTAGTTTGGATAGTAAATGATTTGAGAAAAGATCTCTTTCAAATTCAAAAGAAAGTAAAATCACCCACAAAAAAATCTTTAGAACCTTCATTTGCAAAGGGTATGTACAAAGTACTCTTTGCAGATATTACAATTAGTTTCGATAACGTCATAGGTGTTGTTGGGGCCTCCAAGGGTAACTTTGGTTTTATGATTTTTGGTTTATTGCTATCTGTAGTTCTTACTGGCGCAATGGCCACCTATTTAGCTAATTATATTCAAAAACATTTATGGCTTGTCTATGTTGGTCTTGCATTTATTCTATTAGTTGCAATACAGCTTATTATTGGAGGACTTGTGGATCTAGAAATTTTAAAGATTAACGAAGATTTTAAAAAATATTTTTAATAAGAATATTTAATTGAAGGGTAAGAGCCTTTTTTAACATCTAATTTAAACTTTTTAACTGCATTCTTTACACTGCCTTTCAAATCAGCATATTTTTTAACAAATTTTATTTTAGTATCTGTTAAGCCCAATAAATCATCTGTGACCATAATCTGACCATCACAAAAATTAGATGAACCAATTCCTATTGTAGGAATATTAATTGAATCTGTGATTTCTTTTGAAAGTTTTCTTTCAATACATTCTAGAACAATTGCAAATACACCTGCTTCTTCTAACGATTTAGAGTCTTTTAATAATTTATTTTTCTCTGTGTTTGTTTTACCTTTGTATTTAAATTTACCTCTCACAGATTGTGGCATTATACCTATATGTCCCATCACTGGGATTTTGAATTTAACTAAGTGTTTAACAATATCTATAATTTTTTTTCCTCCCTCTAATTTTATTCCATCGCATTTTGTCTCTTTCATCACTTTTTTACAATTTTTAAGCGCTTGAGATTTATTTTTGTATGTGTTGAAAGGCATATCTACAATCATTAAACTTTTTTTTACTCCCTTTCTTACACTCTTTGAGTGTTCAATCATCATTGTTAAATTTACTTTTCTTGTAGTATCAAAATTGTATAAAACCGAACCTAAAGAATCGCCAACAAGTATTAAATCTGTATAGCTATCAATTTCCTCTGCAATATTTTTTGAATAAGCAGTTAAACAAACAATTTTTGATTTATGTTTTTTTTTAAGAATGAGCTTACTTGTTTTTGCAAGCATATATACCAGCTTACCAAGTACCTGTATTTTCCATAGATTTCCATGGTTCTAAAGGTTCTAAATAACCATCTTGAAGAATTTCAACTGAGATCTTGTCCGGAGACCTAACAAAAGCCATATGACCATCTCTAGGTGGTCTGTTTATAGTATAACCCATATCTTTTAATCTCTGACAGGTATCGTATATATTTTCAACTCTATAAGCTAAATGTCCGAAATTTCTAGATCCATCACCTAAACTGTCTCCATCCCAATTATAAGTCAATTCTATTTCAGCACCTTTATCATTCGGGGCTGCCAAGAATACCAATGTATATCTTCCCTTCTCACTTTCTTTTCTTCTTGTTTCTTTTAATCCTAATCCATCACAAAAAAATCTTAGTGAGTCCTCTATGTTCGAAACTCTGATCATTGTATGTAAATATTTCATTTGTATTAAGTTAGTATATTGTTGTTAAATAGTTTCATATACATACTTTTCTAAATCATTCTACCTAAAAATGACACACCCCTACAATATTTGGAAAATCTAGAAGTGGGATATGGTATAATCCTTTCTATATAATCATCAGTTGTCTCATTGTTAGCTTTTACTTCGAGGACATTCTCTTTATCTTGAAGGCTAGTTTGTCCTTTTTTTCTGACATCATCATAATATATTTTTGTATCAATAGTAATTCTTAGTTTATTTAAAAGATAATATTCTCTTGAGTATTTAACAATTATTGAAGGATAGATTTTACCATATATAGGATCAAACATAGTCCTTAAATTATAATTATTAGAATATTTTTCACTTAATTTAAATCTACCTTCAATTGAAGAAATTTTAGTTTCTAAATTTTTCTCTTTTTTTTTGTCATACCATCTTATTCTCACTTTTTTTCTAGGTAACAATCCTTCCTCAGAGTCAGAAAACATTTGAAGATTATCTGTATCAAGATACTCGCTAAATATTATTCTTGTTGGGTGCAGTCTCTTTAAACCATTTTGAAATAATCTTTTTTTTAGGAGAAATAAGTCGAAGTTTGATAATCTAAATTT
>CACJVQ010000024.1 GCA_902596915.1 uncultured Pelagibacteraceae bacterium | reverse complement strand
AAAATTATTATTTTAATTTTACTCATTAGTTATCAAAAATAGTATTTGCTGATCCTCTAATATCTGCAAAAGGTATAAATCGTATCAAAAAAAATAAACTTTCATCTGGTACTAAGCTACCATCTCTAAAAAATTTCTTTTCATATTCAAATGAAGCAGACAAACAATCAGTTTCATATTTGTAAGCAAGTTTATAGAACTGGGTAAAGTCATCTTTTAGATCTTTTGTAGTACCAAACTTAAGTGAGTGTTCTTTATTTAATTCTATTTGAGTATCATTTTTTAATATTTCTGAATTTCCAAGTTCATGATTTTCAGAAATATAATCAAAAGTTGTAACCACTTTGTTAATACCAAATTTAGCACTTATTGCGTCATAATTCGAAAAATCCAAGTCTCTATCATAAGAAAAATTATAATTTAGTTCAAAATTATCATCAAATTTGTAAAATATATCTCCAACAATATCAGATCTTGTTTGATTAAGTTTTGACTTATTTGGCAAAGCTTCATTTTTTTTATCTTTAAATATATTACCTATATTTAGGCCAAGTATCTTTTCATTACTAAGATTTTGTTTTTCAAATTCTAAGCCTAATGTAATGGACTTACCTTTCTCAACCATATCGCTTCTACCAATTCTGTTTGGGGAAAAAATATTACTATAGTCCATTTTTGATCCTGTTGATGAAATATTTTTTCCGTTAGTTGGGCTCAATCTTAGTTGAGCAACCGGTTTTAAGAAATTGTTTCCTCCCTCAAGTTTTTTTTTTAATGGATATTCTGTTTTAAGCAAAAATGTTCCAAAAATTTCATGATCGTTTTTACCTTCGTATACAGTTGAGTTTTTTGAATAAGTATTAAAATTTTTTAACAAAAAACTATAATCAGTGACCAATCCATTTGATGAGAAAAAATCATAGGACTCAAAATTGAAGTCATTGTTAATCTGAGTTTCGTGAATGTTAGTATTATAAACTTTTTGAAAGCCTGATGATAAGAACTTGAATTGACCATTATAATTTTCATCTAAATCAATATTTTTTTTGAAATTGAAATCTGGAAATATATACTGATACTTATCGCTATCTTCTTTTGACAAATCTTCATAAAGTCTTACTGTGCTCGTAATATTTGTATTCTCATCAAATTCTTTATCAATTCTGAAATGAGAAGTTAATAAACTATCACTATCTATAATTGGTGTGTAACTTTTAATATCATGTATTTTTAAATAATTATCATTTGTAACATTTTGGACCTTTAATTCATAGTTTGTATAATCATCAAGCTTACCATTTAAATCTGCAAAAAAATGTGAACTTGTATTATTATTATTCCTATTTAGACTGAAATCTGTTTTTAAATCAGAATTTTTAAAAGCTTCTCTATATTCAGTATGAATTATGACATCACTGTCTACATAAATTCTTGGCTTAAATGTAAGATCTTTTGAATTCGACAGACTGTAAAAGTACGGAATTGTTATCGATGATCCCAAATTATTTGACCCTTTATAAAAAGGATTCAGAAATCCAGATTTTCTTTTAACTGAGGGATCAGGATGATTAAAATATGGCATGTAAAAAACTTTCTTATCAAAAACCTTAAGCCAAGAATTCTCATACTCAAATAACTTTTTAACCTTATTGTGTGTAAATAATTCACTTTGTAACTCCCAACCTCTACAATTTTTATTTTCTTTATTACATGTACTAAAAGCTGTTTTATAAATCTTTGTCCTTTCATTATCAGAAGTTACACTTTTTCCTTTTAATATCGGATCATTTTCACTGTTACCAAAAAACGAGTCTTCGAACTCTACTAAGACTTCTTTACCAATAATTTCGTTGTTCTTTAATTTAATTTTTGACTCTTGAAAAAAGTAATTATTAAGATTTTTATCGGTTACAATAGCCTCTTTAGAAAAAATAATTTCAGGAACAAGTTCAAAAATTAATCCTCGTTTAAATAAAAAACTATTTAAATTCTTATCGCTTACACTTGTATATTCATTACTTAATATTTTATTTAAATTTCTGTCATAAAGAACATCAATTGAATTTATCTCATAATCATCTTCACTTTTAATGTAAGTATCGTTTTTTGAGAATATTGTATTATTTGTTTCATTATAAATTATTTTATTACTTTCAATATATATATTATTTTCATCATCAAAGTATTTAACATCATCTATAACTATTAGTTCAGAATTTATTTTATTATAAATAAATTTATCACCTTCTATGACTAAATTACTTGATGGTATTTTTGCTTGTCCTTTTGTTGCAAATATCATGTTCCCGTTTTCTTCAATTTTTATATTCTCTGAGTCGAAGAAAATGGTTGCTGCTTTCAAATTTGAACCTAAACATATCAGAACAAATGTTATAAAATTTATAAAAAGTTTATTTTTCATTGAGTTTAGTCAGTCCTAAAGAGCATATTAAAAATATTAGTATTTGAGGCAACCATACTGAAGCTTCTACCGGTAATGTTTCATTTTTCCCAAATAAAATTGAAAAATAATTAACATAGTAAAAAATAACTGAAACTAATACACCTATTACGATTAAAAAAAATTTTGATTTAATAAAATTAAGTTTAAACATTAGCATAGCACCTATTATTGTAGTGAGTGTAAGATAAAATGGTATACTATATATTTTATTTATTTGAAGCTTAACCTCAGTTGCAGAATACCCAATAGCCTCATAGTTTCTTTTTAGTTTATTTAGTTGCAAAATATTTAATGAGTCTAAATTTGAGAATAAATTAGATATTATTTTTCCATTAAAATTGGATGTATAATTATAATTTTTTAATGTTTCACTTTTTTTTTCCTTTGAGAAAATCTTTGCATTTGTAAGTATCCAATTTTTTCTAATAATATCTGCTTTCTCTGCGACAATAGTATTTATTAATTTATAATTTTTGTCTAACTCTATTATTTCAACATTTTCTAAATTGTTAAATTTATAAGTTTTAGCGTTTATAATAAAGATTTTATTACCACTTTTGTTTTTTTCCTTAATCCATAATCCACCTTCATTTACAACTGCTAAATGGCCCCCATCATTTGCGTATTTATATTTCATACCCAAGTATAAACTTTTTAAATTTGCAGAAAATGAATAGTAAACAAAAATCAGCAATATTCCAACAAACAAAGAAACTGCAGAAATTATAAAAGTAATTTTGAAATTATTCACGCCATTACTTCGAAGCAATTCAATTTCTTCATTTTCATAAAGATTAATAAAAAAGAACATCACACCTAATAAAAATATAAAAGGTAGAATTTCAAAGATAATCGAGGGTATGTTCAATATAGTTAAAATTATTGGATAATAAAGTTCATTTTCTTTATCTTCAAAATATTTAATTTCTTCAAAAATATTTAAGAAAAAACTTAAGAAAATAAATACTACGAGAATTATTAAAATATTTTTTAAGAAAAGTTTTGACAAATAATTTTCATAACGTTTTAATATCATAGATAGTTCAATTTAAATTTAGTAAAAATAAGTAGTAAAATATAATAAAAAATTACTAATATTACTGGTAAAAATAATATCAAATATAAAATATTTATAGAATTTAAAAAAAATTTTAAACTTAGCTGGGATAAAATTATTACCGAAATTCCTATTAAAAAAAGATTTAGTTTGTGAAACTTCATAAAATATTTTGATCTTGGTTCGATGATCAAACTTGCGGCTATAAGAGAAATTATAAGAGTATAAAATGGTAAGACAGATCTTTTATATAACTCCTCACTCAAGGACTTAACAGTTCTACCATTGCATGTTTCACTTTCTGGTTTATTTATTCTTTCATCCTTATTTAATTCTTTTGTTTGAAAAATATCTTTTAAGCAACTAAACATCTGTATAGAGTCTAGTTCCTGAACTTTAGATATTGTAATTGTTTTAGTTGAAAATTCTGACAAATCATAGTCAGTTTCAGAAAAGTTTAAAGTGAAAGCGTTATCTTTATTAATATTTGTAATTCCACCATTGAATAATCTTAAAATATATTCATTATCTTTTTTTATTATTCTGCCATTTTCAGCAATAATAATTTTTGACTTACTCAAGTCTATATTTTCATTAATATAAATCTTTTTAAGTTTTCCGTCTTTTTTATATTCCTCTACAAAAATTGTAAGATTTTTCATAACATTTATAAATTTTTTTTCTGAGATTAATTTAGGTAAAAAATCTATATTAGATTCTTTTATATAAAGTCTTCCTAAGTTTTGGGATTTTGGAACAATAAATAAATTTAAAACTAACTGCATAATTAAAAATAAAAATGAAAACATTAATATAAAATTTATAAACTTGATTTTTTGAATTCCATTATTCCAGAAAACTAGCAACTCGTTGGAGTTATTGTATTTATTAATCACATAAAAAATTGATATGAAAAATACAAAAACTATAATTTTACTAAATATCTTTGGTAAATTTAGTGAAACATAGTAAAAATAAATTTTTAAACTATGCCCATCATCAGATACCAGATCTAAAAGATTGACTGCCTGGATTATCCATACGATAAAAGTAATACTAAAAGACGCTATTAAAAAGAAATTAAGAACATCGAGAGAAAATTTACGAAATATTAATTTATTCATTGAAATTTATGTTTTTATAAATATACAACATTATCTGAAAAATATTTCAAAATAATAATGATAAATTTAAATTTTGTAAACAAAGTACCAAAAATTTCAAAGGATAATGAGATTATTCTGCTAACTCAAAAAGTTAAAAAAAGTAAAGAGATTGAGGAATTAACAAAATCAGTATTCTCTAATAAGCTTTTCTTGGAACAAAATTTCCTTACAAAAGATTATAATAACAAAAGTTACATATTAGTAAATTGTACGAAGTCAAAAGCTTCATTAGATTTTGAAAAACTTGGTTCGAAATTATTTGTTTTTTTAAAGGACAATAAAAAAGAGAATTCATTTATAAATGTAGAAAATAATTCTTTTACTAATGTACAATTAGAAAAGTTTCTTCATGGAGCACAACTTAAGTCTTATAATTTTAATCTTTATAAAACAGATAAGAAAAAAAATGTTAATATAAACTTAAGTATTGTTGGCAGTAATGTTAAACAAAAAAATTTATTAAGAAATAAATTAAATGCTCTTTTAGAAGGAGTTTTTCTTACTAGAGATTTAGTTTCTGAACCTGGAAATATTTTGCACCCAGATGAATACGCAAAGAGAATTGTTAAATTAAGAAAGTTCGGATTAAAAGTAACAGTATATGACCAAAAGAGATTAAAAAAATTAGGTTTTAACGCATTACTCGGTGTCGGACAAGGAAGTATCAGAGGTTCTTATATGGTAACAATAGAGTGGAATGGAAATAAAAATAAATCAAAACCTTTAGCCTTTGTCGGAAAAGGTGTTTGTTTTGATACTGGTGGAATTTCACTCAAACCTGCAAAATTTATGGAAGATATGACATATGATATGGCTGGTTCAGCAACAGTAGTTGGTCTTATGAAAACTCTAGCTTTAAGGAAATCTAAAATTAATGCAGTTGGAGTTGTTGGATTAGTTGAAAATATGCCAGGAGCAAATGCACAAAGACCTGGAGATATTGTAAAATCTTACAGCGGACAAACAATTGAAGTTTTAAATACAGATGCTGAGGGAAGACTAGTTTTAGCTGATGCACTTACATATACTGAGGAGAAATTTAAGCCAAGTCTAATTATTGACTTAGCAACATTAACTGGAGCAATAATTGTTGCGCTTGGATCTGAATATGCTGGACTTTGGTCAAATAATAAAAAATTGTCTAAACAACTTTTTGATGCTGGAGAGCAAGTAGAAGAAAAAGTGTGGGCAATGCCACTTCACGAGAATTATAACAAATTAATGAATTCAAATAATGCGGATATGCAAAATATTAATTATGTTGGAGGAGCTGGATCAACAACTGCAGCTCAATTTTTACAAAGATTTATAATTAATAAAACACCTTGGGCGCATTTAGATATTGCTGGAATGGCCTTTTCTAAATATGCTGGAGCACTGAATTCTGGTGGTGCAACTGGATATGGTGTTAGATTATTAAACAAATTTATAGAGGAGAATTATGAGTAATATTGAACAAACATTATCAATAATTAAGCCAGATGCTGTTGAAAGAAACTTGCAAGATCAGATTAAAAATGAATTTAGAAATAATGGATTTGAAATTTTAAAAGAAAAAAAAATTCATATTTCTAAAGAAGAAGCTGAAAAGTTTTATAAAGTACATGAGTCTAAACCATTTTATAATGATTTATGTGATTACTTATCTTCTGGACCAATTGTTGTAATGAATCTTCAAAAAGACAATGCTGTTCAAGAAAATAGAAAATTGATGGGAGCAACTAACCCTAAAGATGCAGAAGACGGAACGCTTCGAAAAAAATATGGTATTTCAATTGATAAAAATTCTGTTCATGGATCTGATAGTATCGAGAACGCTAAGATAGAGTTAGATTTCTTTTTTAAAGATTAGTTAAAAACTTATCAAGAGCTTTTGGATAAATTTCATGTTCAATTTTAAGCACTTTTCTTTTTAAACTTCTTACATTATCTGATTTTAGGATTTTTACCTTCTTTTGTAAAATAACTTTACCTGAATCTAATTTTTCTGTTACTTTGTGAATTGATGCTCCTGCAAATCGATCCTTATTTTTAATTGCTCTCTCATGTGTATTTAATCCTTTATACTTTGGCAAAAGTGATGGATGAATATTAAATATTGGTTTAGAAAATTTTTTTATAAAATTACCTGACAAGAGTTTCATAAATCCAGCTAAACAAATTATATCTATATTATATTTCTTTAGTAATTTAAGTGATTTGCTTTCAAAATTTGATTTATTTTTAATTCCATAAATCTTTATTTTAGATGTAGATGCATATTTTAGTCCCATAGCGTCTGGATTGTTTGAAATAACTAATATAATTTTAATTAAAGATTTTTTTTTTTTTGAGTATTTTATTAAAGATTTTAAGTTACTACCTCTACCACTAATAAAGACAGCAGTATTTTTTTTACCAGGATATTTTTCCACTTAATTTCACTTTTTTTGAATTTTTAACTATTTTTCCAATTATATAGGGTTTATATTTTTTTCCGAAATATTTAGTTACTGAATTTAAATTTCTAGGATTTGTCACTAAACAAAAACCTACACCGCAATTAAAGGTCTTTAACATTTCTTTCTCACTTACACCCATTTTATGTAACCATGTAAAAATTTTTAATGTTTTGACTCTATTCAGATCTATTTCAGCACATAAATTTTTTGGTATTATTCTCTGAATATTATCCACTAAACCTCCACCAGTTATGTTTGCACATCCATTTATTAAATTTTTTTCATTAATAAGAGATAATTCTTTTACATAAATTTTAGTTGGTCTAATTAATTCGTCTTTGAGAAATTTACTTGTTTTTAAATTTATTTTTTTTTTTTTTAGGAGATATCTCACTAAGGAATAACCGTTAGAGTGAAGTCCATTAGAAGGTACTGCTAAAATAAGATCATCATTTCTAATTTTTTTATTAAGTATTTTTTTCTTTTCAACAAGACCAACAGAAAAACCCGCTATATCAAATTTACCTTTAGTATACGTTCCTGGCATTTCAGCAGTTTCGCCACCAACTAATTTGCAACCCGCAATATCACATCCCTTAACAATACCTTTAACTAAATGTTTTAATTTACTTAAATTAATTTTGCTAATCGAAATGTAGTCTAAGAACAAATAAGGCTTCGCTCCTTGAACGACCAAATCATTTACACACATCGCAACAAGATCTATTCCAATTGTATCAAATTTATTTAGATCATTTGCAATCTCAATTTTTGTTCCAACTCCATCAGTACTAGTAACAATGTGAGGATCTTTTAGTTGTTTAGGTATTGGCGAGATTGCTCCAAAGCCCCCTATATTCTTAAAATCACCACTTTTACTTGATTTTCTTGCTAGCGAACTTATGAACTTAACAAAACTATCTGCTTTTGGAATATTAACTCCACTCTTACTGTATGTTAATTTATTTGATGCCATATAACAAAGTTATGTATTTTTTTAAAAAAAATATATCAAATTGTTTATATATATTTTTCATATTTTTAACCTTTAATTTTATAGAGTTTTCCACAAAGGAAGTACTTGCTAAAACTTTTGTAGTTTCACAAATTGAAGTTGAGGAAAAATATAATCTTAATTTTAATAAACTTAAAGTTATAGATAGGGGTTTTAAAAAAGCATTTGAAGATATCACTCAAATGATACTTGAGAGAAAAGATCTTGATAAAATTAAAAACACGCCAATAAACGATGTTAAAAAATTAATCGAAAACTTTTCAATATTGGATGAAAAATTTATAAATCAAAAATATAAAAGCATTATGGAAGTAGAATTTAATAGAAAAAAGTTAATTAAATTTTTAGACACTAAAAATATAACTATTTCATTACCAAAAAAAATAGATGTTTTTTTAATACCAGTTCTAGTTGATTTAGAAACAAACAATTTAAATTACTTAAGTGAAAACATTTTTGCAAAAAATTGGCAAAGTATCAAAAAAAATTATTTTCAAATTAGTTATGTTATGCCAAACGAAGATGTGGAA
>CACJVQ010000023.1 GCA_902596915.1 uncultured Pelagibacteraceae bacterium | reverse complement strand
TTTGAAGCGGGTGCAAGTAAAATACTTGCTATTTTTTGTGCAGGAGACCTTAAAATACCTACAATTTTAGCTCTTGCTTCTTCTAATGAAGGTAATGTTGCAACATTTTTGACTCCCGCGAGATCCAAAATGTCGTTACCCATGATTCCACCTAAGATTTTAAGATTTTCATTTTCTTTTGAAAATTTGGTGAGAATTTTTGCAGATGTGATTGCATCTTCTGATAATGCTACTGCTGTTGGGCCTGAAAACAAATCTGACAGTTCTTTACATTTTGTTTTTTCTAAAGCAAGCTTTGTAATTCTATTATTTGTAATTTTAAATATTATACCATGCTCACGCATTTTTTTTCTAAGCTCATCTAATTGAGTAACAGTTAAGCCTTGATAATGTGTTACAATAACTGCTTCAGTTTTATCAAACTGAGTTGTCATTTCATTTATGTACTGTTTTTTTTGTTCTTTGTTCATCATAATTAAAAGCTCTTATCTAACTTTAATTTGTAGGATACGCCCATACTTGAAGTTATAAATACTTGTTTAACTAAATCTCCCTTTATAGTTAAATTAGACTTTTCTTTTTCTAAAGCATCAATAACCGCTAAATAATTCTTAACAAGTTTGTCGTCTTCAAAAGATTTTTTTCCAATACTTAAACCTATATTTCCATCTTTGTCATTTCGAATTTCAACTTGACCAGCTTTTGCTTCTTTTACAGCTTTAGATATATCATTAGTGACTGTACCTAATTTAGGGTTTGGCATTAATCCCTTTGGTCCTAAAACTTTTCCTAACTTCGAAAGTTTAATCATCATTGATGGTGTACATATAAGTTTTTCAAAATTTAGTTCCCCATTTTTAATTTTTTCAACTAAGTCATCGCCTCCTACCACATCAGCATTTGCATTCTTAGCTTCATCTATTTTGCTTTCTTCACATACCACAGCTACTTTAATTGATTTACCTGTACCGCCTGGTAAATTTACAACTGTTCTTAGGTTAACTTCATTTTTTTTTTGTTTATTATTAATTCTAAAACTTAAATCAACTGACTCATCAAATTTTGTTGTACAATTAGATTTTATCAAATTAAGTATACTATCAATTTTTTCAGATGGTAATTCGTTAGTTTTTTCTGGCAGTTTCTTATATCTTTTTGATTTCATTAGTCTTTAACCTCTATTCCCATTGATCTTGCAGATCCAGCAATAATTTTTGCAGCTTCATCCAAATCGTGAGCATTTAAGTCTGCCATTTTCTTTTCTGCAATATCTTTAAGTTGCTGTTTCGATATGGACCCCACAATATTTCTTCCAGGTTCTTTAGATCCACTTTTTAATTTCATAGCTTCTTTAATAAAATGTGATGCTGGTGGCGATTTTATTATAAAATCAAATTTTTTATCCTTATAAACTGTAATTATAACTGGGACTGGTTTGCCTGCGAAACTCTTAGTTTTATCGTTAAATGCTTTGCAGAACTCCATTATATTAATACCTCTTTGTCCGAGAGCTGGTCCAACAGGTGGCGCTGGATTAGCTTGACCACCTTTAATTTGTAACTTTACGTATCCACTTATTTCTTTTTTTGCCATTAACTTGCCTTTTCTACTTGGTTGTATTCAAGATCAACTGGTGTAGGTCTTCCAAAAATTGAAACAGAAACTTTTAATCTTAATTTATCTTCATCAATATCCTCTACCAATCCAGCAAATGAAGCAAAGGGTCCATCTATGACTTGAACCTTTTCTCCAACACTGTATTCTACTCCTGATTTTGGTTGAGCAACACCATCTTTAATTTGACCTAAAATCTTTTCTATTTCTTTGTCAGACACTGGTATCGGGGTGCCCCTTGATCCAAGAAAGCCACTTACTTTTTTTAGATTTTTAATCATGTGGTAAATATTATTATCCATTTCACTTTTAATTAAAACGTAGCCTGGAAAATATTTTTTTTTCCTTTGAACTCTTTTGCCTCTTTTAACTTCAGTAACATCATGTGTAGGCACTATAATTTCCTCAATCTTTTCAGAAATTTCTGCTTTTTCCGCTTCTTCTTTTATTAGTTGTGCAACCTTATTTTCAAAGCTTGAATGGGATTGAACAATATACCAATTTTTCATTAGATGCTCACTCTAAGTATGATTTCTAAAAAGAATTTTAATACTTGATCTAACAGTAAAAAAAATAATGAGGCTAAAACTGCCATTGCAAGAACCATTAATGCACCTTGAACTGTCTCTTTAGCGGTTGGCCAAGTTACTTTAAAAGCTTCTTGTTTTACATCTTGGATAAATTTTAAAGGGTTCTTCATAATTTTATAAACTTTATTGGCAGGAGCGAAGGGAATCGAACCCCCAACCTCCGGTTTTGGAGACCGGCGCTCTACCAATTGAGCTACACTCCTATAGTGTTTACTCTATAATTTTTGTTACTACTCCAGCTCCTACTGTTCTACCACCTTCTCTTATTGCAAAGTTAAGTTTTTCATCCATTGCAATGGGTGTAATTAGTTTAACTGTAAATTTTGCATCATCACCTGGCATAACCATCTCTGTTCCTGATGGCAATTCAACCTCACCAGTAACGTCAGTTGTTCTAAAGTAAAATTGAGGTCTATATTTCGTAAAGAATGGTGTATGTCTGCCACCTTCTTCTTTTTTTAATACATAGGCTTGTGCCTCAAATTTAGTGTGTGGTTTAATAGATCCTGGCTTACATAAAACTTGACCTCTTTCAACATCAGTTCTTTCAACACCTCTAAGAAGTGCACCAATATTATCGCCAGCTTCACCTGAGTCTAAAAGTTTTCTAAACATTTCTACTCCAGTACAAACTGATTTTTTAGTATCTCTAATACCAACTATTTCTATTTCCTCTCCAGTTTTGATTACTCCAGACTCTACTCTACCTGTTACAACAGTTCCTCTTCCAGAAATTGAGAATACATCTTCAACTGGCATCAAGAAATCTTTATCTTTTGGTCTGTCAGGTTGAGGTATAAAATCATCAACTGCTTTCATTAAGTCCATAATTGAGTTTTTACCAATTTCATCGTCTCTTCCTTCGACAGCCGCTAAAGCTGAGCCTTTAACGATTGGAGTTTTGTCTCCTGGGAATTTATAAGATGTTAATAAATCTTTGATTTCTTCTTCAACCAAATCTATCATTTCTTTATCATCAACTTGGTCTACTTTATTTAAGTACACAACGATCGCAGGAACCCCTACTTGACGAGCAAGAAGTATGTGCTCTCTTGTTTGTGGCATAGGTCCATCAGCTGCGTTAACAACTAAAATTGCACCATCCATCTGAGCTGCTCCAGTAATCATATTTTTTACATAATCAGCATGGCCTGGACAATCTACGTGAGCGTAATGTCTTTTATCTGTTTCATATTCAACGTGTGCAGTTGAAATTGTAATTCCTCTCTCCTTCTCTTCTGGAGCCTTATCAATTTGGTCGTAAGCAGTAAATTGTGCACCACCTGACTCTGCTAAAACTTTTGTTATCGCAGCAGTTAATGTTGTTTTTCCATGATCAACATGACCTATAGTTCCAATATTACAGTGCGGTTTATTTCTTACAAACTTTTCTTTTGACATTACTTTTTTACCTCTTTTTTTTCTTTTTTAATATTTGGAGCGGGTAAAGGGAATCGAACCCTTACATCCAGCTTGGAAGGCTAGCGTTCTACCATTGAACTACACCCGCATCACCCAAGTACACTCCTAAATTATTTAAATTTTTATTGAATGGTGGAGGGGGAAGGATTCGAACCTTCGAAGACCGAAGTCAACGGGTTTACAGCCCGCCCCATTTGACCGCTTTGGTACCCCTCCCTAATAGCAGGGGAAGCGTCCCCTTGTTCAATAAAGCTTTAAACAACATGCGTTTTATATATTTTTATTGTACAAATGCAATAAGTGAATTTAAGAAAAAATAGTAAAAAAAACCCTGTAAATTCGTAAAATATGACTCAAAAATCATCATTTTTTATTGCTGGAAGACACGCTGTTATTGGAGCATTAAAAAACCCAAATAGAAGAGTAATCAAAATATTCTTAACGGAGGAGAGTAAAAAAAATATACATAAGCACAACCCTCATAAAAATTTATTAAAGGATATAAAAGTTTTTTTCAAAACCAAAAAAGAATTGGATAAATATTGTAGAAGTGAAGATATTTTGCATCAAGGCTATGTTGCAGAAATTGAACATTTAGAAAATCCTGAATTAAAAGAGTTTATTAAAGGCAAAAATAATTTAACATTTGCATGTTTAGATGAAGTTACTGATCCAAGAAATATAGGTTCTTTAATCAGAAGTGCAGCTTCATTTAATATAGATGGTTTAATTGTTAAAGAAAGACATTTTCCAAGTGAAAGTAAATTATTATATAAATCAGCAAGTGGTTGTGTTGAGCAATTAAACATTTTTCAAGTTTCAAATATAAATACTACTTTAAAATATTTAAGGGATAAAAATTTTTGGATTTATGGTTTCGCTGCCAATAGTGATAAGAACTTTACAGAAGTCAAGTGGAATGGAAATAATGTATTATTATTTGGTTCTGAAGGACATGGTCTTAATCAGCATACTAAAAAATATACTGATTTCTCAGTAAAGATAAATATTAACAAAAACATTGAGAGTTTGAATATATCCAATAGTGCAGCAATAGTTTTTCATCATATAAATCAACAAAAATAATTTCTTGATAATATAATAAATGCTATTAAAAAACGCTTCATGCCCTTGTAGCTCAGTTGGTAGAGCAATTGATTTGTAATCAATAGGTCCGCGGTTCGAATCCGTGCGGGGGCACCATCATTCAATAAAATCAACGTTAAATTTTTTCAAAACTTAAGTTTTTATAAAATTTCTATATTATGTGTGACGCTAGTGTGACGCGAGTGTGATGCAATCAAGTAGTCGTTTATTATTTAAATTTTGCCTCTACATCTCCAAATTCTGACGAAGAAACTTTAATCAATGTATTGTTATTTATAGGAACTGGAAAACCATACGCCCCTGTTAAAATTAAATCTTCTTTTTTTAAAATAACATTTATCTTGGCTTGTTCTTTAACTAACCATTCAACTTCAGACAACATATCAAAGGGCCATTTTTTATCTGTCCACGTATCTATTGTTTTATTATCATAAATTAGTTTTAGATCTGTTATTTTTTGATCTTTTGAAAATTCATTTTTTGGTCCCAAAATAACACCAGCGTGTAATGCATTATTTGCTAACAGTTCTGCGCCATAAGGTTCTTCTCCGTTAAAAACTAAATTATGAATTTCTATTAAAGGATAAATTGAGTCAATTGAGTTAAGTATATAATCGAAAGAAACAAGTTTTGGATCTATGTCACGATTTAACTTCACACCAAACTCAGCTTCCATAGCAGGATTAGAATAATCTTTTTTATTTAGCTCCACCCCACTTTTATATAATTCACTTTTCCAAAGTGTTCCCCAAGCAGGCTGGGTGAAACCCATTTTTTTTTGGGTATCTTTAGAAACACAACCAATCTTATAGCCCATAACTTCTTCACCTCTATCAATTCTTAATTTTGAGATTTTTGACTGTATAAGTAACGCATCATTATTGCTTAATTTTATTTTTGTTTTAAAAATTGAACTTGGATTATTGCTATCATAATCATTTAAAATATTATTTGCGTATTCGTTTAATTCGTTTTGATTTAATTTAATCATCGATAAACTTTTATCACTGTGACGCTAGTGTGACTAACCTCTAAATCAAACACTTTAACGCCTTTCAAATTATTGTTAGATTCTGAATAAGCATTGCTACTCAACAACAAACCCAGAACCACGATACTTAAAATTTTTTTTGTCAATTATCCTCTGAATGTTTTACGACAAACATTTTAACAATTTGTTCTAACTGGTCTAAATAAAAGCCAGCAAAATTACCTGTTCCACCAGATGAAATTGCTCCCTTACTATAATATATAAAATTACCCCAATTATAAGTTTTTGGATCTTGAATATGTTTATAAACTTGTATTCTTGTGCCTCCGTAACATGTTCCATTATTGTTACCAATGCTTCCAACAAAATATAACGTGGGATAGTCTCGATTAAATTTGTCTAATATTTTTATCTCAGAATTAGCCAAAATATATTTTATTGAGGTCTCTATTTGTTTTTCTGTAATCCCACATTCTTTTGCGTCATCATCTTCAAATGACTCAATAAGTAAATCCATTTTAAAAATTCCATTTAAACCAGCAGATGCTAAGTTATTTGAAAACAAACTTAATATGATGATGCTTAGAAATTTTATTACAAAACTTTTTTTCATGATTTACTATTATGTGGAAAATGCAACCAACCAGTAATTATGTATTTAACTCCGCTATTTAAAATTTTTCCATTATGTGCATGTGTCCATTCAGCTGGCCATATTAATGTTTTGCCTGTTTCAGGTTTAATGTCTATATCGTAGTGAGAAAAATGTGTTGTACCTCCATCATCAACATTGTTTAAATAAGTCATCCAGGCAAATAATCTATGTGACGAAGCAATTGAACTTCTTTCAGTGTGAATTTTTGCGAAATGCCCTCCGGGCATATATTTTTGAATGTTAAATTTTCCAATATGCATTTCTTTTAACAAATTCTTAAGGAATGGCCACTGGTTCTGATAATCTTTAAAATTCCTATATAAATGTTGAATGTACTTGTTAAGACAATTAAATTTTGGATATTTTAAATCATTTGGATTAACAACTATATCTGTTGTTTTTTTTATTTCTTGGTTCTTTCCAGAACCTGTAACACCGTCTCTCTGTAAGTTCTTATTTTCTTCAAAAAAATTAATAATTTCTCTACATAAACCATCATTTTCTATATTCCAAGCACCGATAAAATGTGGATTTTCATTTTCAATTAAAATTTTATCATTGTTATTTTGTTTTGTTTTTATGTTTATTCTTTTCATTTTTAAATAATTTTAAAATCTTTTTGATTAAATTCAATAACACCCTGTACTTGCGAAATTAAATTAAGTCCATTATTGTGATCATTCAATTTTAAAAGTAATTCGCCATACGCTATTACTGTTTTTTTATTATTTGAGTCAAGAGTCATAGCTTTTTTAAAGATTTCTTTAGCTTCATTTAGTCTTCCAAGTCTTTCAATTGTAATGCCTAAATTGCTGTAGGCCATTGCAAAATCAGGTTTGAGTTTAATAACCTTTCTAAAAATTAATTCTGCTTCATCAAGTCTGCCTAGTATTTGCAAAATTGTACCTAAGTTATTGTTTGCACCAATGTGATCAGGTTTTAGCTCAATAGTTCTTCTATAACATGTTTCTGCTTCTTTTAATTTACCTAATGATTGAAAAATAATGCCTAAATTATTATGAGCAATCATATGATTTGGATTAAGTTCTATAGTTTTTTTAAAACTAAGCTTAGCCTCATCAAGCTTTCCTAATGCCTGAAGTATTATCCCCAAGTTATTATGTGCACCTATATGATTTGGTTTAAGTTTTATTATTTTCCTATAGTACTCTTCGGCTTGAATAAAATTTCTATTATTATAATTGATAGCACCTTGCTTTAGTAATTCATCAATAATTGATTCCATAAATTTAAGAAAATAAACTATAATGATTTTGAAGTAATCTTTTTTTTGGATCAAAAAAAGGTTTTTCAACTACATTACATTTATAATTTTCTTTATTTATAGAAACATCAAGTTCCATGCCGATATTAGAAAATTCAATTTCTACTATTGCAAGAGCTATATTCTTTTTTAATCGAGGCGAATAAACTGCAGAGGTTACTTTTCCAATTTTTTTTTGATTATATAGTATTGGCCAAAAGGTAGTATTTGGTTTTTCAAGTCTGACACATCTAATTTCTAAACCAACTTGTAATCTTTTTACTCCATTATTTTTAATTTTTGTTAACGCTTCTTTACCTATAAAATTAATATCACTGTCCAAGTTTACTAGACGATCTAGTCCTAATTCAAATGGGTTTGTATGTATATCTGCATCAGCATGGTAAGAGAGCATACCACCTTCTATTCTTCTGATAGAAGAAGTGTGGCCTGGTTTTAGTCCAAATTCCTTTCCTGCTAACATAATTTTTTCATATAAGTCATTTCCTTTTGAACCATCTCTTAAAAATAATTCATAACCAAATTCACTTGACCAGCCGGTTCTTGATACAATTAATGGAATTCCATCTAAATCTAATTCTCTAAACCAATAATATTTTAAATCTTTTATGCCTTCTCCAAATAATTTAATCATTATTTCAGCAGACTTAGGTCCTTGTAATTGCAATGGGGAAACATCTGGTTCTGTTATTTTCACATCTAATCCAGAGTTAATTGCTACTCCTTGGGCCCACAATAAAATATCACTATCACCTAAAGATAGCCAAAAATGATTTTCTCCCAATCGTAAAAGAACAGGATCATTTAGCACTCCACCTTCTGCATTTGTAATTAAAACATATTTACACTGACCGATTGATAACTTTGATAAATCTCTTGGTGTTAATAATTGAATAAATTTAAATGCATCTGGTCCGGTAATTTCAACTTGTCTTTCAACAGCAACGTCACATAAAATTGCTGTTTCAATTAAGTTCCAAAAGTTTTGTTCAGGATCACCAAAATCACGCGGTATATACATATGATTATATACAGAAAAACCTGTTGCTCCCCACTTTACAGTTGAGTCAAAATACGGAGATTTTCTAATTTGAGTTCCAAACCCAAAATTTTTGTTGCTCATTAATTTGTTTCTTTTCTGATCTGTTCTATTTTAATTTTTTTTTGAAGACTTCTATTT
>CACJVQ010000022.1 GCA_902596915.1 uncultured Pelagibacteraceae bacterium | reverse complement strand
TAATATAGAGAGATTTTTTAGTATTTTTCCCATAATTATTATTTAACATTCCATCTATATCCACTTCCATATCTTGTTTCAATTGCTGAAAAATCACTATCTACCTTTTTAAATTTTTTTCTTATTCTTTTAACATGACTATCAATAGTCCTATCTTCTATATCTGTATCTTCTCGATAAGCTACATCCATCAGCAAAGCTCTTTCTTTGATCATACCTGGTCTTTTTGCTAGCTCCTCAACAATTTTAAATTCTGTGGTAGTCAGTTTATCGGGCAGTTGTTTGCCATCCCATTCACATTCGAGTTGGGAAGGATCTAGTTTTAACTTACCATGAGAAATTACATTTTTATTTTCTTCAATGTTGATATCCTTATCTTTTTTTCTTAACTGAACCTTAATTCTTTCAACTAAAACTTTGGTTGAGAATCCACCAGTTTTACCAACGAAGTCATCTGCACCGAGTTTTAAACCACTAACCTCATCTGTTACTTCATCTTTAGAAGTTAAAAATATAACAGGCATAGAAGTTTTTTTTCTAAGTTTTCTTAAAAGTTCTTCACCATCCATTCTTGGCATTTTGATATCAATAACAGCAAGATCAGGTGGGGTTCTTGATAATCCAACAAGAGCATTTTCACCATCAATATATGTTTGAACTTTAAAACCCTCTTTTTCTAAAGCCATCTGGACAGATGTTAATAGATTTCGATCATCGTCTACTAACGCAATTGTTTGTGACATAAATTAGGATAAAAATACTAAATTGTTCATATTAGGGCAATTATTTGTTTTCAATTAAGTTCACCCCAATTTTCTCCAATATTCACATCTACTAAAAGAGGTATTGAAAATGAGTGAAGTTCACTATCTTTTACACTCAACATCAAATCCTTAATTAATTTAGTGCTTTTTTTGGTTTCTTTTGAGCTTTCCTCAAAAATTAACTCATCATGTATTTGTAACAACATTTTTAGACTATTATTTTTATTGTTGGAGATTTCTTTATTTATCCTGATCATTGCTAATCTCATTATCTCTGATGCTGACCCTTGAATTGGAGCATTTATCGCTGCCCTTTCCTGAAAATTTCTTACATTAAAATTCTTATCATTAATTCCAGTGAGATGTGTTTTTCTTCCAAATATATTACTTACATAGCCACTTTTTCTACAAAAATTCACAGTTGTTTTCATATAATCTTTGATTTCTGGAAATTTTTTAAAATAAGAATTTAAAAATTCTTCTGCTTCATTGTTTGAAACATTGATTTGTTTAGCTAGACCATATTGTGAAATACCATAAATTATTCCAAAGTTTATTGCTTTTGCTTTTCTTCTTGTTTCTGAGTCAATTTTATTAATTTCTTTTCCAAAAACCTGGCTCGCAGTTAAAGTATGTATATCCTCATTATTTAAAAATGCCTTTTTTAGTTGTTTTACATCTGCTAGATCGGCCAAAATTCTCATTTCAACTTGATTGTAGTCTGCTGAAATCAATTTTTTGTTTTTCTCAGAAACAAAGGCTTTTCTTATATCCTTACCATCATCTGATTTTATTGGAATATTTTGTAAATTTGGGTCACTAGATGCAAGCCTGCCAGTTGTAGTAGCTGCTAACAGAAAAGATGTGTGCACTCTTTTAGTATTTTGATTAATATATTCTGGCAATGCATCAGAGTATGTATTTTTAAGTTTACTGATTTGTCTCCATTCTAAGATGAGTTTTGGAAATTCATAACCCTTAAAAGCTAAATCTTCTAAAACTGAAGCACTGGTGGCAAAACTTCCTTTTTTAGTTTTTTTTAAAGCTGCAATTTTTAAATCATTATACATTATTTCACCAAGTTGCTTAGTTGATCCAATATTAAATATTTTTTTTGAAATCTTAAAAATAGATTTTTCTAATTTTTGGATTTTAGTTGAAAATTTTGAAGACAGTTTATTTAGTGAAGATTTATCAAGCTTAATACCTTTTATCTCCATCTCTGCTAATATTTTTATTAGTGGTTTTTCAAATAACTCATAAATATTTAATAATTTTTCTGCTTTTAATGATTTTGAAAAAATTTTGTACAATCTAAATGTAATATCTGCATCTTCAGCTGCGTAATCTTTAGCTTCAGATATATCCACTTCAGAAAAATTAATTTGTTTTTTTCCCGTCCCAACTAAATCTTTAAATTTTATAGTTTTATGACCTAGATGGATCTCTGAAAGAGTATCCATATTATGCCTATTTTTACCAGCATCTAGTGTATAAGACATAAGCATAGTATCTTCCATAGAATTTAAGATTATTCCTCGGTGATAAAAGACAATGAAATCAAACTTAATATTTTGTCCTACTTTTTTAATACTCTCATCCTCTAAATAATTCTTTAAAACGCTTAAGACTTTTTTTTCATTAAGATTATTTCCACTAACGTGATTTAATGGGATATAACATGCATTTCCAATTCTGTTAGAAATTGAAATGCCTACTAACTTTGCTGTGTGAGGGTCTAATGATGTTGTTTCAGTATCTATAGCAAATTCACCTATTTCCTCAGATTTTTTCATCCAATCTTCAATCTCCTTCTCATTTTTTATTAATTCATAATTTTTTTTCTTAATTTCTGCTGTTTTTTCTGAATTTTTATCAATATCTTTGGTTCCAGGATTATTTGTGCTCCCATACTTTGAGATGGCAGAACTTAATAGTCTATTAAATTCCATTTCTCTTAGAAAAGTATAAAGCTTTTCTTGATCAACGCTTTTCAATATGAATTCTTCAATTTTATTTTTAACAGGCACATCTTTTTTTAATGTAACGAGTTTTTTACTAATGATTGCTTCGTCCTTGTTATTTATTAAAGTTTCTCTTCTTTTATTTTGTTTTATTTTTGATGCATTTTTTAATAAATTTTCTAAAGTTCCATATTGATTTATCAATTCAGCAGCAGTTTTAACTCCTATTCCAGGTACACCAGGTACGTTATCTGTGCTATCACCAGCTAAAGATTGGACATCTATTACTTTTTCTGGAGTAACTCCAAATTTGTTATGTACATCATCTTGATTTATAAATTTGTTCTTCATTGGATCATAAATTCTTACTCCCTTTTTATAAAGCTGCATTAAATCTTTGTCCGAAGAAACAATTGTTACCTTTGCACCTAAGTCTAAAATTTTCTCTACATAAGTTGCAATTAAATCATCCGCTTCATAATTAATTAATTCAATTGAAGGTAAATTAAAGGCTTTTACAGATTGTCTGATGTATTCAAATTGGGGAATTAAATCATCAGGTGCTTCAGATCTATTTCCTTTATACTCTGAATATATTTCATTTCTAAAATTTTTTCTTGCTGAATCAAATATTACAGCAAAGTGTGTTGGTTTTTCTAAATTATCATCCGATTTAGAGTCCTCTAATAACTTAAAAAGCATATTACAAAAACCACTGACGGCGCCAACTGGCAATCCATCACTTTTTCTGGTTAAAGGAGGAAGGGCATAATATGCTCTAAAAATGTACCCCGAACCATCTATTAAGTAAAAATGGTCACTTTTTTTAATTTTCTCCATAATGTAATGATATCTTAATTTTTATAAATGTAATAAATGTATGCCCTCATATGAATAAAAAAAATGTCTTAACTGTTAAGAACTTGAATAAAGTTTATTCAAAAAACGGTTCTAAACAAACGCATGCGCTTAATAATTTAAACTTAGAAGTGAAAGAAGGTGAAATTTTTGGTCTATTAGGACCAAATGGCGCTGGAAAGAGTACATTTATAAACATATTAGGTGGATCAGTTGTAAAAACTGGTGGTGAAGTAAATGTTTGGGGATTTAACTTAGATAAAAACCCTAGACAAGTTAGAGCCTCTATTGGGATTGTTCCGCAAGAAGTAAACTTTGATCCATTTTTTAGTCCCAGAAAACTTTTAGAGCTTCAAGCAGGTCTATATGGAATTAGAGAAAAAGATAGAATTACAGATACTATATTGAAGTTGGTATCATTAGAGGAACAAGCTGACAGTTATGCTAGAGCTTTATCTGGCGGTATGAAGAGAAGATTGCTTGTAGCAAAAGCGATGGTGCATCAACCTCCAATTATAATTTTAGACGAGCCTACCGCAGGAGTAGATGTGGAGCTTAGAAATACATTGTGGGAAAATGTGAAATCTTTGAACAAACAAGGGGTAACAACAATACTAACAACTCATTATCTTGAAGAGGCAGAAAAAATGTGTGATAGAATTGGTATTCTAAGTGGAGGAAAGTTAGTAGCTTTAGATACGACAAAAAATCTCTTAGAAAGAATCCAAACAAAAATAGTATATGTCACCACAGATAAAAAAACTAATATTCAAGATAACACTTTTGATTCATTAAAAGTTTTATCAAATGATGGAAAAAGATTAGTTTTATCATATGAGAAAAGTAAGCTAAGTATTGATTCAATAATTTCAGAAATTAAAAATCAAGATATAAAGATACAAGATATTTCAACTGATGATGGAGATCTTGAAGATGTATTTTTAAGACTTACAAAAAATTAGATTATCTAGGAGATCTTTTAGATAGTATTCTCTGAAGTGTTCTTCTATGCATTTTTAGTCTTCTTGCAGTTTCAGAGACATTTCTGTTACATAACTCAAAAACTCTGTGTATGTGCTCCCATTTTACTCTATCCGCAGACATTGGGTTTTCAGGAGGAGCAGGTTTTTGATTTGGATCGGCTAAAAGCGCTTTTTCAACATCATCTGCATCTGCTGGTTTGGCAATATAGTCAATTGCACCCTCTTTAATTGCAGCGACTGCTGTTGGTATATTACCATATCCCGTTAACATTATAATTCTACTTTTAAGATTTCCCTTTTGAATTTCTTTTACTACTTCTAGTCCATTCCCATCATTTAACCTTAGATCAACAACAGCAAATGCTGGGCTTTGTGATTTTACTGTCTCAATACCAACCTTTACACTCTCAGCTTGTGTAACAGTAAAGCCTTTTTTCTCCATCGCTCTAGCTAATCTCTGTCTGAATGGATTGTCATCGTCTACTATTAAAAGCGATTTATCCTCAAAATCACTTATTTTTTGGAGTGTTGGTTGATTAATCATAAGGAGTATATGGAAGTAAATTTTAATATTTCAATAGCATTATTTACTTTACATTATTAAATATTTACCCTAAATGCTGCATTTATGAAATCTGCATAGGTGATATGCAGGTTTTTTTTGTAAATTTTTTTTAGAGGTGCAGTTATGCAAAAATTTAAGTCAGTTGAAGAATTAGTTAAACAACTGAGACCGACAGGACCTGTTTATTGTATTAGAAAAGAGTCAATTAAATTGGCATCTAAATACTTCCAAAAAAATTTCCCTGGAAAAATACTTTACGCTTTAAAAACCAACCCTCATTCATTAGTTCTTAAAACTATTGTTGAGAGTGGCATTAACCATTTTGACGTAGCATCTATCAGAGAAATAGAGGCTATAAGAAAAATAAGTCCAGATGCGAATTGTTCTTATATGCATACGGTCAAAAGTAGAGAGAGCATTAAAGAGGCATATTTTAAATATAATGTTAAAACCTTTTCTTTGGATACTAAAGATGAATTAATAAAAATTTTAGAAAGTACAAATCACGCTAAAGATTTAGAGTTATTTGTTAGAGTTTCTGTATCTAATGAACACGCAGAAATTGATTTATCAAAAAAATTTGGCGCTATTAATAATGAAGCGGCTGGACTACTTAGATTAACAAAACAATATTCTAAAAAAATTGGACTTAGTTTTCATGTTGGGTCACAGTGTATGCATCCAATATCTTATTCAAAAGGAATATTTGAAATCAGTGATATAATTAAAAAAACTAAAATTATACCTGATGTAATTAATGTTGGTGGAGGCTTTCCTACTATTTATCCTGATCTTATTCCTCAATCTTTAAAAAGTTATTTTGATGAAATTAAAAAAGGTTTAGATAATTTGAATTTGGATAAACTTCCAGAAATTATTTGTGAACCTGGAAGAGCGATTGTTGCAGAAAGTGGTTCAACAATTGTAAGAGTTGATTTAAGAAAAAAACAGAAACTTTATATAAATGATGGAACCTATGGAACTTTGTTTGACGCAGGTGTTCCCAATATTGTTTACCCATCAAAAATGATAACTGATGGAAGATTAATCTCCAAGAAATTAACATCTTTCGATTTCTATGGCCCAACTTGTGATAGCATGGATTATATGAAAGGCCCTTTTATTTTGCCAAATAATATAAAAGAAAATGATTATATAGAATTAGGACAGCTTGGAGCATATGGATTAACTTTTAGAACTAATTTTAATGGATTTTACTCTAATGAAATTTATGAAGTTGAAGATAGTCCAATCATGACGATGTATGACAAAGAAGCAAATAAAGAGTTTCTTGTTGCTTAATGTCAGATAATAAAAACCAATCAAGTAATAGAAAAAGTTATTTACTGAGTAAAGAAGTAGAGCATATTGATATAACTTCTTTTGATGCAAGAAAAATAGTTTCTTCAATGGAAAAAATGTCTTTCGTATCAAGAGAGACCGCAAATGCTGCAAATATTTATAATGAGATGATAAAAGATAAAGATTGTACAATTTTTTTAACACTCGCAGGATCAACGTCTGCCGCAGGATGTATGCATATCTATAGAGATTTAGTTAAATATAATATGGTAGATGCAATAGTAGCTACTGGAGCTTCAATTATTGATATGGATTTCTTTGAAGCACTTGGTTTCAAACATTATCAAGGATCACAATATCAAGATGATACAGAGTTGAGAAATAACTACGTTGATAGAATATATGATACTTACATTGATGAAGAAGAGCTTCAGATGTGCGATAAAACTATTGGAGAAATTGCAGATCAATTAGAGCCCAAAAGTTATACATCAAGAGAATTTATAAAAGAGATTGGCAAATATCTTAAAACAAACGCAAAGAAGAAAGACTCATTGATAGAGGTTGCCTATGACAACGACGTTCCAATTTTCTGTCCAGCTTTTACTGACTCAAGTGCTGGATTTGGGCTTGTAATGCATCAAGAAAGGAATCCAAAAAATCATATCACAATCGACTCAATCCGAGAGTTTAGAGAATTAACTGAAATTAAAATTAAATCTAAAGGATCAGGTCTTTTTATGATTGGAGGAGGTGTACCAAAAAATTTCATTCAAGACACTGTCATATGTGCTGAACTTTTAGGTAAAGATGTAGATATGCATAAATATGCAATTCAAATAACAGTTGCTGATTCTAGGGATGGAGCATGCAGTAGTTCAACATTAAAAGAGGCAAGCTCATGGGGCAAAGTAGATATTACAAAAGAGCAAATGGTTTTTGCAGAAGCAACAAGTGTATTACCCTTAATAGCTAGTGACGCCTATCATAAAGGTGAATGGAAAAATAGAGAAAGAAAAAATTTTTCCAAGATATTTTGATTAATGATCAAAAAAATCAAAATTGGTTTAATACAAAGTAAATCTTTAGGGACAATTCAATCTAATATTGATTTAGCTATAAAAAATATAAAAAAAGCTGCGAAAAAAAAAGCAAAGATAATATGTCTACCGGAACTATTTTTAACTAATTACTTTTGCCAAACAGAAAGTCATTCAAATTTTAAATTAGCAGAAAAAATTCCAGGAAAGACATCTGACATATTTTGTGATTTAGCAAAAAAACTTGGTGTTGTATTGAATATTACGATGTTCGAAAAAAAAACATCTGGGTTTTATCATAATACCAGTATCATTATTAATGAAAATGGTAAAATTTTATCTAAATATCGTAAGATGCACATACCTGATGACCCAGGGTATTATGAAAAATTTTATTTCAGTCCTGGAGACCTTGGATTTAAAAGTGTTAAGACGAAATTTGGAAAGATAGGTCCTCTTATATGTTGGGATCAATGGTTTCCCGAAGCAGCAAGATTAACAGCTTTAAAAGGAGCTCAAATTATTTTTTATCCTACTGCTATTGGATGGCATCCAAAAGAAAAAAGGAAATTTGGAAAATCTCAATTAGACTCATGGATTACAATGCAAAAATCTCATGCCATTGCTAATGGGACTTATGTGGCTGCCATAAATAGAGTTGGAATAGAAACAAAAGGGAAAAAAAAAATTGAATTTTGGGGTAATTCAATGGTTATAGATCCTAGTGGTAAAGTAATTGCAAAAGCAGGAAATAAAAAAGAAGATATTTTAGTTTGTGAAATAGATTATAAAAAAATAGATACTGCTAGACAACACTGGCCTTTTTTAAGAGACAGAAGAACAGAATTTTATAGAGATATTCTCAAAAATCCTGAAGATGAATAAAAAAATAAATGCATTTAGAATGCCAGCAGAATGGGAGCCTCAAAAATCAGTTTGGATGTCGTGGCCCCATAATAAAAATGATTGGCCTGGACTATTTGAAAAAATTCCAAATGTAGTTGGAAAAATAATAAAATGTTTAACGGAACATCAAAGAATAGATTTATTAGTCAATAATACTAAAAATATAAATAACACAAGAATATATTTAAAAAAAATAGGTTGTAATATATCTAACATTAAATTTCATAAACTTAAGACAGACAGACTTTGGTTAAGAGATTCCGGGCCTATATTTTTAGTCAACAAAAAAAATAGAAAAAAGATCATGCTTGATTTTAAATTTAATGCCTGGTCAAAATATAAAAATTTCAGAAGTGATAACAAAATCAATAAACATATTAGTAGGTATTTAAATATTGAAAGTATTTTACCTAAAAAAGTAAATTCAAATAAATTTGAAAGAGTAGTAATGGAGGGAGGCGCGTTTGATAATAATGGATCAGGATCAATATTGCTAACAAAGGAGTGCTTATTAAGTAGTAAACAAGAGAGAAATAAAGGATTCAAAAAAATTGACTATGAAAACCTGTTTTCAGAATATTTAAATGCAAAAAATTTTATTTGGCTTAATAAAGGAATTGTTGGAGATGACACACACGGTCATATCGATGATATTGCAAGATTTGTCAAAAAAAA
>CACJVQ010000021.1 GCA_902596915.1 uncultured Pelagibacteraceae bacterium | reverse complement strand
TTCTTTAAATGATCAAGATTTTAGAAATCTTTCCATAATATCTGAAAATTTAGATTCAAAGGACATAATCCTTTTTTGGCAATTTACACTTGATACAATTGAAGAAATTAACATTGTTTCAAATCCAAATTTATCGGTTGAAATGTTCCTTTTCAGATTAATGAGAATAAAAGGTTTTAAGGAGAAGGATGCTGAGGCATCCTTTATTGAAAAAAAACCAGATACTTTAATAAAAGAACCTGAAAAAAAAATTTCAAGTAAAACAATAGATCAAATTAAAAATGTTTCACAACAAGAAAAAATTGAACCGAATTTAAATAAAGATGAAGTAATTAATGAACTTAAAATTGGTTCATTTGAAAGTTTGATAAATTTCTGTACTGAGAAAAAAGAAGCTAAGCTTAAATATGAGCTTGAAACTAATACAAATTTAGTTTCATTCTCTGAGGGTTTAATAGAAATATCTTTTAATGAAAACTTAGACAAAGACTTTATTAAAAATCTATCTAACAAACTATACGAATGGACTTCTAAGAGATGGATTATCTCATTATCAAAAAACCAAGGACAAATTTCAAAAAAAGAAAAAAATAAAATTGATGAAAAAAAAATATTTGATGATGTTAAAAAGTCTGAAGCATATAAAAAAGTGATCAAAGCATTTCCTGATGCTGAATTAATAAATGTTGAGTTGAAAGAGGATTAGAATGACAGATTTTTCAAAATTAATGGAAAAAGCCAAAGAAATTGAGAGCAAAATGAAAGAAAGCCAAGAAAATATTAAAAAAATCGAGGTTGAAGGTGTCTCGGGAGCTAATGATGTAAAGGTTACGTTAAATGGAGAGGGCACTATGATTTCAATTAAACTTAGTGAAAATGTCTTAAAAGAGGAAAAAGTAATACTAGAAGATCTTATTACTGCTGCTCATAATAACGCAAAATCAGAACTTAAATCAAAAACAGCAGAGGAAATTTCTAAGGCTTCAGGAAATTTTGGAATACCTGGATTTAAGTGGCCTTTATAATTTAAATGCAAAATATTCCTGAAATAGAAAATTTAATTAAACTAATTTCAAAACTACCAGGGTTAGGACCTAAGTCTGCAAAAAGAATAATATTAAAAATGATTAATAACAGACAAGAATTACTAAAGCCTTTGGCTCAAAACTTGAGCGAAGTTTTTAAAAATGTTGTTAGATGTAAAATTTGTGGAACATTAAAGCCTAATACAATTGAGTGTAGTTATAATAATTGTGAAATAGTAGAAAAAAAATATAATAAAATTTGCGTTGTAGAAAATATTTCAGATCAGTGGGCAATAGAAAGTTCTTCAATTTTCCAAGGTTATTTCCATATTTTAGGGGGGACCCTCTCAAACAATAATAATAGTAATAGAGAGGACTTGCTTATCAACTCGCTTATAGAAAGAATAAATAAAGATGATATTGAGGAAGTAATTTTAGCTACTAGCGCAACTGTAGAAGGTCAAACTACTGCATTTTATATTCAAGATAGTCTAAAAAAGACTGACGTCAAAGTTTCAAAACTAGCCCAAGGTTTACCTGTAGGTGGAGAAATCGAAAATTTAGATGATGGTACTCTAATATCTGCATTTAAAAACAGAAAAAAACTTGAGGCTTAATCAGCTTTTTTTAATTAATCTGTTTAAGTGCAATAGAGGTTCTGTATAGCCAGAAGGCTGTGACTTTCCATGAAAAATTAATTCACATGCTGCTTTAAAAGCAATAGATTTATCATACTCTGGTGACATACTTTCGTAGTGAGAGTCATCTTCATTCTGTTTATCTACAACTTTTGCCATTTTTTTTAAAATTTCAAGAACCTGTCTATTCGAACATAAGCCATGATGAAGCCAATTCGCGATATGTTGAGATGAAATTCTCAAAGTTGCTCTATCTTCCATTAACCCGATATCATTTATATCAGGAACTTTGGAACAACCTATGCCTTGATCAATCCATCTGACTACATAACCCAAAATAGTTTGAGCAGAATTTGAAATTTCAGTATTAATTTCATCAACAGACCAATTAGGACGATTTGCTATCGGAATAGTAAGAAGATCAGATAATTTTGATGGCTCTCTTTTTAATATTTCTTTTTGTTTTTCAAATACATTTACTTCATGATAGTGCATAACATGTAATGCAGCAGCAGTTGGAGAAGGAACCCAAGCACAATTTGCGCCTGCATTGACATGTCCAATCTTTTGTTCCATCATTTCGTTCATTTTATCAGGCATGGCCCACATTCCTTTACCTATTTGAGCAACCCCTGAAAATCCGCATTTTAAGCCTATATCTACATTATTATCCTCATAAGTTTTAATCCACTTACACTCTTTCATATCTCCTTTTTTGATCATAGGTCCAGCTTCCATTGAAGTGTGCATCTCATCACCAGTTCTATCCAAAAATCCAGTGTTGATAAAAAATACTCTATCTTTAAGTGTTCTAATACATTCCTTAAGGTTTGCAGATGTTCTTCTTTCTTCATCCATAATTCCACACTTAATAGTATTTTTTTCTAATTTTAAAACTTCTTCGACTTTTGTAAAAATTAAATTAGTAAATTCAGTCTCCTCTGGACCATGCATTTTTGGTTTTACGATATAAATTGACCCTTCTCTTGAATTACCTTTTCTTTTCAAATCATGAACACAAGCTGCTGAAGTTATAAAAGCATCCATTATTCCCTCAGGAACTTCTGATCCATCATTTAAAGTGATTGCAGGGTTTGTCATTAAGTGTCCAACATTTCTCACAAGTAAAAGACTTCTTCCGTGAAGTTTTAACTTTTCACCATTCAATGATATATAACTTCTATCTGGATTAAGTTTTCTCTCTAATTCTTTACCGTTTTTTTCAAATATTGATTTTAAATTTCCTTTCATCAATCCTAGCCAATTTCTATAACAAGTTACTTTATCTTCAGCATCGACTGCAGCCACACTATCCTCATGGTCACAAATTGTTGATACGGCAGACTCAATTATAATATCGCTTATACCAGCCGCATCTCTTGCAGCACTAAATGCTCTAGGATTAATAATTATTTCAAGATGAAGATTATTATTTTTTAAGATTATGGCATTTGGTTTGGCTGCATCCCCTCTATGACCAATAAACTTCTCTAAATCTGATAAATTATATTCTTGATTTTCCTTATAAATTGTGAGTTTTTTATTATTTACTGCTAAACCAGTAATATCTTTCCAGTCAAGATCATTTATTGGAAAATATTTGTTCAAAAAGTTTCTAGTATATTTGATCACTTCTTGTCCTCTTAAAGGATCATATTTTTCGCTTCCACTTTCTTCAGACTCTATTATATTTGATCCATAAAGACTGTCATATAAGCTTACCCACCTTGCATTCGCAGCATTCAAGCTATATCTGGAGTTCATTATTGGAACAACTAATTGTGGCCCTGCTATATTGGATATTTCTTCATCTAAATTTTTAGTCGCTATTTTAAAATCTTCACCTTCTTTTTTTAAATAACCTATTTCTTCTAAAAAATTTTTATATTTATTATAGTCAATCTCGTGATCTCTATTTTTTTTATGCCACAGATCTATTTCTTGTTGTAATGTTTCTCTGATTTCGAGTAATTTTTTATTTTTAGGTGCTAATTCATGCACCACTTTGTCAAAGCCTTTCCAAAATTCATCAGGACTAACATTGGTATCCAACAAAAGCTCATTTTTGACAAAATCAGCTAGATCTTTTGCTACAGATAAGTTGTGGATTTTGATGTATTGCTCTCTCATAAATTGAAAATCTTATAATAAATTGTCATTTTTGCGCAATCAAAATTACTTATTTTAACAATTTATCGCCTTTTTTGTTTATAATACATACTTTAAATGAAAAATTACCTAAATTTTGAGACAGATATCAAAAATCTTGAAGAGGAATTAGATAAACTTAAAGACCCCTATAATCAGGAAGGTTTATCTGAAGTCGATACTTCAAAAATAAGTAAAGTCGAAGAAGAAATAAATGAAAAGTTAGAGAAAATTTATTCTAACCTAGATCCATGGCAGACTGCATTAGTTGCTCGTCATGAAGATAGACCTAAAGCAAAATTTTTTGTTGAAAATCTTTTTGATGATTTTATTCAACTTTCAGGAGATAGATATTATGGTGAGGATAAAGCTGTTATAGCCGGTTTTGCAAAATTTGATGGTAAATCTGTTTTAGTAATTGGTCAAGAAAAGGGATCAGATCTTAATAAAAGAATAGATCATAATTTTGGAATGATGAGACCAGAGGGTTACAGAAAAACAATTAGACTTATGAAGTTAGCTAACAAGTTTAAAATTCCAATTATTTCTATTGTAGATACACCAGGAGCATATCCAGGTGTTGGCGCAGAGGAAAGAGGTCAAGCTGAAGCAATAGCAAAATCTATTGAATGCTCTATGAAGTTAACAGTCCCTACAATTGCGATAATAATTGGAGAAGGTGGATCTGGAGGAGCAATAGCTTTAGCATCATCCAATAAAGTAATTATGCTTCAAAACGCAATATACTCCGTTATTTCCCCGGAAGGATGTGCCACAATTTTATGGAGAGACCCAAAAAAAACTTTAGAAGCTGCAACTGCAATGAAAATGTCATCCAGTGATCTTTTAAAATTAAATATAATTGATGAAATAATTCCAGAACCTGTTGGTGGTGCTCACAGAGACAAAGATCTGATTTTGGATAACGTAAGAGACTCATTAAAGAAAAATTTAGATTTTTTTCAGACAATGGATAAAGATGAAATTCTTACTCATAGAAAAAATAAATTTTTGTCAATCGGAAGAAATAAAGGATTTACAACACAATCAGAAGATGGAAATGATCTATCTATGAAGGCAAATGCATTAGAAAATATTTATCAAAACTTTAAAAAGAATTCTAAAATTTATTATGGTGTATCTGCTGCAGTTTTATTGATATTATTTTTAAGCATTCTATTATAAAGCTCCGTGGCAATGTTTATATTTCTTTCCAGAATTACAAGGGCAGGGTTCATTTCTTCCAATCTTTTTTGTTGAAATCTCGTCAAATTTTTTACTTAAATTTTCATTGCTTTGTTCTTCTTGGCTATTTTCTACGAGCTTTAAATTAAACAAAATTGTAATTAAATCATACTTAAGTTTATTTAATAAATTTTCAAAAAGTGTAAATGCCTCTTTCTTATACTCTACTAAAGGATCTCTTTGTCCATAAGATCTTAAACCAATGACTTGTCGTAATTGTTCTAAATATTGAATATGTAATTTCCAATTTTGATCAATTAGTTGTAAAAAAATTCTTTTTTCTATTTCGTTATATTGTTCTTCATTTAACATTTTTATTCTCTCTTCCCTTGAACTTTTAAATTTATTTTTTATTTTTTCTTCAAACGCCTCATTTTCAAGATTAACTAATTCATTAATTTCACTTTCTTCAAATGATTTTCCAAATAAAGATTTTAATTGCATATTGATTTCATTTGATCCTGCATTGGCTAACTTTTTGGTTTTCTTAAGTTTCAAATCATTAATAATTTCATCTAGAAAATTTTCAGAATATTGCTTAGAATCTTTATTTTCTATTACTTCATTTCTTTGTGAAAATATTACTTGTCTTTGATCGTTTAAAACATTGTCAAACTTCAAAAGAGTTTTTCTAATATCAAAATTTCTTGCTTCAACTTTTTGTTGTGCTCTCTCTAACGCTTTATTTATCCATGGATGGTCTATACTTTCTCCATCTTTAAGCCCAAGTTTTTCAAGTATATTATTCATAGACTCAGACCCAAATATTCTCATTAAATCGTCTTCTAAGCTTACATAGAATATAGAGCTCCCTTCATCACCTTGTCTTCCCGATCTTCCTCTAGCTTGATTATCTACCCTTCTACTTTCCATCCTTTCTGTACCAATAACAAACAATCCTCCCAATTTTTTTATTTCAGCTTTATCACTCTCATCCTGACCCCCTAATTTGATGTCAACGCCTCTTCCTGAAATACTTGTCGTAATAATTATTGAGTTTCTTTTTCCTGCATCTGCAATAATTTCAGCTTCTCTTTGGTGATTTTTCGCATTTAAAACTGTGTGTTTTATATTTTTTTTATCCAACAGATTTGAGAAGTGTTCAGATTTATTTATACTCGAAGTGAAAACTAATAATGGTTGTCCTTTTGCGTTACATTCAACAATCTTACTAATTATTGCTTCATCTTTTTCTTTACTAGTTCTAAATATTTGATCGTTCGAATCTTTTCTGATCATCTGCTTATTAGTAGGAATTGACACTACTGGTAGATTATAAATTTCAAAAAACTCTTCTGACTCAGTTAATGCGGTACCAGTACATCCAGCTATTTTTTTATAAAGCTTGAAGAAATTTTGGTAGGTAATCGATGCTAAAGTTTGATTTTCAGCATTAATTGTTAAATTTTCTTTTGCCTCTAGACTTTGATGAAGACCATCACCAAACCTTCTTCCAGGTAATTGTCTACCTGTTTGTTCATCAATTATTATTATTTGCCCATCTTTTATAATATAATCTCTCCCACTCTGAAAAAGATGGATTGCACGTAATGATTGGTTAACTAAATGAACAATATGTAGGTTTTCTGGATCATAAAAATTTTTATTTTTAAGTATTCCAGCATTTGAAAATATACTTTCAACATTATCCACACCTTTATTAGTTAATAAAATATTTCTATCTTTTTCATCTATTTCAAAATCATCTTCTTTTAAATTTTTCACAAGTTTATCAACAGCTATATATTGGTTTGTTTTATCTTCTGTTGCTCCTGAAATTATTAGAGGTGTTCTAGCCTCATCAATTAAACAAGAGTCAATTTCATCAACAATCGCATAATTATGTTGTCTTTGAACCATGGATGCTTTTGAAAATTTCATATTATCTCTTAAATAATCGAAGCCCAATTCACTATTAGTAGAATAAGTTATATCTTTTGAATAATTTTCTTTTCTCTCCAAATCATCTTGCCCAGTATTAATATATCCACAGGTTAAACCTAAAAACTCATAAATCTTACCCATATTCTCGCTATCTCTCTTAGCCAAATAATCATTTACAGTTACTATATGGACACCTTTTTTTTCTAGAGCATTAAGGAAAGCTGCAAGAGCTATGGTTAATGTTTTACCTTCCCCAGTTTTCATTTCTGCAATTTTATTCTCATGGATTACAACACCACCAATTAGCTGAACATCAAAGTGTCTTTCATTTCTAATTCTTTTTGAGGCTTCTCTAACCATTGAGAAAGCTTCAGGCAATACGTCGTTTAAACTTTTACCTTTTTTAATTTCCTCAATTAGTTTCTCGGTTTTTTTTGGGAACATTTCGTCTGATAAATTTTCTAAATCTTTTTCTAAAAGATTAACTTTATTGACTAATTGTTGAATTCGGCCTAGTTCCTTTTCATTTCCGCTTTTAATAAGCTTTGAAAATATTTTAAGTGGGTTGAACATTTTGATATAAAATTAAATATTAGAAATATATAGTAATTAATTAATTATTTTAAATATCATGAAATTTAACATAAACAATTTTATAAATACTGGTAGTCAAAGCTCTAAAATTGTTGATTTTCAGGATTTAGATCATATTGATGGAGTCTCAATTTCTGCAGTCAGTGCTGGCCTATATAAATTTAAGAGAGATGAATTAGTTTTATTTTATTTTAGAGATGGTGCAAACTATGCCTCTGTATATACCCAATCAAAATTAATATCAGAAAATCTAAAATGGAATAAAAAAATTAAAGCAAAAAAAATATTTGCTTTATTAGTTAACACCAGAAATGCCAATGCATTAACCGGCCCAGAAGGCTATGACGCATTGAGGAAAATTTCTTTAAACTTATCCTCAAAATTAACTGAGATACAGAAAAGAGATGAAGATACTCCGAAAAAAATTTCTTCAAAAGAAATACTTTTTGGCTGCACAGGTACTATAGGAGAGAAATTTCCATTAGAAAAAATTAAAATTTCATTACCAGAATTAGTTGAGAAAATAAAATATACACAAAATAAATTAATCTGGATGAAAGCTGCAATGGGTATAATCACAACAGATTTAAAACCTAAAGTATCAATGGCTGAAACAAAAATTGGTTCATCAAACATTAAAATTTATGGAATTGCAAAAGGCTCAGGCATGATTTATCCAAATATGGCAACTACATTAGGTTATATATTTACTGATGCAACTTTATCCTCATCAGTTTTAAATCATGTCTTAAAAAATAATATAAAAACAACATTCAATGCAATATCATGTGATGGTGACACAAGTACAAATGATATGGTTTCTATATTTTCAACAAGCAAGGTAAATCATCCAGAAATTAAAAAATATAGTGATAGTAGACTTAAAAATTTTAACAAGGCAGTTCACGAAGTATTACTAAATTTAGCCAAGCAAGTTGTATCTGATGGAGAAGGAGCTTCTAAATTTATTTCTATTAATTGTATTAATTGTAGAACTGAAAAAGATGCAAAAAATATATCTTTTAAAATAGCAAACTCATTGTTAGTTAAGACAGCAATTGCCGGAGAAGATCCAAACTGGGGGAGAGTAGCTATGGCAATTGGAAACAGTGACTCTAAAATTAATGAACAAAAATTATCTATTTCTTTTGGACCATATAAAATTTATCATAAAGGTTCTTTATACAAATTTTATGACGAAGAAAAAGTTACAAATTATATGAAAGGCCAATCAATTGAAATTGAAGTTGATATTGGACAAGGAAATAAAAAATTTAAATCGTATACTATGGATTTAACAAAAAAATATATTGAAATTAATGCTGATTATAGGACTTAACTATATTGAAATTTCATTGATTAATATTTAAATAATAATCATGATAAAATATTTGCTAAAATGTAAAGATTGTAAGCAAGAATTTGAAAGCTGGTTTAGTGCCTCAAATGAATATGACAGGTTGCTCAAATTAAAACTTTTAAGTTGTCAATCCTGTGATTCAATAAGTGTTGAAAAGTCGTTGATGTCTCCTAATTTATTGAACACCAAGAAAAAAGAAAATTTAAAAGAAATAAAAAAATATAAAGATGTTCGAAAAAAACTTTCCGACTATAAAAAATTTGTAAAAGATAATTTTGAGTATGTGGGAGAAAATTTTACTTATAAAGCAAGATCAATTCATTACGATAAAAAGAAACCAAAAAAAGGTATATATGGCAGTGCCTCTCTTAAAGACGTCAAGGAATTAAGAGAAGAAGGTATAGAAACTGATATTATACCGTGGATTGAAGATGACAAAAATTAAACTTTTTTGAATTCTGAAATATAATTTACAGATTTGTCAGATGTAACAGACCATCTATTTAAGATAGGGTTAAAAGTCATTCCATCAATTTTTTTTAATTTTAATGAATTTTTTTTACAAATATTTTTTAAATACTCTGGTTTAACAAATTTTTCCCAATCATGAGTTCCTATTGGAAGCCACTTTAAAACATACTCTGCCCCTATGATTGCAAATAAGTATGATTTAAGTGTTTTGTTTAAGGTAGCAATGAACATCACACCTGATTTTTTTAAAAATTTTGAACTTTCTTTAATGAAAAAATCAACATCTTCAACGTGTTCAACAATTTCCATATTTAGAATTATATCAAATCTTTTTTTAATTTTTAAATTTTCTGGAGAGGAATTATAATATTTAATTTTAAGTTTACTTTTTTTTAAATGATACTTAGCAACTTGTATATTTTTAAAAGAAGCATCTATTCCAACAACATCTGCTCCAAGTCTAGACATGGGCTCTGAAAGTAATCCGCCGCCACATCCGATATCTAAAATACTTAAGCCTTTAAATGGCTGATGCTCTCTTTTAATTTTAAATTCAGATAAAATTGTATCTCTTATGTATTTTATTCTTATAGGGTTAAATTTATGTAATGGCTTAAATTTTCCATTAGGATCCCACCATTCCTCAGCTATTTTAGAAAATTTTTCTATTTCTTTTTTATTTATTGTGTTATTTTTCATTGTTTATTGACATTACAATCAAGATGTATTTTATCAATATATTTTAATTTATATTAAAAAAAATTATCAATGAAAATAATTGTATTAAAATTTGGGGGTACTTCAGTTGGTACAACTGACAGAATTAAAAAAGTTGCAAAAA
>CACJVQ010000020.1 GCA_902596915.1 uncultured Pelagibacteraceae bacterium | reverse complement strand
TACTCGGTATCCAAAAAAATTGATAAAAAAAATTTTGTAATATCAGATGTTATTGAAAAACCAAGTACTAAAGAAGCACCTTCTAATAATGCTGTGATTGGAAGATATATATTGAGCAAAGATATATTTAAAATTCTTAAAAAACAAAAAAAGGGTAAAGGTGGCGAGATACATATTACTGACTCAATTAGAACAATGATTAATAATAAATTTCTTTTTGTGGGACACAAATTTTCAGGTAAATATTTAGATTGTGGTTCAATGGATGGATATATTAAATCAACTTTAGAAGTAGCAAAATTATGAAAATTTGCATTATTGGTTCAGGTTATGTTGGATTAGTCAGTGGAGCATGTTTTTCTGAATTAGGGAATAACGTAATTTGTGTAGATATCAATAAACAAAAGATTGAAAACCTTAAAAAAGGAATAATACCAATTTACGAACCTGGGCTAGAAGAATTAATTAAAAGAAATGTAAAACAAAATAGGCTTCAGTTTACTACAAATTTATCTATATCAGTTCAAAAGTCTGATATTATTTTCATTTGTGTGGGCACACCCACAAACAAGAAAACTTACAATGCTGACTTAAATTATGTTTTTCAAGTTGTAAATGATATTAAAAAAAACTTGAACAAATATAAAATTATTATAACGAAATCAACAGTACCCGTCACTACAGGTGATAAAATTGAAAATTTATTAAATACAAAAAATAATAAAAACAAGTTCGATGTAGTATCAAACCCTGAATTCCTAAGAGAAGGTGAGGCAATAAGAGATTTTATGTTTCCTGATAGAGTTGTAATTGGTACTAACAGCAAAAAAGCAAACAATATTTTAAAAAATTTGTATTTTCCATTAATAAAGAAAACTAACCGATATTTTCATACCTCAAGAAGAGCAGCAGAGTTAATAAAATATGCTTCTAACGCTTTTTTAGCTACTAAAATTACATACATAAATGAAATCGCAAATTTATGTGAAAAGCTTAAAGTAAACGTTAATGATATTTCTCTTGGAATTGGATTAGATGATAGAATTGGATCAAGATTTTTAAGAGCTGGTCCTGGTTATGGTGGCTCATGTTTTCCAAAAGATACACGGGCTCTACTGTCAATTTCAAAAAAACTAAAAACAAATCTATCAATTGTTAAATCAACCGTAAAATCTAACGACTCTAGGTATAAATACTTATTGAATAGAATTAGGGAAATATTAAAAAATAAATTTAAAGGTAAGAAAATTACCTTTTTAGGCGTCACTTTTAAAGCTGGCACAGATGATATGAGAGAGGCTTCTTCATTAAAACTTATTCCTTACCTAAATAAAAAAGGTTCTAAAATATCCTATTATGATCCAACTGGAATAAAATCAGAATTCAATAAAAAAAAAATAATTTACTTTAATAATATACAAAGTGCTTGTAAGAATAGCGATCTGATAATTATTCATACAGAGTGGAATGAGTTTAAACAGTTAAATTTCAACAAAATTAATAATAAAAAAAGATTCAAAATATTTGATATTAGGAATTTGTATTCACCAGAAAAAATGAAAAAGAATAATATTGAATATTATAGTATCGGTAGATAGTTAATTAATTTCAAATATAGCATCAACCTCAACCGCAACACCAAGTGGCAAACTATTAGTACTTACTGCAGCTCTTGTATGAGTGCCTTTGTCACCAAAAACTTTTTTTATCAAATCAGATGCTCCGTTAATTACTTTAGGTTGTTCAGTAAAGTCATCGGTAGAGTTAACAAATCCTGTCAACTTTACACAAGATTTTATCTTTAATAAATCATCACCACAAGCTTTTTTAGCTTGAGAAATAATACTTAATGCACATCTTTCTGCTGCTTTGTAAGCTTGCTCTGTATTAAAGTCTTTTCCAACTTTCCCTTTAATTAATGTACCATCAGCATCGATTGATATTTGTCCAGAAATATAAAGTAAATTTCCAGAAATTTTTGTTGCAACATATGAACCAACTGGATCAGTTGCTTTGGGTAAAACTAAACCCATTTCATTTAATTTTTCATCAATTGACATTATTTACTTTTCTTTTTCTTTTTATTCCTATCGTATTCTTTTCTTTTCTCAATTAAAATAAGAGCTTCTTCCATAGTTAATTCAATTGGGTCTTTTTCCTCTGGTATTGTTGCATTTAATGACTTGTATTTAATATATGGCCCATATTGACCTTTCATAATTCTCACAGGTTTTTTATCTTCAGGGTGTTCGCCAAGATCTTTAATTAAAGATGACGAAATTCTACCAGGCTTTGCTTCTGCTATTAGAGTTACAGCTCTATTAAGACCTATACTAAAAATTTCCTCAACATTTTCTAAACGTGCTGATTTATTTTCGCATTTTAAATATGGTCCAAAACGACCAACATTTACTGTAATATCTTTATCATTGTTAGGGTTTTTGCCTAAACTAATTGGAAGTGAGCATAAATACTTAGCTCTTTCTAAATCTATACTTTTGATATCAATTCCTTTCGGTATAGACACATTTTTCATATTATTATCTTCTTTTTTTAATTTTTTCTTTTTCTTTTTAGTTTCTGCAACATCGTCAATTTCTTTTTCATATTGAAGATAGGGACCAAATCTTCCATTTTTTAAATATATGTCTTTACCTAAATCATTTTGACCAATTAATTTTGGTTCTGCTAAAGTCAGCTGTTGAGCTGCTTTGGATTTTGAAAGAGGTCTTGTAAATTTACAATCTGGATAATTTGAGCATCCAATAAAAGCACCTCCTCTAAAACTATTTTTTAAACTTAATTGACCACTATCACAAAGTTTACATTTTCTATTTATGTTTCCATCTTTATCGACTTCAAAAATTAATGAGCCCAAGCTTTCGTTAAGCATATCCAAGACTTCTCTTGTTCGTTTTTCTTTTACATCTGTTACATTTAAATTAAAATCTTTCCAAAATTCTTCTAAGACTTTAATCCAATTTTCTTTACCAGTTGTAATATCATCTAATTGATCTTCTAGTTTGGCTGTAAAATCATAATCAACATATTTTGAAAATAATTTTTCAAGAAAAGCAGAGAGTAATTTACCTCTATCTGTTGGAAAAAATCTTTTATTTTCTATATCTGCATAACCTCTATTTGAGATAACTGATATGATGCTAGCGTATGTTGAAGGTCTTCCAATTCCTAATTCTTCTAATTTTTTAACAAGACTTGCTTCTGAATACCTTGGTGGTGGTTGAGTGAAATGTTGTTCATCCGTAAAATCTTTAAACTCTACATTACCTTTATCAACATCTGGCAATATATTTTCATCATCTTTATTTTCATCTAATCTTGAAACCTTTAAAAAACCATCAAATTTTAAAGTTGAACCGCTTGCTTTACATATATTTTTATTATCTTCGGATATAATTGTTATAGTTTTTCTATCAAATTTTGCCGACTCCATTTGTGAGGATAATGATCTTGACCATATTAAATTGTAAAGCTTGTATTGATCTGTGCTTAAATATTTTTTCATTTCTTCAGGGACTCGAGTGATTTCTGTTGGCCTAATAGCTTCATGTGCTTCTTGTGCATTTTTTGCCTTTTTACCTGAATAATTTAAAGGTGAGGCTGGTAAATATGTTTCACCATAATTCTTAGTAATGAAATTTCTAAAAGTAGTTACAGCATCCTTAGATACATTTGTTCCATCTGTACGCATATAAGTAATTAATCCAACAGTTTCGCCATCAATATCAATACCTTGATATAATCTTTGGGCGATTTGCATTGTCCTAGATGCTCCAAAACCCAGTTTACTAGATGATGTTTGTTGTAAAGTAGAAGTAGTAAAAGGACCTGACGGATTTCTTGTGTAAATTTTAGAGGTTATATCTGTAATATTATATTTTTTATTTTTGATTAAATCTAATGCGTTATTAATATCATCTTTATTTTTAAAAGAGAATTTTTCAATTTTTTTACCATCTAATTGAGTAATAGATGTATTTATATTTAAATTTTTCTTTGTTAAGAAATTTAAATTAAGTGTCCAAAATTCTTCCGGTTTAAAAATTTCTATTTCATGTTCTCTTTCAGTTAATAATCTAAGAGCTACAGATTGAACTCTCCCTGCTGATTTAGATCCTGGTAATTTTGTCCATAGAATTGGTGATATATTAAAACCAACTAAATAGTCTAGCGCTCTTCTTGCCATGTAGGCATCTACAAGTTCATTTTCTATATTTCTTGGATTATCTATTCCGTTTGTTACAGCTTTTTTAGTTATTTCATTAAAAACTACTCGTTCTATTTTTTTATCTTTAAGAAGTTTTTTTTCATTTAAAAACTCTTTTACGTGCCAAGCAATAGCTTCACCTTCTCGATCTGGATCAGTAGCTAAAATAATTTTTTCTGAGTTTTTGGCTGTGTCAGTAATTTCTTTTAAATATTTTTTTGAGAAACTATCTACTTCCCAAATCATTTTAAAAGAATTTTCTGGATCAACAGAACCATTTTTTGAAGGTAGGTCTCTAATATGACCATAACTTGCTAACACGGTGTAATTTGTACCTAGATATTTATTTATAGTTTTAGCTTTTGCAGGACTTTCAACAATTACAAGATTCATAATTAGTCAAACTACTTATAACTATTAATCTGTCAAATTAATAAATTTTACTCTTGGTTTCTTCTTTGTTTATTAATCTTTTTATATTTTCTCTATGTGTATAAAAAATTAAAACAAACATAATAATGAAAAAAATTATGTTACCCTGATCAATGATTAATAGGTAGATTGGTATTGAAATTGAAGCAAACAATGAGGATAGAGACGAATATTTTGATATCAAAAAAGTTAAAATCCAAACAATACCAAAAATTAATGCATAATAAATATTTATAGAAATCAAAATCCCAACAAGAGTTGCAACACCTTTGCCACCTTTAAATTTTAGCCAAATAGGGAATAAATGTCCTAAAAATGCACAAAGAGCTGATATATAAACTAGATCAGGATAATTGAGCTTTATATAGATTACAGGCATAACAGCTTTAGCTATATCCAAAACAAGCGTTAAATAACCCAATGATTTATTGCCAGTTCTTAAAACATTTGTAGCACCAATATTACCTGATCCTACATTTCTAATATCCTTTTTAAGTAAAATTTTTGTGAATAGATATCCAAAAGGAATAGAGCCAAATAGATAAGATACCAAAGCTGTTATTATATAATCCATTATTCAGATTTAAATAATTCTTCACCATTAACAAAGGTACTTATTACTTTACCTTGAAGTTTTTTGTCTTCAATAGGGGTATTTTTGGATTTTGATATCAATTTCTCTTTTCTAACTACCCAAGGTTTATTTATATCTACGATACAAAAATCAGCATCATTTCCTATCGATAAGTTACCTTTATTTATTTTAAGTATTTCTGCTGGTTTTGATGTTAAAGCTTTTACTATGGTTTCCAATTCTACAGATCCATTGTGATATAATTCTAAGCTCAATGGTAATAAAGTTTCAATTCCAGATGCACCAGTTTCTGCTTGAGCAAAAGTTAATCTTTTATTTTCTTCATCTTCTGGTTTATGATCAGAAACAATAACATCAATTGTTTCATCATTTAATCCTTGAACTAAAGCGTTTCTATCAGTTTCTGTTCTTAAAGGAGGTGATAATTTTAAAAAAGTTTTGAAATCACCTATGTCATTTTCATTTAATGATAAATTGTTTATCGAAACACCGCAGCTGAAGTTTACTTTATTTTTTCTTTCTTTGATTATATCTACAGAGTTTGCAGATGAAATCTGAGAAATATGATACCTACAACTATTATATTCTAACAATGTTAAGTCTCTTTCTATAATTAACAATTCAGCACTTATGGGAATTCCTTGGAGACCAAGTTTTGTTGCTATGATGCCATCATTAATCATTCCATCTTTTGATAATTCTGCATCTTCTGCATGTTGTATTATTAAGGATTTTAAATCTGATGCTGAATTCATAATCCTATTCATAATTCTAGGATTTTGAACTGTTTTAACTCCATCTGTGAAACCAATTATTCCTTTACTTTGTAATAAACCAAATTCAGTCATATTTTCTCCCTCTGCTTTTACTGTTAATGCAGCCGTTGGATAAATATTAATTTTTGATTTATCTCTTCCTCTTCTTTTAAGAAAATCAACTATTGAGACATTATCAATTACTGGGTTAGTATTAGGCATTGTAACAACTGATGTTACACCACCTGATAAAGCAGCTTCACTAAGGGTTCTAAAATTCTCCTTATATTCATATCCTGGTTCACCAACAAAAACTCGCATATCTACAATGCCTGGAAATATGTATTTTCCATTTAAATCTATTACTTTTTCTCTAGATGGAATGTTATTGGTATTTACTTTTTTTCCGACAGCTTCAATTTTTCCGTTTTCTCCAATTATTATTCCTCCAATTTCGTTCAAGGAATTATGAGGGTCAATTATATTTGCATTTATAAAGTATTTTTTTTTCATTTATTCACAAAAAATCTTTAAGCAGGCCATCCTTACTGCTACGCCTAATTCAACTTGTTCTTTTATTACACTTTTGTTTATATCGTCTGCTAAGTTTGTATCAATTTCAATTCCTCTATTCATTGGTCCTGGATGCATTATTAAAGCATCCTCTTTAGCATATTGAATTTTATCAGGTGTTAAGCCATAGTATTCATAATATTCTCTGTTGGATGACAGAAACGAGCTTGTCATTCTTTCATTCTGTAATCTTAACATCATTACTATGTCGCAATCTTTAACTCCTTTTTTCATATCAGAAAAAATATTTACACCAAATTTTTCAATTTCATTTGGCATCAAGTTTGTAGGGGCTACTATATTCACTTCTGCACCCAACATATTTAGAAGATAAATATTTGATCTTGCTACTCTTGAATGTAGTATATCTCCGCATATTGCAATTTTAAGACCTTCTATTTTTTTTCTTCTATTTATAATTGTTAAAGCATCTAATAATGCTTGTGTGGGATGTTCTCTTCTACCATCACCCGCATTTAGTACTGCACAATTAACTTTTTGAGATAGAAGGTTACAAGCTCCTGAGTCTTGATGTCTTATTACAATAATATCTGGGTGCATTGCATTTAAGGTCATTGCTGTATCAATTAACGTTTCACCTTTTTTGATAGCAGAATTTGTAATATTCATTGACATTACATCTGCACCTAACCTTTTTCCTGCTAATTCGAATGAGCTCTGTGTTCTTGTTGATGGTTCAAAAAATAAGTTTATTTGAGTTTTTCCTTTTAAAATATCTATTTTTTTATTTTTACTTTTATTTAATTCTATGAATTTTGAGGCTTCATTCAGGATAGTGGTAACATCACTAACAGATAAATCCTGGATTCCTAATAAATGTTTTTGAGATATTTTAATAGCTTTTTTGGATTTAGTTGCCATTAAAATTAACTCTATAACTATATAGTATTAACTATGCAACCATTAATTTTGAATAAAATCTAAAGCACCTTGTAAAATAAAAGCTGCTGCAAACTTATCAATATCTTTCTCTCTTTTACTGACATTTATATCTAATTCACTTGATAAATTGAAAGCACCAACAGTAGATAATCTTTCATCCCACAAAGACACAGGAATATCAATTTTATTTGAAATATTGATTGCTATATCTTTTGCTGATTGTGAAGATTTTCCGTAGGTGCCATCCATATTTATTGGATTACCTATAATAATTCCTTTGATGTCATATTCTGTAATAATACTTTCTAGTTCATCAATCAATTTACCTTGTTTAGATTTATCTAAGGTTTGAAGGGGAGTTGCAATTTTTTGATTATAATCACTTATTGCAAACCCAATCCTTTTTGTGCCTAAATCTATACCCAATAATCTTGAACCATTTGATAATTTGTTTTTGAATTCATTAATTGTGATCATATTGTATATTTTTAACTTAAGTGGTACTTTGCGACATTATTTTTTACCATATGACGATAGATCTTAAAACTGTAAAACACATATCAAAATTAGCAAGGATCTCACTTGAAGAGAAAAAAGCTGAAAAATTGGCAGATGATATGAATTCTATATTTGAATTTATTGAAAAATTAAACGAGCTAAAAACTGAGAATGTTGAACCATTAACCTCTATAGCTGAAACAACTTTAAGATTCAGAGAAGATAAGATAACTAGCGATAATATAAGAGAAAAGATACTTAAAAATTCTCCTGAAAAAAATGATGATTTTTTTGTTGTTCCGAAAGTAGTTGAGTAATGACAGAAATAACATCTTTAAGCCTATTTGAATTAATTAAAAATATAAAAGAAAAGAAAATATCATCAAATGAAATTGCAAAATCTTTTGTTGATAGATCTGAAAAGTCAAAAAAACTAAATGCCTACGTAACTGAAAATTTTGAAAATTGCCTCAAACTTTCAAAAGAGTTTGATAACAAACCAAATTTTGATTTAAAACTTCCAGGCATCCCAATTGCTGTAAAAGATCTATTCTGTACAAATGAAGTAAGAACAACAGCTGGAAGCAATATCTTAAATAATTTTGTCCCCAGCTATGAATCTACTGTAACACAAAATATATGGAATGAAGGTGGTATTTTGCTTGGCAAACTTAATTGTGATGAATTTGCAATGGGCTCATCTAATGAAACAAGTTTTTTTGGTAATGTTCAAAATCCAATTGCAAAAGATTTAGTTCCAGGTGGATCATCTGGAGGTTCTTCATCTGCTTTAGCAGCAAATTTAACACCAGTAACAATAGGTACCGACACTGGTGGATCTATCAGGCAACCAGCCTCCTTTACTGGTACTGTAGGACTAAAACCTACTTATGGCAGCTGTTCAAGATATGGAATTGTTGCTTTTGCATCATCTCTAGATCAAGCAGGTCCGATGAGTAAAGATGTCAAAGATAGCTCCATTCTTTTAGAAGTGATCTCATCATTTGATAAAAAAGACTCCACTTCAATTGATTTTAAAAGAAATAATTATTCATCAGAGTTAACTAGAAATATCAAAGGGATAAAAATTGGAATCCCAAAAGAATACAGAGTTGATGGGATGCCAGAAGAAATTGAGAATCTTTGGAAAAAAGGTATTGAATATGCAAAAGATTGTGGAGCTGAAATAATTGATATTTCTTTACCTCACACAAGTTATGCTTTGCCTACTTATTATATTGTAGCGCCAGCTGAAGCATCATCTAATTTAGCAAGATATGATGGTGTTAAATATGGCCTAAGATCTTCAGGTGAAAGTTTAATTGATATGTATGAAAAAACTAGATCAGAAGGTTTTGGTGAAGAAGTAAAGAGAAGGATAATGATAGGCACTTATGTTTTATCTTCTGGATATTATGATGCTTACTATCTTAAAGCTCAAAAGGTTAGACAATTAATTAAACAAGATTTTGATCAAGCTTATAATAAAGTCGATGCTATTTTGACACCTTCAACACCTAGTTCTGCATTTAAAATTGGAGAAAAATCTAATGATCCAGTTTCAATGTATCTAAATGATATATTTACTGTTCCAGTAAACCTTGCAGGTTTACCTGGAATTTCAATACCAGCAGGTACAGATAAAAATAATTATCCATTAGGTTTACAAATAATAGGTAAACCGTTTGATGAACAAACAGTTTTAAATATTGCTTATTCAATGGAGGAAAAAATCAATTATAAAAATAATTTAACTGATTGGTGGATGAAATAATGTCTAAAAATAATTCGGAATATTTGATAGAAAGAAATGATAATATTTATGAAGTTATTATAGGACTTGAAGTTCATGCTCAAGTAACCTCAAATTCAAAACTTTTTTCATCTTCTTCTACAAAATTTGGTGCTGAGCCCAATACTCAAGTAAGTTTAGTTGATGCAGCATTTCCAGGAATGCTTCCAGTAATTAATGAATATTGTGTTAAACAAGCTATAAAAACTGGTATTGGTTTAAAAGCTAAGATCAATAATAAGTCTGTTTTCGATAGAAAGAATTATTTTTATGCTGATTTACCTCAGGGGTATCAAATTTCACAATATAAATACCCAATTGTTGGTGAGGGTAATGTTATTTTGGATATGCCTGAAGGTCAAAAACAAGTTGGAATAGAAAGATTACATTTAGAGCAGGATGCAGGAAAAAGTATTCATGATGTTGATCCGAGTAACACACTAGTTGATCTAAATAGATCGGGTGTAGCTTTAATGGAGATTGTTAGTAAGCCTGATCTAAGATCACCAGATGAAGTGAATGCTTATATAAAAAAACTTAGATCTATTATGAGATATTTAGGAACTTGCGATGGGAACATGCAAGAGGGATCATTGAGAGCAGATGTTAATGTGTCTGTAAGAATAAAAGGGTCAACAGATTTAGGGACAAGATGTGAAATAAAAAATGTTAATTCTATAAAGTTCATGCAAATGGCAATTATTTATGAAGCAAATAGACAAGTTGATTTAATAGAAGAAGGTGTGGAAATAGATCAAGAAACAAGACTTTTTGATACAAAAAAAAATGAAACAAGGTCAATGAGGTCAAAAGAAGATGCTCATGATTACAGATACTTTCCAGATCCAGATTTACTTCCACTAGAAATTACGAATGATTTTATTGATCAACTAAAATCTGAAATCCCTGAATTACCAGATGACAAAAAGAAAAGGTTTATTGATGAGTTTAAAATTTCTCCTTATGAAGCAACTATATTGGTCTCTGATATTGATACAGCTAAATATTTTGAAGAAGTTGTAGCCAAAATGGGTAAAAACCGTGATATGAAACTAGCCGTAAATTGGATTACAGGAGAATTATTTGCAGTTTTAAATGATAAAAATATTGAAATTGCTCAAAGTCCAATAAGTGCAAAAAATTTAGCAAAATTGATTAATTTAATTAAAAATGGAACAATCTCAGGAAAAATTGCTAAGACAATATTTGAATTAATGTTGGATGGTGACATAGACCCTCAAATAATTGTTGAGGAAAAAGGATTAAAGCAAGAAAGTGATCCAAAAGCACTGGAGGCATTAATTGATAAAATAATCAATGATAACAGAGAAAAAGCCATAGAGTATAAACAAGGAAAAGAAAAGCTATTTGGTTTCTTTGTGGGACAAGCAATGAAAGCATCAGGTGGAAAAGCTAACCCTCAATTAATTAACGAAATATTAAAGAAGAAACTTTAATTTAAACGAAACTTATAGTCATTATATAATTAAAATAGATGGGTAAGAATATTGAAATTTCTGAAAAAATTGAAAAATATATTAATAATTTTAGTTTTAAACTAAACTCAGTTCAAAAAGAAATCATAGATTATAATAATACACTTGGAAATGAAAAGAGAATGCAAGTAGCAATATCTCAATGTCATTTTCTCCATTTAATAATAAAAATATCTAATATTAAAAATGTGCTTGAGATTGGAACTTTTACTGGTTTAAGTGCACTATCTATTGCCCTTGCACTTCCTGGTGATGGAAAACTTACAGCTCTTGATAAAGACAAAGAGACAAACAAGATTGCAGTAAGTTTTTTTAAGAAAGCTAATCAAGATAAAAAAATTCAAACGATTGTTAAACCTGCGCTAGATAGTTTAGATGAATTAAAAAAAGAAAAATATGATATGGTTTTTATTGATGCTGATAAGATCAACTATAAAGAATATTATGAAAAATCATTAAAGATAATAAATAAAGGTGGTTTGATCATTATTGATAATGTTTTGTGGCATGGTGAAGTTGCAGATGAAGATAATATTGATAAATTTACACT
>CACJVQ010000019.1 GCA_902596915.1 uncultured Pelagibacteraceae bacterium | reverse complement strand
TGTCTCCTTTTATTGAATACAAGTCTGATTTTTCAAAATTAATTTCAACATTTTCTGATTCAAAATTTAAATTTTGATATCTAAAATTTAAATTTGAAATTTTTATCAATTTATCTTTAGTGTCAAAATTAAACTTAATTTCTTTAAAACTGTCATAGCCTAACAAATTAAATTTTGCTTCTTCAATAGAACCAGAAAGCCTATATGAATTTAGTTTTTGACTTACAGTATCAAATTTGGCTTCTAGTTTAAATTTAATCAATCCTTTTTTGATTTGGCTGTAAAGTGCATATCTAGATTGGTCGTAGTTAATAGAGTTTAATAAAGATGTAACTCCCTTTATAGAATTTTCTGAAGTCTGTATTTTTATATCTTTAATTGAGTTTTCTTTTTTTATAAATTTTATAATATTTAAATTAATATCTGTATTTAAAATTTTTATTTCATTATTTTCAGCAATTAAAATTGCATTTTTAGTATTAATTTTAATTGAACCTTGAAGCAGATTTAACTTAATAAATACAGCATCAAGTTTAAAATTTAATTTAGAATTATATTCCTTAACTTTGGTATTAATAAAAGTATTAAAATTGTCTGTCTTCACTCCATAAGTGCTTAAATAAATTAGAGAAAAAAATAAGGTTGTTAAAGCTATTGAAATTATAATTAAAATATTTCTACGCATTTATTTTATATAAAGAATTTTGTAAAAAATCATCAATGTCACCATCTAAAACTTTGTCAGGATTAGAGTTCTCATAATTTGTTCTATTATCTTTAACCATTCTATAAGGATGTAATACATACGATCTAATTTGATGTCCCCAGCCAATTTCAGATTTTGAATTTTCAATATTATCGCTCTCTTTTTTTCTTTTTTGGATTTCGTGCTCATAGAGCCTGGCTTTGAGCATATTTATGCATGTTTCTTTATTTTTGTGCTGAGATCTCTCGTTTTGACATTGAACAACAATTTTACTAGGAATATGAGTAATTCTTACAGCACTATCTGTTGTATTTACATGCTGTCCGCCTGCTCCACTTGATCTATAAGTATCTATTCTTAAATCTTTATCTAATATCTCTATATCTATATCCTCGCTAATTACTGGATAAACCCATACACTTGCGAAACTGGTATGTCTTCTAGCCCCTGAGTCAAAAGGTGAAATTCTAACTAAACGATGAATCCCAGACTCTGATTTTAAAAAGCCATAAATATATTCTCCAGAGATTTTAATTACTGAAGATTTTATTCCTGCTTCGTCTCCTTTATGTTCGCTAATTAATTCTACTTTATGATCTCGAGCAGCTGCCCATTTCATATACATTCTTCTTAACATTTCTGCCCAATCTTGACTTTCAGTACCGCCAGCTCCTGCATGAAATTCTAAATAACTATCTAAAATATCGTTTTCATTAGAAAGAAAACATTTAATTTCTAATTTTTTGAATTCTTCTTTTAAATTTGAAAATTTTTTTAAAGTATCTTGAACTAGTTCTTTATCATTTTCTTCGCTAGCTAATTGAAAAATATCATATAGCTCATTAATCTCTTTCTCTGATTGCTTGTGGGAATCTAATAAATTGTCGTAACCTTTTTTTTCTTTTAATATTTTTTCAGCTTGCTTTCTATCATTCCAAAATTTTGGATCTTCTACAATGGCATTTAGTTTATTTCTTTTTGTCTCTATATTTTGTGTTTCAAAGAAACTCCTTGATTCTTTGATTTATCTTTATAACTTCAGATTTAAATTTATCTATTTCCTGTTCCATTAATAAAATTTTAGAATATTTTTTTTATAAATATCAGATTTATATTTATCATTACTAATAAATGTCTGATTTTCAAATTTTTCTTTCTTATATGACTCAATAATTGTTTTTTTTGAGCCAAAATCTGCTTTTTCTCCAGTTTCAGCATCTATAACCATCATTTTAATTCCTTTTGAAATTTTAAAAGGTCTAGCATCATAATTATTTACTGCTTTTTTTATAAAATCTTTGAATATTGGTAGTGCTGTTTTAGATCCAGTTTCATATTTTCCTAGTTTTTTTGGAGAGTCATATCCAACAAAAACACCAACAACTAGGTTAGATGTAAATCCTATAAACCATGTATCAGTATTGTTGTTTGTTGTTCCTGTTTTTCCAGCAATTTGTAAATTTAAATCTCTTAATCGCTTTCCAGTTCCTCTTTGTATTACACCCTCAAGTATTGAGGTCATTTGATAAGCAGTTTGTGGGGAAAAGATTTGTTTAAAATTGCTTTTTATCACTGGAATATTATTACCTTCGAAAGAAATTTGATCACAATTTTCACAATATCTTTTTTCATTATTAAAAATAGTATTTCCCTCACTATCCTGAATTCTATCAATTATGATTGGTGTAACAAGCTTTCCACCATTTACAAATGAACAGTAAGCGCTCGTAATATTCAATAATGTTGTTTCTGCAGATCCTAAAGAGACCGATAACAATTCTTCGGGATTGTCGTAGATATTCAGTTTTTTTGAAAAGTTTATTATTTTATCTATTCCTAAATCCTGTGAAATTCTAACTGTCATTAAGTTTCTAGATTTTTCAACACCAGTTCTCAATGTAGACAGACCATAAAATTTTTTACCATAATTTTCAGGTTTCCACATTTTGAGATCTTCTCCTTGATCAAGAACGATTGGTGCATCTAAAATTAAAGAGGAAGGTGTATAATTATTTTCTAGTGCTAAAGCATATATAAAAGGTTTAAAGGCAGATCCGGGCTGTCTTTTTGCTTGTGATACTCTATTAAATTCACTTTTTTTAAAACTAAATCCGCCTGACATTGCTAAGACTCTTCCACTATAAGGATCCATAACAACTATTCCGCCATTAACATTTGGTAATTGCCTCAAGCTGAAAATTCCATCAGAAATTTTTTTTACATAAATTAAGTCGTTTATTTTAAAAATTTGATCAAAATTTTTTCTTGTCCAATTTATATCATCATAACTTATAACACCATTTTCTTTGTTTGAAGTTTGAATTACAGTCTCAAATTTATCTATTCTTTTTACAATTGCTATGTCCCAATCAATAGTTTTCTCTAAAGTAAACTTATCTAAATTTTTATTCCAATCTTTATTTTTTCTGTTATCTAAAGGTCCGCGCCACCCTTTTCTCTTATCATATTCCAATAACCCTCTTCTTAAAGATTCCGAAGCTAAATTTTGAAGCTCTAAATTAATCGGGCTTTTTATATTAAATCCCTGTTTATGAACTTTTTCATATCCATAGTCTTGGATTACTTTTTTTCTTATATCCTCTATAAAATATCTTGTATCTTCTATAAAAATCCTTTTTCTCTTTTTTAAATTGATTTTTGAATCAATTAATTCGTTGTATTTTTTTTTGGAGATATAATTATTTTCATAAAGATTTTTGATTACTAAATTTCTTCTATAAGTTGCTAATTCTTTATTTTTATATGGGTTATATTTACTTGGAGCTTTAGGTAATGCAGCCAGTAAAGCAGATTCTGAATAATTTAATTCACCAATTGGTTTATCAAAATATCTAAGACTAGCAGATGCAATACCATAGGAACCTTCGCCTAAATAAATTTGATTTAGATAAAGTTCTAAAATTCTTTCTTTTGTTAAAGCTCTTTCAATTCTAAAAGCCAGAATAGCTTCTTTTATCTTTCTATCTAAACTTACTTCATTTGATAAGAGAAAATTTTTTGCCACTTGTTGAGTAATCGTAGAAGCTCCCTCTAGTCTATTTGATTTTATTAAATTAAAAATGTTATTTTTTATTGCTCTTAAAACCCCTTTAGCATCAACGCCTGGGTGCTTAAAAAAATTCTTATCCTCTGATGATAAAAATGAATAGATTATTTTTTTCGGTATGGCATTAAAGGGAACAAATATTCTTTTTTCAGTGGAAAAATCACTAATTAATACACCCTCACCAGAATATACTTTGCTGGATACAGACGGTTTATAATTTTTTAAAAATTTATAATCTGGCAATTTGTTTGAATAAGTCCAAAGCACTGAAAAGATTGCTATAAAGCTTATTAAGGAGAATAAAGTAAAAGCAAGTAGTAATTTTTTTATTAATTTACTCATTTTAGTTTAAATTATTGATTGAATTTGTTAAAGTTAAGGCACCGAATTTAAAAAACAAACTAATGATAAACAATCAAAATTTATGTCAAAAAATTTATACATTGATGCATCGCATCCAAATGAAACAAGAGTTGTTCTTAAAAAAGATAATCATATTGAAGACTATGAATATGAAAGTATAAACAACACTCTAATAAAGAATAATATTTATTTAGGAAAAGTAAGCAGAATAGAACCTTCGCTTCAAGCAGCTTTTGTTGATTTTGGTCGGGAGAGACATGGTTTTTTATCGTTTAATGATATTCAATCTGATTACTATCAACTACCACAAAGTGACTTAGAAAAAATAAAAGAGGAAGAAGAGAAGGTAAGAGAGGAACTTTCTAAAGAAAGTGAAAATAATGAAAATCAAATTTTAGAAGGTAACGATGAGGTCAAATTAAATGATCCAGTTGAAAAATTAGAAGATGAAAGCAAAGAAAAAATAAATAATGAAAAAAAATTTCCATCTAAGAGATATAAAATTCAAGAAGTAATAAAACCTAATCAAGTTATATTAGTTCAAGTATTAAAAGATGAAAGAGGTTTTAAAGGAGCAGCTCTAAGTACATTTATAAGTATAGCAGGAAAATACATTGTTTTAATGCCTAATACTGCGAAAGGTGGTGGAATATCTAGAAAGATTTTTAACCCTGGAGATAGAAAGAAAATTAGAAAAATATTAAATGAAATTGAGATTCCAAAAGAGATGGGAATTATAGTTAGAACAGCTGGCTCAAATAAAACTAAAAATGAAATAGATGGTGATTTAAAAAATTTAATTACAATTTGGAATTCTATAAAAGATAACGCATTAAATTCCATTGCTCCTTCATTAATTCATCAAGAAAGTGATATAATTAAAAGAAGTATACGTGATATGTACGATGACGAAACACAGAACATCATAGTTGAGGGTAATGAGGGTTATCAAAAAGCGAAGAATTACATGAAACTCATGATGCCTAAACAATTAAAAAAAGTAAAAAAATTTAGAGAAAAAATTCCATTATTTTTTAAAGAGAATATTGAAAAAAAACTTTTTGAAATTTTTAAAACAGAAGTAAAACTTAGTTCTGGTGGCTATCTTGTTATAAATCCAACGGAAGCTTTAGTATCTATAGATATAAATTCAGGTAAATCGATAAAACAAAAAAATGTCGAAAGCACGGCATTAGATACTAATCTTGAAGCAGCTGAAGAGATAGCTAGACAAATAAAAATTAGAGATTTATCTGGTTTAATTATAATTGATTTTATTGACATGCTTAGCTTTAATAATCGAAAGCAAGTAGAGAGAAAGTTAAAGGAAAGATGTAGAAATGATAGAGCAAGAATACAAATTGGAAGAATTAGTAATTTTGGTTTACTTGAAATGTCTAGACAAAGATTAAGAGAGAGTAATATTAAATGGTCAATTAAATTAACTAACGAAACCTTGGCATTAAAAGTAATTAAATTAATTGAAATTAAAATATTTGAAACAAGTGCTAAAATTGTAGATGTAAATATTAATGAAAAAATTCTAAGTTTTATTGAAAGATATTTTTCTGAAGATTTAGATTATTTTAAAAAGAAAAATAAAGTTAAAATCAATCTAAGTCCTGGCCAGGGCTTGGGTTTACAAGATTATAATATTGAGTTTAAATCAAAATCAGGCAAATCATTGGAGAAAGTTGATAAAGTTGAAAATTTGCAGAAAATTTCTGAGGAAAAATTAGATAAAAATATAGATTTGATAAAAGAAAAAAAATCAGGCTTTAAAAGAAAAAAATTTAAAAAAAGGAAAAATTTCAAAAAAAAAATTTAAATTAGTCCTTTTTTTGTGGTCGATGGTGATCCTTGAAAATTAGGCATAATCCTCCCAGAAAGAAAAGATTTTCTTCCTGATATTACTGCATATTTCATTGCCTCTGCCATTTGGAAAGGTTTTTTAGCTTTAGCTATTGCTGTATTTATTAACACCGCATCGCAACCCATCTCCATTGCTTCGACTGCATCTGAAGCCTGACCTATCCCAGCATCAATTATCAGAGGGACTTTTGTTTGATGTCTTAAAATTTTTATATTTGTTTTATTTTGGATACCAAGACCTGATCCAATTGGTGCTGCTAGCGGCATAATAGCAGAAGCTCCGGAATTTTCTAATCTTTTACACATTAGAGGATCGTCATTGCAATAAACCATTACCTTAAAGCCTTCTTTTGTTAAAACTTCAGTAGATTTAAGAGTTTCAATCATATCTGGAAATAAATTTTTTTTGTCTCCTAAAACTTCTAATTTTACTATTTTCCAACCTCCAATTTCTCTAGCAAGTCTTAATGTCCTTAAAGCATCATTTGACGTAAAACATCCAGCTGTATTCGGTAAGTACATTATTTTTTTGGGATTAATATAATCCATCAACAATGGTTTTGATCTATCTAATATATTTACTCTTCGAACCGCAACTGTTACAATTTCAGCACCTGAAATTTTAATTGCTTTTGCACACTCTTGCATATTCTTATACTTTCCTGTTCCAACTATAAGTCTGGATTTGAATTTCTTATTTGCAATTTTCAAAATATCTAATTTCATTAACCGCCACCAATAAAATGTACAATTTCTATTTTATCTTTATTTTTTAAAAAAACTTTATTCAATTTTTTTTTATCAACTATTTCTTCATTTAATTCTATCGCTACTTTGTTAATTGGTGTTTTTAACTTTTCAACAAGATTTTTTAGAGTAAATTTCAAATTTACAGTTAAAAACTTGCCATTGACTACTATTTTTATTTTATTTTTTTTATTCATATAATATAAAGTTTTTTATGAGTAAATTAATAATTATTAATGGGCCTAATCTTAATCTATTAGGTGAAAGAGAACAAACTCAATATGGTAGCAAGGACTATAAATACCTTGAAGAAATTTGTCAAAAAAGAGCAAAAGATTTAAATATCGATATAGAAATTAAACAATCAAATGTTGAAGGTGATATTGTAAATATTATTCAAGATGCTCGTAAAACGCACGACGGAATCATAATAAATGCTGCCGGATATAGTCATACATCAGTTGCTATTAGAGATGCTTTAAGTATTTTTAAAAAACCTATTATAGAACTTCACATATCAAATATTTATAAAAGAGAGGATTTTAGGCATAAATCTCTGATAAGCGCAGTCGTAACTGGTATAATTTGTGGATTAGGAATAAATGGCTATATTTTAGCCATAAACTCTATGCATGAAATCTTAAAAAATGAAAATTAATAAAAATATCATTAAAGAGTTAAATGATTATTTGGATGAATTTAATCTTACAGAAATAGAGTACACTGAAAAAGACATTAAGGTTAAAGTCTCAAAATCTAGAATATCAAAAAATATAGAAGCTGTAGTACCTGATAAAATAAAGAAGGTTATTAAAGAGGAAGTTTCAATTGATAGCTCTAAAAAAATTACTTCACCTATAATTGGCACAGCTTATCTTGCTCCAGAGCCAGGCGGTAAAAAATTTATTGAGATAGGTCAAAAAATTAAAAAAGGTGATACAGTTATGATAGTTGAGGCAATGAAAACTATGAATCATGTACCAAGCCCTATAGATGGAATAGTTAAAGAAATTAGTGTTGAGGATGGTCAGCCTGTTGAGTTTGGTCAGACAATAGCAACATTAGACTAAATTAATGTTTAAAAAAATACTTATAGCTAACAGAGGTGAGATAGCTGTACGTGTAATAAGAGCTTGCAAAGAATGGGGTATTGCAACAGTAGCTATTCATTCAGATGTGGATAGAGATGGAATGCACGTAAGATTAGCCGATGAAAGTGTTTGTGTAGGTCCTCATCAACCATCATTAAGCTATTTAAATATTCCTGCTATTATGTCAGCCATTGAACTTACAGGGGCTGAAGCTGTACATCCTGGATATGGTTTTTTATCAGAGAATTATGAATTTGCAAAAATATTAGAGGAAAATAATATAAAATTTATAGGTCCTTCATCTGATTTAATTAAAATGATGGGAGATAAGATTCAAGCAAAAAAAGTTGCAAAAGAATATGGCCTTCCAGTGATAGAAGGATCAGATGGTGGAATTAAAGATTTGGATGAAGCAAAAAAAATATGTGAGAATGTAGGCTTTCCTGTTTTAATTAAAGCATCAGGTGGTGGTGGTGGAAAAGGAATGAAAATTGTTAATAAGTTAGAAGAATTTGAGAATCTTTTTTTAACAGCGAAACAAGAAGCAAAAAAATTTTTTAATAATGATGAAGTTTATATTGAAAAATTTTTTCAAAATCCAAGACATATAGAGGTTCAGGTGCTGTCAGGTAAAAATAGAACTGTTCATTTGCATGAGAGAGATTGTTCTGTTCAACGAAGGCATCAAAAACTAATAGAAGAGACTCCAAGTCCTGTTTTAGATGATGCAATTAGAAAAGATCTGTTTGAAAAAACAGTTAGTATGGTTAGCAAAATTGGATATGAAGGTGCTGGAACAGTTGAATTTATATACGAAGATGGAAAATTCTACTTTTTAGAGATGAATACTAGGGTACAAGTTGAACATCCAGTAACTGAGATGGTAACAGGAATTGACATAATAAAAGAGCAAATATGGATAGCTTTTTCAGGCGATACAGCACTGGAACAGAGTGATGTAAACCCAAGGGGTCATGCTATCGAATGTAGAATTAATGCTGAGGATCCGAGTAATAATTTTCAACCATCGCCAGGTAAAATAGGTATGTGTCATCAACCTTCTGGCTTTAGAACAAGAGTTGATGGATCGATATACCAAGGATATAAAATTACACCTTTTTACGATAGCATGGTTTGCAAAGTAATTACTCATGGAAGAAATAGAGAAGAAGCTATTCAAAGAATGTTAAGATCATTAGATGAATTTGTAATTGAAGGAATTACAACAACAATTGAACTCCATAAAGTTTTACTTCATAACAAAAAATTTTTAAATTCTGATTTCAATGTTAGTTGGCTTGATAATGAAAAAGTTATTTAACTATAGCATTTTTTTAGCCAAACATCATATACCGGATGATCAAAAGGTCTTATCGATGGACTTGAAGCAAAAGTCCAATCGTTAAAAACAAATACTTTATCATTTTTATTCATTGAGACATCTTTAACTTGAATATACGCAATTACTTCAGGATCATCATCAAATGTTGAGTTGTAACATTTTAAAACTTTTATAGTTAGATTTTGAAAAGAAAATTCTTCTCCAACTTGTATTTTAATATTTGTGTTTTTTGAACTTACTTTATCAAGAACACTTAATTCTGCTATCATCTCACTTTTTGGCATCGTATCAGCAAGAGAATAATTTAATTTAATTATAAAAAAAGCTGCTACAAAAAAAAAATTAACTTTTCCAGCTTTTATATTTTTTTTTAATTTCACGATTAAATTTTTTTGGGTGATAGGAATTAGTGGAGCCAGTTTGATTCGATAAGTGTTCTTTTTGCCAGTGATATTTTTTTAAGTCATGATTATTCTCTATTTGATTATTCATATAATGCATCCATGAATACCACTCATTAGGTATTTTTGATGCCTCTACTTCGCCATTATAAATTACCCATCTTCTTCCTGATTTGCTTTCATAATATTTATTTCCATTCTTATCTTCTCCAACTAATTTTCCTGAAAAAAATATTTGTAATCTAGTTCCAAACGTCTGTTGATTCCACCAGGTAAAAATTTGTTTAAATACTGTCAACATAAATGTTTAATTTTATTTCAATTTAAAATTGTAAAAAATAAATTAGATTAAAATTATAAATTTCTATATACATTATAACTTTAAGATTCAAATTTATAAATGAATAAGGAAATTTAATGGCAAAATATTTAGTAGAAACGTATTACACATGTAGTTTTAAAGTAAGTCATTACCTAGATGATATAGATGAAAAAAACATTCAAAATATAGAGAAAAGAGATGATGGTAAGTTTGAGATACTGGACGTAAAACTGGACAATAGAAAAACTAAAAATTTAGAAAAAATTGAAAAAAATAAGATAAATGTTGTTGAAAAAGAACTTCCTCAAACTCAGCAAAAAAATAACCTAAAAATTAACCAAGAAATGTTAACTCAAAACATTAAAGATAAGAATGGTAAAAGATTTAGTATGCCAGACAGAAGAAAAGGATATATTCAAAAAGCATCAATTGGTGATCACAAAGTATATCTACACACAGGTGAATACGAAGATGGCAAAATAGGAGAAATATTTATAGATACAAGTAAAGAAGGTGAGCTAGTAAAAGCGACAATGAATAACTTTGCTATAGCAGTTTCACTTGGATTACAGTATGGAGTTCCTTTAGACGAATTTGTTAATGCCTTTGTAGATACTAAATTTGAACCTTCAGGAAAAGTATTTGGAAATGACAGAATTTTAAGTGCAACATCAATATTAGATTATATATTCAGAGAATTAGCGATATCATATCTGAATAGAGAAGATCTAGCTCATACACCTTCTATTGGAGGATCTGATACTTTGGATGAAACCAGTTCGGATGAAAATAGTGAAGATAAAACTCAATTCTTAAAATTGGTAAAAGATATCACAAGCAAAGGATTTGTAAGAAGTAATTATAAAAAGAAATTAGTAGATCTGTCAGATATAAAAATTAATCTTAAAGGAAAAAAATAATTAACTTTTCTTTTTTAAAGATAAATTCAGTTCTTTTAATTGATCCTCAGAAATTTCAGATGGTGCATTCATCATTAAATCTTGTGCATTCTGATTCATTGGAAACATAGTAATCTCTCTAATATTTTTTTCATTTGCCAAAAGCATGACAATCCTATCTATGCCTGGGGCTATACCTCCATGAGGCGGAGCTCCATAGCTCAAAGCATTTATCATTCCACTAAATTTACTATTAACATCATTTTTCGAATACCCAGCAATTTCAAATAATTTATACATTAATTCAGGAACATGGTTCCTAATTGCACCGGATGATAACTCAATTCCATTACAAACGATATCATATTGATAGGCTTTAATATTTAAAGGATTAGATAAGTCTAATTTATTTATTTCGCCTTGAGGCATTGAGAATGGATTATGACTAAATTTTATTTTTTTAGTAGTTTCATCAATCTCATACATTGGATAGTCAATAATCCAACAAAATGAGAATATTTTATTATCAATTAAATCTAAATCTTCAGCTATTTTGTTTCTTGCAACGCTTAATATTTTTTCTACATCATTTTTTTTTCCACAAGAAAGAAATACCGTATCACCTATGTTCGCATTTGTTAGTTTCATGATTTCTAATAATGCATTCTCTGAAAAGAATTTTCCAATTGGTCCTTTGGCATTAATTTTATCATCTTTTTCTAATGTAAAATAAGCTAGACCAGAGGAACCTTGCTCTTTTGCCCATCTATCAATACCATCAAAGAAACTTCTTGGTTTATCCTTTGTATCTTTGGTAACTAACGCCCTAACCAGAGAACCACTTTTGACTAACTTTTTAAAAATATCAAATTTCACATCTTCTCTTTCAAAAATAATTGTTAAATCTGAAATTTCTAATGGATTTCTTAAATCTGGTTTATCTGATCCATATTTAAGCATTGCGTCTTCATAGGTAATCCTTGGAAACTTTTCATGAAGAATTTTTTTATTACTGAATGTTTTAAATAATTTTAGAAATAAAGTTTCAATTACTCCAAAGACATCCTCTTGTTCAACAAAAGACATTTCAACATCTAATTGATAAAATTCTCCAGGACTTCTATCTGCTCTAGCGTCCTCATCTCTGAAACAAGGCGCTATTTGAAAATATTTGTCGAAACCAGAAACCATTATTAGTTGCTTAAATTGTTGAGGAGCTTGTGGTAAGGCATAAAATTTTCCAGGATTTAGTCTACTCGGTACAAGAAAATCTCTTGCCCCTTCTGGGCTAGATGAAGTTAAAATAGGAGTTTGAAATTCTAAAAAACCAAGTGTTTGCATCTCATTTCTAATAAATGATATTACTTTTGATCTTAAGATAATATTTTGATGTATTTTTTTTCGTCTTAAATCCAAAAATCTATACTTAAGTCTTATTTCCTCAGCATATTCTTGATCTGAAAAAACTGGCATTGGTAATTCTTTAGTTTCACCAAGAATATCAATATTATTAATTTTGACTTCTATTTCGCCAGTAGAAATATTTTTATTTATTGTTTCATTTGATCTCTCAATAACCACTCCCGTAATTTTAATTACTGTTTCCAAAGGAAGTTTTTCAATTTTCTTAAAAATTTCATTACTTTTGCCTATAACGCATTGAGTAATTCCAAAATTATCTCTTAAGTCTATAAATAAAAGATTTCCATGGTCTCTTTTTTTGTTAATCCAGCCTGATAAAGAAATTTCCTTTTCTTTATGTAACTTGGTTAATTCTCCACAGGTATGGGTTCTATATTTATTCAATTTACAAAATCTCTTTTATGGTTTTTAAGTTAATTGGTTTTTTTTTTTTTAAACTTAACTCGTCAATCTTATATATAAATTCATCAATTTTTCTATAAGATCTGTCAATTCTACTAATTATAAAATTTATTATTTTTTTTTCGATTTTAATCTGGCGATCAGAAAAATTCTTTAAAATTATAGCAAAAAGTAATTCATCATCTGGATTTTCAATTACTGCGTAAAGGCAATTTTTTGATCTTGAGGTTAAATCAGGCAGTCTGTATTTAATTTCATTTATTGGTTTTAATGAATTTATCAACAAATACTTACTGTCCTGATCTATTAGATTAAAAATTGAATAAAGTATTTCTTCCTGATTACATTCTTCAAAATCATCAACAATTATACTTTCATGTAATTTTATACTTTTAAAAATTGAATTATCAATCTCATTTCCCTTAATTAAAAATGCTTTAGATTTTAATTTAAAGATATTTGCTAGGTGACTTTTTCCAGAGAATTTTTCACCTGATATATTTAATATTTTTTTATTCCAGTCTGGCCATCTATTAATCAAATTAAATGCATTAGAATTACTTTTCGATAAATAAAAATCATGTTCATTAAAATTGGTTTTATAATCAAAGTCTAGAAGTAATTGATTTAATTCACTCATTCTATTATCCAGTTACTTGAAGAAGTATCAATATTAATTCCATAAGACAAAATATCTTTTAAAAATCTTTTTGGACTACTGTTATAATAAACTTTATATATAATCATTTTACTATCAAACTTTTCAATATTATAACTATTAACAAAATCTAAATCACCCAAAGCATTTTCTAATTT
>CACJVQ010000018.1 GCA_902596915.1 uncultured Pelagibacteraceae bacterium | reverse complement strand
TTCCTAAACATGACCCTGACGATAACTTAAAAGAAATTTTGAATTCTTTTGTTTCTCAGTTTTATGAAAATAAAAGTGTGCCAAGCTCTATTATCTTAAGTGAAGAAATTAAGGAAAAAGTTTTAATTGAAAAAACACTCTCACATAAAGAAAACAAGCAGATAAATATTTCTGTTGCAAAAAGAGGGTCTAAACTAAAAGTTGTAAATCAAGCACTCAAAAATGCAAAAGATAGCCTAAATAGAAAAATTTATGAGAGCCAAAATAATAAGGAACTATTTGAAAATGTTTCTAAAAAATTTGATTTAGAAAATAATATTAATTTAGTTGAGGTTTATGACAACAGTCATATTCAAGGAACTAATAGTGTTGGCGCTCTCATAACTTTTGGTGATGAGGGCTTTATTAAAAAAAGGTATAGAAAATTTAATATTAAAATTAAGAAAAACGAACAAGATGATTATGGAATGTTGCGAGAAGTTTTAAATAGAAGATTTAAAAGAGCTGTTCAAGAAAAAGATAATTATTTAACAATGCCAGACTTAGTAATAGTTGACGGAGGGAAAGGACAATACTCAGTGGCTAGAGAAACGCTTAATGAATTAGGATTACATGGTATTCCAATGATCGCAATTGCAAAGGGGGAATTTAGGAATAGTGGTAATGAAACCTTTTTTCATAATGGTAAAGAGTTTAAATTTGAAAAAAATGACCCTACCCTATTTTTTTTACAAAGATTAAGAGATGAGTCTCATAGATTTGCAATAAGTGCACATAGAGCAAAGAGAAAAAAAGGTATTAGCAAGTCTTTACTTGATCAAATTGATGGGATTGGATCTATTAGAAAAAGAGCACTTTTAAATCACTTTGGCTCAGCAAGAGCAGTCGAATCTGCAAGCTTAGATGAGATAAAAACAGTTGAAGGAGTTGAGGAAAAAGTTGCAAAAAAGATATATAATTACTTCCACGAGTAATATATGAAAATTCCAAATTATCTAACTATTGGTAGAATTATAATAGTTCCTATATTTGTATTTGCATTTTATTTACCAGGGTTTTATGGTGATGTAATTCCTTTTGCGCTATTTGTAATTGCCTCATTCACTGACTTCTTAGATGGATTGTTGGCAAGAATGTTTAAGGAAGAGTCCAAACTTGGTGAATTATTAGACCCAATTGCGGATAAAATTATAGTAGCTACTGCACTAATATTACTTGTCATGGATGGAACTATTAAAAACTATGAAGTTATTGCCGCGATAATAATACTTACGAGAGAGGTATTGATTTCTGGTTTAAGAGAGTTTTTGGCTAAAGGAAGTGTTAAACTTCCAGTTTCAAGTTTAGCTAAAGTAAAAACATTTCTTCAAATGTTTTGTATTTCTGTTTTGCTCACTGGAGAAACTGGAAATAAAATTATAAATTTTCAAGACTATAATGCTCAAACAATTGGAATAATTTTATTGTGGCTTTCTGCTTTTCTCACTTTGTATACTGGGTATGAATACTTAAGAAAAGGTATCGACCATGCGATATCTGAGGACAATAAAGATTAAGCAGCCCTTTTTTTTCTCACTAACTTGCCATAGCTCTCTGATAAATCTAAAATTAGATTACAAACTTTATAATTATTTTCAGCAATTTGAGAAATTGGAGTTATCTCAGCAGCTGTCCCTGTTAAGAAACATCCATCAAAGTTTGGTAGCTCATCTGGTTTAATTTTTCTTTCATGAACTTTTATATTTTTTGATTTGGCAAGTTCAATTACTGTTTGCCTTGTGATACCATTTAAGAATGAATCTGGAATTGGAGTATGAAGTTCTCCATTTTTATCTTTAAAGAAAATATTAGCGCTTGTTGACTCAGCTACATTATCTTCGTGATCTAACATTAGCGACTCACTAAATCCTTGTCTTTCAGCTTCGTGCTTTGAAAGTGTACAAATCATGTACAGCCCTGCAGCTTTACTGTCCCAGGGTATTGTGTTTGGGGCAGGTCTTCTCCAATTTGAGATGTTTAACTTAATGCCTTCAATTTTCAACTTAGGATCGAAATAGTCACCCCACTCCCAAGTAGCTACCGCTACATTTATTTTTGTTTTTTGAGCAGATACACCCATCATTTCACTACCTCTCCAAGCAAAAGGTCTTAGATAACCATTCTGTACATTTTGAATTTTTATTATCTGATTACAAGCTTTGTTTATTTCTTCTTTTGTGTAAGGAATATTCATATCCATTCTTTTAGCCGAATGATATAATCTATCAGTATGTTCTTGTAGCTTGAAAATTTCACCATCATACACCCTCACACCCTCAAAAACTAAACTTGCATAGTGTAATCCATGACTGATGACATGGAGCTTTGCATCCTGCCAATCAACAAGATCACCATTGTACCAGATTTTTCCGTCTCTTTTATCGTAAGGTATCATTTGATTTATTTTTAGAAAAAATATCTTTGTATATATAATATGTCAATATAACTTACCATTATGAAAAAACTTTTATATCTAAAAGATCATCAATTAAAAGAATATATCGAAAAAATATTCAATGGATATAGAGAAACTGTCGCTGATGCTAAAAATGTTTTAGATAAACACGCTTTAGGAACTGCTCACAATAAAGTAATTCACCTTATATCTTTGTATGAAGGCATAACTATTTCAAGCTTATTAAGAAAGCTTAAAGTGACTAAGCAAAGTTTAAATAGAGTTCTAAACGACTTAGTAGAGATTAGAGCAATAAAATTTAAAAGAGATGAAATAGATACAAGAGTAAAACATGTATATTTAACTGAAGAAGGAAAAAAAATATTTGATGAAATTTTTTCTGCACAAAAAAAAAGAATTTATGAAGCATTTTTAAGTTCAGATTCTAACGATGTTATTAGTTTTGATAAAGTGCTTAAAAAAATAATTAATGAAAAACTTTAAAGCCCATATATTAATTGTAGATGACGATGATAGAATAAGAGATTTAGTAAAAGAATATTTAAACCAAAATAATTATCTTGTTTCAACTGCTAAAAATTCAATCGATGCTTTTGAAAAGACCAAAATTATTAAATTTGACTTAATAGTATTAGATATAATGATGCCAGGAAAAACTGGACTAGAATTTACTCAGGATTATAAAAAAAAAATTAATACACCTATTTTATTATTGACAGCTAAGGGAGAGCCATCTGAAAGAATTGAAGGACTTGAAGTAGGTGCAGACGATTATTTGACAAAACCTTTTGAACCAAAAGAATTAATTTTAAGAATAAATAATATTTTAAATAAAACTAAATTGTTAGAAATAAAAAGAGTTATTGAATTTGGCAATATAAAAATAGACCTAAAAAAACTATTTATCTTTAAAGATGACCAAAGACTAAAAATAAATAATACAGAAAAACTAATTTTAGAAAAAATGATAAATTCTCCTGGCAAAATCTTTACAAGAGATGAAATTGCAAGTTTAATAGATCTAAGTAAAGAACGATCAATAGATGTTATTGTTACTAGATTAAGAAAAAAAATTGAGGAAACTCCAAAAAGTCCTAAATACTTGCAAACTATAAGAGGAGAAGGGTATGTCCTTTGGATTGAATAAATTTTTAAAAAACATATTACCCAAAAGATTATTTTATAGAGGATTATTAATTGTAGCAGTCCCAATAGTGATACTACAAATCACTATATCTCTAGTTTTTTTTGACAGTTTATGGATTAAAACAAATAAAGGCTTAACTAAAGCTCTGGTAAGTGAAATAGTTACTATTATTGATATTTATGACAATGAGAGTGAATATAATAAAAAAATAGTTACTGACCTTTACAATAAAAATTTTAGCTTTTCTGTTAGATTTTTAGATAATGAAAAACTACCAGATATAAAAGTTGAAAGATGGTTTAGTCCCATGGATAGGACTTTGAGGAGAGAATTAAAACCTAAAATTGGTGAACATTGGTTTAATACCATTTCATATAAGGAAGTTGTGGATTTAAGAATAAAATTTAGAGATGGAGTTTTGCAAATATTTTTTCCAAAAGATAGAATTCAAGCATCTTCTATTAGGATATTTGCCTTTTGGATAACTGTTCCTGCAATTTTAATGATAGCAGTAGCAATGATTTTCTTAAAAAATCAAACTAGGCCAATTACCAAACTTGCTCAAGCATCTGAAAGATTTGGCAGAGGTGAAGATATTGAGGAGTTTAGACCTTCTGGAGCTTTGGAAATAAGAAAAGCAGGTTTAGAATTTGAAAAAATGAGAAAAAGAATCCAAAGACATCTTAACCAAAGATCTGAAATGTTATCTGGTATTAGTCACGATTTAAGAACTCCTCTTACTAGAATAAAACTACAGCTCGCTGTTATAAAAGATAAAAATTTATCAAAAAAAATCTCAAAAGATGTTGACGAAATGGAAAAAATGCTAAATGAATACCTTCAATTTACAAGCACAGGTGCAAAAGATAAAACTGAAACCTTTGATATTTCCGAACTTGTAGATGAAATAATTTCACGGTATGAAAATAATAATATTGACAAAAAAATTAAGAAAAAAATATATTTCAACGGAAGAAAAAATTTAATTACGAGGTGCATTACTAATTTAATAGATAATTCTAACAAATATGCAGAAAAAATATTAGTAAATTTAGAAAAAAAAAACTCAATTATTTTTTTATCAATTGATGATGATGGTCCTGGTGTAGATAAATCAGAATTTAATAACATTACTAAGCCATTCTATAAAATAGACAAAAGTAGGTCGGAGTCTAAATCGAGTGTCGGTTTAGGTTTATCAATATCATCTGATATTATAAAATCTCATGGAGGAGATATTCGGTTTAACAAATCAAAATTGGGTGGGTTGAAAGTGACTATTTCTTTACCCTACTAGTCTTTTTTCTTTTTTTCTTCTCTTCTAGTTTTTTTTCAAGAATACTAATTCTCTTATTCAAAACATCTACTTCCTCTTTGCTTGCTAGTTTCATTTTAAATACAATTTCATCTCTCTTTGATTTTAATATTGAGATTACTTCATCAGATACATCTTTATAATTAATCAAACCTTGTTCAATTAGTTTTGCAAATTTATCGAATACGAATCTTGATTTTGACATAATAATTATTTACTAGAATTCTATTTAATAGCTTATAATAAATTTTACAAATGTTTACTAATAATTTTGACCCAGTAGCTTTTGAAATATTATCTTTAAGTGTCAGGTGGTATTCGTTAGCATATATATTTGGGATTATTTTCGGCTGGTTATATTGTAAAAAGATACTTATTAAGGACGATGTAATTTCAAAATTATTCGAAGATTATATCTCATATATTATAATAGGAATTATTATTGGTGGAAGGCTAGGATATATAATTTTTTACAATTTTCTATATTTTCTAAATAATCCTATTGAAATTTTTATGATATGGAACGGTGGTATGTCATTTCATGGTGGTTTAATGGGTATAATTATTGCTACTTATTTATTTTCAAAAAAAAATAAGAAGGATATTTTTATTTTTTTAGATTTGGTGTCTATCACAGCACCAATAGGAATTTTCTTTGGTAGGATTTCAAACTTTATAAATGGAGAATTAGTTGGAAAAGTTACAAATTCTAATTGGGGAGTTTTTTTCCCAAACTACGATAATAAATTAAGACACCCTTCTCAATTATATGAGGCATTTTTAGAGGGTGTTATTTTATTTATTCTAATGAATTTAATTTTTTTTAATAAAAGTTATAAAATTGGGACCTGCTCCTTCATGTTCTTAATACTTTATGGATGTTTTAGAATTACCTCTGAAATTTTTAGAGAGCCAGATATACAAATTGGATATTTATTTGAACATGTTAGTATGGGAATGCTATTAAGTGCCATAATGATTTTAATTGGGTTTTTAATTTATTTTAAAAGAAATGATGAAACCAAATCTCAAAAAATTTAATATTACATCAAAAAAACCTTTGCCTATTGATGATTTTATTGAAAAAATTTTATATGAACCTGAGATAGGTTATTACTCTAGCAAAGACCCATTTGGAAAAAATGGGGATTTTATAACATCTCCTACTATATCGAACCTATTCTCAGAGATTATAAGCATATGGTTGGTTTCTGCCTGGGAAAAAATAGGTAAACCTAAAATATTTAATTTTGTAGAGCTTGGACCAGGGGATGGAAGCTTAACCAAAGTTATAATTAGTACTCTTAAAAAGTTTCCTGAATTAAATAAAGCTATAAAAATTTACTTGTATGAAAAAAGTGTATTTTTAAAGAAAATACAAAAGAAAAATATTGATAATAAACATATTAAATGGATCAAAAACTTTAACTCAATAAAAAAGGGACCAGTTATTTTTTTTGGTAACGAATTTTTTGATGCAATTCCAATTAAACAGTTTTCATATATAAATAATAAGTTGTTTGAAAAATGTTATTCAGTGAAAGATAATATTGATATCATTGAAAAGTTTATAATAAGTAATAAAAAAGATGTTAACCAAATAAAGACTTTTGGGACGTTAAAAAAACTAAAATTTATTGAATTTCCTAAAAAAGGATTCTTAGAGTTAAATCCAATAATAAAGAAAATCTCCAAACTTTCTGGTGGTATATTACTTATAGATTATGGATATTTGAATAGTAATAACTCAAATACCATTCAGGCAGTAATGAATAATAAAAAAATTTCAGCTGAGAAAATGTTAAAAAATCTTGGTAAAGCAGATATAACTTCACTAGTTAACTTTAATTTATTGAAAGAGTATTTCTTTAAAAAAAATCTTAAAGTTAAAAAAGTAGTCACTCAAAAGTTTTTTTTAGAAAGAATGGGTATAATTGAAAGAGCGAAGATTTTAGAAAAAAAAAAGACTAATGAAGAGCAAAAATATATGAAAGAAACCTTATCTCGGCTACTTGAAAAAAAACAAATGGGTAGCCTTTTTAAAGTAATTTTTGGATACAAAAATAAAAATAATGATTTTTTTGGTTTTGAATAATGTTTAAATCAAAAAAACTTTCAAAATTTAAAATGATAAGGCATGGGTTTTTTAATCGATTGGGAGGTGTCTCAAAAGGTATTTATAAAGGTTTAAATTGTGGGTTAGGATCTGATGATAAAATTAAAGATGTTAGGAAAAATATAGAAAAAGTTTGCCAAAAAATTGGCTGTAATAAAAATAATCTTATAATGTTAGATCAAATACATAGCAATCATATCCACAAAATAATCAAAATTCCAAAAAAAAAATTAAAAGGTGACTCATTAATAACAAATAAAAAAGGTATTGCTTTAGGAATTTTGACAGCTGACTGTGCCCCTGTTTTTATATATGACCCAGTTAATAATTTAATTTGTGCGTTACATGCAGGATGGAAAGGAGCATACAAAAAAATAGTATCTACTACATTAAGAAAATTTAAGTCAAATGGCAGTAATTTTAAAAATTTAATAGCTGTAATTGGACCTTGTATAGGAAAAGAAAACTATGAAGTAAGAAATGACTTCTTGGATAAATTTATTAATCTAGATAATTCTAATAAAAAATTTTTTAAAATAAAAAGAGATAAAATATATTTCAGTTTAAAGGATTATATTAAAGAGCAACTTGTGAGATCTGGGGTTAAAAACATTGAAATTATCAGAAAAGATACCTATAAGTTAAATAATAACTTCTTCAGTGCAAGGCAATCAATTAAAAATAAATTACATGATTATGGTAGAAATATTTCGGTAATTATGATTAAATAAATTATTCTCAAAAAATGAAGATTCTTACAGGAAATAGCAACAAACAGCTAAGTAATAAAATTTCAAAAAATCTAAAAAATAAATTAGTCAATACCAGTATTAGAAAGTTTGCAGATGGTGAGATCTATATTGAAATTAATGAAAATATAAGAGGTAACAGTATTTTTATAATTCAATCTGTATCATCACCAGCAAATGATAATTTAATGGAATTACTTCTTTGTATAGATGCACTCAAGAGATCATCTGCAAAAAATATCACTACTGTAATACCCTATTTTGGCTATGCCAGACAAGACCGTAAGGTTGTACCAAGAACTTCTATTTCTGCAAAATTAGTCTCAAATTTAATTACAAATGCAGGAGCAGACAGAGTGGTGACTGTAGATTTGCATGCAGGACAAATTCAAGGTTTTTTTGACATTCCAGTTGATAATCTTTTTGCTACCCCAATCTTTGCAAAGCATATTAAAAAGAAAATTAAAAGCAAAAATATTATATGTGTTGCACCTGATGTTGGGGGAGTTGAAAGAGCAAGAGCTTTAGGAAAAAAGTTAGACGTTGGTTTAGCAATAGTTGATAAAAGAAGACCAAGTCCTGGAAAGTCACAAGTTATGAATGTCATTGGAAATGTTAAAAACAAAATTTGTATTTTAACTGACGATATAATTGACTCTGGAGGAACAATTGTTAATGCAGCTGAAGCTTTATTAAAAAGAGGTGCAAAAGAAGTTCATGTATATGCAACTCATGGTGTTTTTAGTGGTGATGCAGTTAAAAAGATAAAAAATTCAAAAATTAAAAATTTAGTTATTACAGATAGTATAGACAGTTCAGACAAATTAAAAAAAGTAAGAAATATTGAAGTATTATCAATATCAATATTATTGGCTGAGGCTATTAAAAGGATTTCTAATTCAACATCTGTTTCAGATCTATTCAAATAAAACTTGTAAAATTAGTAAACTTCGGTTAAAAACCAGCTTTTTATGAGCATAATACAGGCAACAATTAGAGAAACAAAAACTAAAGGCCAAGTAAACGACCTTAGAAGCAAAGGTAATGTTCCAGGTATAGTTTATGGTGGAGAACAACCAAATGAAAAAATTTCAATTACAACTAAAGAGCTAAAGAATTTAATAAATAAAGAAAATTTTCTATCTAATGTAATTTCTATTAATTTGGATGGGAAAGAACAAAAAGTTTTAACAAGAAATATTGCTTTTGACACTGTCACTGATGAGCCTATTCATTTCGACTTAATGAGAATTGTTAAAGGTGGAAAAATTATTTTAGAAATACCAGTAAAATTTGTAAATAATGAGCTATCACCAGGACTTAAACGTGGAGGTGTACTTAATATTGTAAGACGTAAAGTAGAACTAAGATGTCCTGCAGAAAATATTCCAACTGAGCTAGTTGTAGATTTAGAAGGTTTAGATATTGGTACAAGTATAAAAATTTCTTCAATTAATTTACCTGAAAATGTTACTCCTACCATTCAAGGTAGAGACTTCGTGATTGCAACAGTTGCAGCACCTACAGTAGTTAAAGAGCCAGAAAAACCAGCAGAGGCAGCTGAAGGTGAGACTAATGAAGGAGCAGAGGCAGCTGCAGAAGGTGGTGATAAAACTTCAGCTGAAGGAGATAAGGCTGAGGGGGATAAATCTAAAGAAGAAGATAAATCTTCATCAGATAAAAAATAATAAATAGTGAAATTTTTTTCCCAGATTTAATTTGATATGTTGTTACTTGTTGGTTTAGGAAATCCGACTCCAAATAGTCAAAATAATAGACATAACATTGGTTTTAAGATTGTGGACGCAATTAACCAAAAATTTGGATTGTCTAAACAAAAACCAAAATTTAAGGGATTATTAACAACTGGAAACATTGGCGATAAAAAAATATATGCAATAAAACCTCTCACATTTATGAATAATTCAGGAATTTGTATTAGAGAGCTACTTGAATACTACAAAATTGATGCAGAAGATGTGATTGTATTCCATGATGACTTGGATATTGAATTTGGAAAAATAAAAGCAAAATTTGGAGGATCAAGTGCAGGTCACAATGGTATTGCATCAATTGATAAGTTTATTGGAAAAGAATATTCAAGAGTTCGTATTGGTATAGGAAAGCCAGAAAATAAAATATCTGTTTCTGATTTTGTGCTAAACGACTTTAGTGAGGACGAACAAGTTCATTTGGACTCGATAACAAGTAATATAATTGAGTCTTTGACTTTCTTAATTGATAAAAAATTAGACTTATTTTCTAGTACTGTTAACAACAATTAAATGGGTTTTAAATGTGGAATCGTTGGATTGCCAAACGTTGGTAAATCTACTTTATTTAATGCTTTAACAAACTCTACTAAAGCTCAAGCTGAAAATTTCCCCTTTTGTACAATTGATCCAAATATTGGAATTGTAGCAGTTCCAGATGAAAGACTTGATAAACTAGCTGAAATTTCGACATCAAAAAAAAAAATTAACACAACTATTTCTTTTGTTGATATTGCTGGTCTTGTTAAGGGGGCCTCTAAAGGTGAAGGATTGGGGAATAAATTTCTATCTCATATCAGAGAAGTTGATGCAATTATTCATATGATTAGATGTTTTGACTCTGATGATATTCAAAATGTTAACCCTACCGTTGATCCTGTCAGGGATTTAGAGATTATAGAAACCGAAATGAAGTTGGCTGATTTAGAGTCAATTCAAAAGAGACTAGATAAAAAAAATAAAAAAAATGTTGATAATGAAGAGCTTAAATTACTAGAGGTAGCTCAAAAGATAATCAATGAAGACGGTGATTTAAAATTAATCACGAGTGAGTTTGATGAAAAACTTTTAAAAAATAGTGGGCTTCTCAGTACTAAACCAAAACTATATGTATGCAATGTAGACGAGGAGAGTATTAAGTCAGGTAATAAATATACTGATGATTTTATGAAAAAATTTGACGAAAAAAATACGTTGGTAATTTCTGCAGATATAGAAAATCAAATAAACCAATTAGAGGATGAAAATGAAAAAAAAAATTACATGAAAATGATCAATATGTCAGAGACAGGACTTAATTCATTAATAAAGAAAGGATACGAACTTTTATCCTTACAAACTTTTTTTACATCTGGACCAGAGGAGACTAGAGCTTGGACTATTACAAAGGAATCTACGGCACCAAATGCTGCAGGAGAAATTCATTCTGACTTTGAAAAAGGATTTATAAGAGCTGAAACAATTTCTTACGAAGATTTTTTGAATAATCAGGGATGGTTAAAATCTAAAGAGGCTGGAAAAATGAGATTGGAAGGTAAAGAATATATTGTAAAGGATGGAGATATTTTAAACTTTCGTTTCAATACGTGACCAGATTTTTTTCATACTGAAATAAACTAAAATTGTTAACACTGATAAATATATAATCACTCTAAAACCTAGTTTATGTCTTGCCTCTAAATGTGGTTCAGCTGTCCACTGCAAAAAAGTTGTTACATCTTTTGCCATTTGGTCTACTGTTGCTTTTGTTCCATCCGAATATTCTACAATGTCATCGTCTAGAGGAGATGCCATTTTAATTTTGTTGCCATACATGTATTTATTATAATAGACTCCATCATCAAGCTCCATACCTGAAGGTGGTTCATCATAGCCCATTAAAACAGAATAAATATAATTTGCACCACCACCTCTTGCTTTTACAAGAACTGACATGTCTGGAGGATAAGCCCCACCATTAGCAGCAATTGCTTCTTGAACATTTGCATAAGGCATCACAAATTTATCAGATAACTTTGCTGGTCTTTCAAACATTTCTCCGTCACTGTTTGGTCCGTCTGTTACTTCAAAATTTGAGGCAATTGCCTTAGCCTCAAGCTCTGTAAACTCTGGTCCACCTTTTTCCGCTAGGTTTCTATAACTTAAATGTTTAAGTGAATGACACGAAGCACAAACCTCTGTATAAACTTGATAACCTCTTTGCAAAGAGGCTCTATCGAATTTACCAAAGAAGCTTTTAAAAGACCAATCAACTTTTAGTAATTCTTGCTGTTCACCAGCAGCATTTGCTCTAGATAAAATTAACGATGAAATTATAAAAAATAAGAGCGTTAATTTTAAAAAGATTTTCACAGTTTCTCTTTGAAATCTGAATTATTTTTAGCCATCGCCATGTCAGCAGATCCACCCAATACTGGCTCAGTTATACTTAGAGGTAATGGAGTGGTTTTTTCCTTCATACCAAGGAAAGGTAAAATTATTAAAAAATGTGCAAAATAATAAGCTGTTGCCACTCTTGCAATTAATAAATATAAGCCTTCTGCTGGCATTGCTCCCACGTAACCAAGAATTAATACATCGGCAACTAAAAACCAATAGAACTGCTTGTATATAGGTCTAAATACTGTTGATCTAACTTTGGAGGTATCTAACCAAGGTAAAATAACTAATACAAATATTGCAGCAAACATTGCTATTACTCCAAGTAGTTTATCAGGAACTGATCTTAAGATTGCATAAAATGGTAACAAGTACCATTCAGGCACAATATGAGCAGGTGTGACTAGTGGGTTTGCTTCTATATAATTATCTGCGTGTCCTAAAATATTTGGTGAAAAGAATACAAAGAATGCAAAAATTAATAAAAATATCAAAAGTGCAAATGCATCTTTGATTACTATATACGGGTGAAAAGGAACAGTATCTTTAGATGGTTTTTTTATATCTATTCCAATAGGGTTATTGTTTCCAGGAACATGTAGTGCCCAAATATGAAGAACAACTAATCCTAAGATTAAAAAAGGAAACAAATAGTGTAAACTAAAAAATCTTGTTAAAGTAGGATTGTCAACTGAGTAACCTCCCCAAAGCCAATTCGTAATACTCTCACCTACTAAAGGAATGGCACTAAATAAGTTTGTTATTACTGTTGCACCCCAAAAACTCATCTGTCCCCAAGGAAGAACGTACCCCATAAATGCGGTTGCCATCATTAAAAAATAAATCAACATACCTATAATCCAAATAACTTCTCTTGGTGATTTATATGAGCCGTAATACAAAGACCTAAAGATATGAATATAAACAGCTAAGAAAAACATTGATGCACCGTTTGCATGTACATATCTTATTAACCAACCATAATTTACATCTCTCATTATGTGTTCGACACTCTGAAACGCTAAATCAGCATGAGCTACATAATGCATGCCTAAAACAATTCCTGTGATTATTTGTGTAATTAAGCAAAAGGTTAGAATTCCTCCAAATGTCCACCAGTAATTTAAGTTTTTAGGAGTAGGATAATCTGTTAAATGGTTTGCAAGTGTTAATAATGGAAGTCTATCATTAAACCATTTTCCAACTTTTGATTTAGGAGTGTATTCGTGATCGCTCATAAAGTTTTTCTATCCGATTTTTATAGTGTTGCTATTAACAAATTCGTATTTTGGTACTTCCATATTAGTAGGCGCTGGTCCTTTTCGAATTCTTCCAGATGTATCATAGTGCGAACCATGACATGGACAAAACCATGCACCATAATCTCCTTTATCATTTAAAGGCACACATCCAAGGTGAGTACATACTCCTAACATTACAAGCCACTCAGGATTTTTTGCTCTGTCCTCATCTTTTTCTGGATGTTTAAGTTCACTTAAATCAACAGCTCTTGCACTTTCAATTTCTTCTTTAGTTCTTCTTTTTATAAATACTGGTTTACCTCTCCACAAAACTGTTATTGATTGTCCTGGCTCAACTGCACTTATATCTACTTCTGTGCTTGCTAATGCTTTTACTGAAGCATCTGGGTTCATTTGGTCAACCAAAGGCCAAACAACTGCGCCAACTCCCACTGCACCAGCTGCCGTTGTTGCAGTCACTATAAAATCTCTTCTATTTGGCTTTTTTTTTTCTGAATCGGACATTTATTATTTTAATTTTTTCTTAATATATGATTTCATATATGAAGAAAAACGTTATTTTTCCATGGTAACAATGACACACAAAAAAACTGAATCGATGCCTAAAATAGCACTTTACGAGCCTGATATACCACAAAATACAGCTGCCATAGCTCGAACTTGCTCTTGCCTTGGAGCTGTTCTTGAAATTATAGAGCCTTGTGGATTTTTACTGAGTGACAAGCGTTTTAAAAGGGTTGTGATGGACTACATGGATGAAAAAATGATGAAGATTTACAAAAGTTCTAATGAATTTTTTGAAGAAAAGAAAAATGATAGAGTGGTTTTAATGACCACTAGGGCAAGTAAAATTTATACTGAATTTAAATTTAGAGGTAATGATACTTTACTCTTTGGTAGAGAAAGTGCAGGTGTTCCGAATGAGGTTCATAAAAAGTTAGAAAATAGAATTAAAATACCCATGATTGAAAAAAAAAGATCCTTGAACCTCGCATCTTCAGTTGCAATAGTATTGTCAGAAAATATAAGACAATCAAATATTTATGGATCAAATAATTAAAAAAAAATTAGCTAGAAATTGGTTTAAGACTTTGCAAGAAGTAATTTGTCAAGAAATAGAAGAATTAGAAGCAAAAAAAAATATATTCAAAATTAAAAACTGGGAAAGAGGAAAAAACTCAAATGAGGGTGGTGGCCAATTTAGAATATTAGAAAATGGGAAAATATTTGAAAAAGTAGGTGTAAATTTTTCTGAGGTTTACGGAAAATTTTCAAAACAATTTAGAAACAGAATACCTGGGGGAGATAAGAATCCAAACTTTTGGGCAGCAGGTATTTCGGTAGTAATGCATATGAAAAATCCTCATGTTCCAGCTATGCATTTTAATACTAGATATATTTATACTTCTCATGGATGGTTTGGTGGAGGGATGGATGTTAC
>CACJVQ010000017.1 GCA_902596915.1 uncultured Pelagibacteraceae bacterium | reverse complement strand
TATTTTTTCTTCGTAAATTTGCCCCCTTAAACTATCTATGGCTGCAGGATTTTGTTCATAATAATCTTTAACAATCTTCTCTTGACCTGGCATCATTCTAAATTGTTTTTGTATTTCCACATTTATTTCTTCCTGAGACACATTAATTTTATTTTCTTCTCCAAAAGCATTTAAAATTAATCCAGTTTTAATTCTTTTCTTAGCTTGTTCCTCTAATGATTTTTGGTTCTTTTTAACTTCATCTTCCTTCATTCCTTGAGACAATATTTTAACTTCCTGTTCAATTAAATTACCAGGTAATTGGTCAAGTTTTTCTTTCTCTATTTGCTCAAGAATACTTTTCTTTGTAATCATGGCTAATGAATTTTTATATTCATCATTAATTTGTTTTGAAATAAGTTCTTTTAAATTTGCTAAATCTTTTGCACCCATATTTTTAGCAAAATCATCATTAATTTTTACTTCTTCTGGAATTCTTACTGCTGTAATCTTACATTCAAACACAGCACTTTTATTAATAAGGTCTTTTTCAGGAAAATTTTCAGGCAGATTTACTTCTACGTTTTTAGTATCACCTGATTTAACGCCTTCTAATTGTTTATCAAAACCTTTTATAAATAAATCTTTTCCAAGAACTAATTGAGTATTTTTACCCTCGTTACCTTTAAATTCTTTGCCGTCAATAGTTCCTTTATAATCAAAAATTACAAGATCATTCATTTTAGAGCTATAATTTGCCTCTGCATCTTTAAAATTGTTTTGATTTTTTGCAATTTCACTAATTCTTTTATCTGTTTCTTTTGGATCAATTTTTACAACATATTCATCTACTTTGATTGAGCTTAATCCTTTGGCAGAAACCTCGGGCAGTTCAGTAACTGAAATAATGTATTCTAAATCCTTGCCTTCACCAAAAGACTTTAAATCTATTTTAGGTTGTCCAGCTGGTTTGATTTTATTTTCTTCTAGAGCTTTTGTTGTTGTATCTTTTAGCAACTTATCAATTACTTCACCATAAACAGCTTTGCCAAATTGTCTTTTTAATATTTCAGTAGGTACCTTACCAGGTCTGAAACCTTTTATTACAACGTCTTTTCTTATTTCTTCATATTTTTCATCCATGAAGCCTGTGATTGTTTTCTTATCTATAAATACTTTAAGATCTTTTTCTAAACCTTTTTTATTTTCTATTGTTACTTTCATAATCTATTTATGGTAGGCGAGAAAGGACTCGAACCTTCACAGCTTGCACTATTGGTTCCTAAGACCAACGCGTCTACCAATTCCGCCACTCGCCCAAATTTATGCTGTTTTATATAGTATTGATCTAATTTGTCCAATCAGAATAATAGTGTAAAAGGATATAAATATATAAAAAAATGATAGTTTCACCCTGTATAAGCATTTGTAAAATGGATCCTGTAACTGGATATTGTTATGGCTGTGGAAGAAATAATGATGAAAAGAAGATGTGGAAAGACCTAAATACTAAGGATGAGTGGAAAAAACAAAATTTAGAAGATATTAAGAAGAGAATGCAGGGATGGCAGTTAGAAAGTTTCAAAGAATCTTATGAACATAAAAAAAATAATGGAATGTCTTTATTTAAAAAAAAACAACTTAATGACTCAGACTAGATTAGTAGTAATAATTTATATAATTGGAATTCTTATTGGAGCATTTTTTTTTGATTTATGGGGTGCTGAAACGAGTGCTATTAAAAGTTTAGCGGCAATGTTTTGGACGGCATTATTACTTATAGCTATTGTATTTGCTGATAAAAAAAAAGAATAATTAATCTTTTTGTATCAACTCACTTATAAATAGATCACCATTACCATCATCAACAGCTTTCTTATAAAAAGATTTTTTTACATCAGCTAATTTTTCTGCATTACCCAAATCTTTTAGCATTTCATGGATGTAAGTAAGATCTTTTAAAGTATTGGAAGTTGAAAATTTAAATCCAGTATAATCGTCCTTTAGGACATTATCAAAAATTCTATTTAAGGCTGTTGAGTTTCCAGATCCTAATTTTGCTACAGCAAAAAGTTTTTCTAAATCAATATCTAATTTTTTTGCACTCTTAATAAATTCTATAACATTTGTTGCAGTTCCGAGTGACAAAAAATTATTTAGTAACTTAGACTTTGCTCCCTTGCCCACTTCTCCAAAATGGAAATAATCTTTACAAAAAGTTTTTAAATAAACTTCAGATTTTTTAAAATTTTCCTCCGATGCACCAACTATACCTCCACAAACACCTTCTTCCGCTTGAACAGGACCTCCCATCACAGGGCATTCAATGTAGTTAATTTTTTTTTTTGAAAAAATCTGTTCCATTTCAATAGATCCATTTTGGTTGTGCGTTGTAATATCAATAATTAATGTATTATCTTTTAATAAGGTTGAAACTTCTTTAGCAATACTTAGGGCTATTGGTGTATTAGTTACACAAAGAAATAATGCGTCTAAATTTTTTTCACACAATTCAGTGTAAGACTTTGCTTCAATCGCACCATCACTTACAATCTTATCTATCGGTGCCCTTTTTTTGTTTGCAATAACAAATAATTTATTTCCCTTTTTTAAAATATTTTTAGCTATCCCATAACCCATATAGCCGACACCAATAAAACCTACATTCATAATTTAAGTTAATTATAGTATAAGACATAGAGATTAAAAATTAATATTTATGAGTAATGATTTTGAAAAACTAGAAAATTTGATAGTGAGCTGCAAAAAATGCCCAAGGTTGGTCAATTTTAGAAATAGGATAGCTAGAGATAAAAGAAAACAATACATAAATGAAAAATATTGGGGAAAACCAATAACAGGATTTGGTGATCCAAAAGCTAAAATTTTATTTGTTGGTTTAGCACCGGCCGCACATGGTGGTAATAGAACTGGAAGAGTTTTTACTGGAGATAGATCGTCTGATTTTTTATACAAATGTCTTCATAAAGCTAAATTATCTAACCAACCAAACTCAGACTATAGAAATGATGGACTTAAATTGAAAGATGTATTTATTACTACTGCTTTAAAATGTGTCCCACCTGGAGATAAGCCGACAAAAAAAGAACTAAACACTTGCTTTAAATATTTTAATAAGGAAATTGAATACTTAAAAAATTTAAAGATTGTTGTAGCGCTTGGGAAAATAGCTTTTGATGCTTGTATAGAATTTTACAAAAAACATTACAAAATTGATTCAAATGTTAAATTTGGGCATAGTAAATTCTTTAAACTCCCAAATAATATTTTATTAGTAGGCTCTTATCATCCAAGTCCAAGAAATGTAAATACAGGAAGAATTAATGAAAATAAAATGACTAATTTATTTATTAAAGTAAAAAATACTATTTAGTTAATTGTTCTTTTAATTTTTCAGGCATTTTGGTTGGTTTGCCCTCTTTATTAATTGTAGCTAAATGAACATCTGCAGTTAAAATTAAATTATCTTTTACAAAAATATCTTGCTTTATTTTAATTGACGCATTCTTTACTTCTACAATTTCAGAAAAAATATCAAGTTTATCCTCTAACCTTGAAGGTTTTATAAAATTTAAATTACAAGATTTAACAATTATGTATATTCCATAATTTTCTTTCAGGTTAGAGTTTGTAAAGTTTACAGAGGCTATGGCATCAGTTCTAGCACGCTCAATAAATTTTAAATAATTTGCGTAATAAACTACTCCACCAGCATCTGTATCCTCATAGTACACATTAAAACTTGATTTAAATTTTTTCATAAAAATAATAATATCAAAGTGAAAATATTTTTTATACTAATGATTAATACAATATGAAAATTTATATAATTTGGTTAATTGGTGTTATATTGTGGAATTTTGGATATCCAGAAGCCGCTCCAATCCTTGATGTTTTGGCTGCAATAATACTGTCTTTATTAAGCTTTGGTTTAAAAAAATATCTTAATTAAAATTTTACTCAGAGGAAAAAAAAATATTTTGGTAATAACTAACTGCGGTTAGTTTCGAATTATCGGTATCTGCCATAATTGCAATTCCTGAAAGCTCTTCAACGTCTAAATCATGGAATTTTTTAAAATCTTCCTTCACATTAGCTCTTACTGTAACCCATTCATTTAAATTTAACTTTGTTGAAGCCAGAACGCTATCGATAGATTTCTTTGTATATGGGCTGGGCCATGTTTCTCCTACATTTGAATTGCTTGAAAAAACATAGTTTATAGCTCTATTTGATAGTGGTGTTGCACCAGTTTTTTTGATTACAAAAACTCTAGCAGCAAAATCATGACCTTTTTTGGTATTTTCTTTTATACCTTTAAGATCTTTTTCAATCTTCCAAGTAATATTTATAAAAGGGGTTTTGTCTAAATTAATTTTTATTTCTTTACCTACTCCTGAAGCTGCATTTACCGCTTCTGCTTTTAAATAATTTCCGTTCTCATTGCTTCCTATAGAATAAAATGTTTTTGCATCAGCTCCTCTTACTTTTCTGACTTCTAATGAATTTAGTTCCTCCTCAGTAAAATCGAAAACCATTAGTTTTTCAGCACAAACTGAGGGTATAAATAAAAAATAAATTGTTATTATTTTGATAAATTTTATTAACACTCGTTTCATATAATTAAATATTTTTAATTATCAACTATAATTTAAAATTTAACTTTAAGGTAAAAGAACAATTTTTGGTGAAGAGCAGGTTCCGTCATGAATTTGTTTAAAGGCCTCTGCGCCTTTCTTTAATTCCCTATATTCTATCCAATCTAGTTTGCCAATTTTTCTGTCAGCTAAAATTTTGATTGTATGTTCAAAATCTTTATTAGTATAACAATATGTGCCAATAAAAGTTACCTCTTGAAGAGTTGCTTTTCTAAAATTAAACTGCCCTGCAGGTTGAGTTAATCCAATATGTATTATTGTGCCTCCAGGTTTAATAACTGATATAGCTTGTTGTCTTGAAACTTCTAAACCAACTGTATCAAATACAACATCGAAGCTGTCATTTTGCACTTCTTTGTCTGATGGGTTAACAAACTTACCATCAAAATATTTTGCACATTCACTTAGTCTTAGATTGTTGGGGTCGGACATAATAATATTTTTATTCCCCTTAATTTTAGATAATATTAGAGAGCACAATAATCCAATTGCTCCGGCGCCCTGGACTAAAGTTCTGCACTCAGAAAGAGGTTTTTTAAGAGAGTTTTCTCCCATAAGTACAGCGTGTAGTGAGACTGCAGTTGGTTCGGCTATAGCCGCTTCATTAAGATCTAAATGATCTGGTACCTCATATATATTTTGATTAGGAGAAGAAACCAATTCTGCAAAAACTCCTTGTCTCTCGTAAGGTCTGTTCATTCCTAAAAGAACTCTATCTGGGCATAGATGTTCTCGCCCACTTGTGCAATATTCACACTTTCCACATGTTATTAAGGGATTTAATACAACATTTTTTCCTTGGAATTTGCCATTTTGTATTACACCACTTACCTCGTGACCAATTATTAACGGAGGAATTCGTCTTTCGTCTTTTCCATGATACGCGTGCATATCAGATCCACATATTCCTGAAGCATGAACTTTTAATATACTTTCTCCACTTGTCTCTACGGGATCTTTTTCTTCTCTGTAAACCAATTCTTCAACGCCGGTATAAACTAAAGCTTTCATAATTATTTTTCAGCTAGAAGATAATATATAAAAAACGATACGACAAATCCTAATATCCAAGAAAATGATTTTATATCTGAAAAATTGATATTCCATAATAATGAAAATGAGAAAATAAAACCTATAACAAGTGAATACATAGCTTTATAGTTCCAACCATTTGAATACATATATTCATTCCCATCTCTCAAAAAAAACAGATCTTTGTGATTTACTTTCCCTTTTTTCACCAAGTGGTAGTCAGTAATTATTATTGCAAAGATTGGGCCAAAAAATGCTGCAAGGCTATCTATAATATTTATTACACCTATTTGACTTAAAATAGAGGGCCACAAACCTCCGGCAATAAAACCAATTATTAAAATTAATACTCCAGAAGTTTTGAGATCTAAATTATTAGGAATAAAATTTATTATACTATTTTGCGTAGGGACATAATTAGAAATTAAGTTAGTAGATAGAGACGAAAAAATTATAAAAATTAATGCAAAGACCGTTAAGCCAGTATTGTCTAATTTTCCAATAATATCCATTGGCTTAGTTAATATTTGATCAACAACAATAAGCTTTTGATTTAAAACAACATCTACTCCAACAACTATAGATGTTGCTAAAAATGAAAACAAAATCATATTTAGAAAAAGATTTAGGTTTCCCAATTTTAGATCCTTTTCTGTTTTGACATATCTAGAAAAATCTCCAAAATTTAACAACACAATTGAGAAGTAAGAGAAAATTGTACCCGTTAAAACTACAAAAGGTAAAAAGTTAGATTTTGAAAAAAAATTTCCCTCTGTTGTATTTGATTTAAGAGACTGAAAAATTTGTGTGTGATTTTCAGAAGTTAAAATTAAAAAAAAGACAAACAAACCTAAATAAACAAAGATGGCTGAAAACTGTAAAAATCTTTGATTAAACCTTTGTCCATTTGTAAATAAAAAATACTGAATGACAAAAGTTAGTACTAATGAAATCCAATCAATAATATTTAATCCAAGAAAGAAAGCTAAAAACACTTGACCATCTAGAATTTGACTATCTAAGTTATAGTATATAAAAATTCTAATTAGATATGTAATTGATTTTGAAATAAAAAATGTTTGAATGCCAAACATAAATACTCCAATAATAGATCTTAAAAGACTTAAGTATTTGGCTCCATTTAAGCCCATTGATATTCTAAGCATAACAGGAAAAGGTAATCCATGCTTTTGTGATGGTTTGCCGATCAATGATATAAAAAAATAAATTAATATAGAGGCGGCTAATGAAGAAGTTAAGACTAGAACAGTACTAAGATTATATATTAAATATAAAGAGGCTATTAACGCAAAACCTGCAATGGTTTGGATGCTATTAGCCCAAAAGCAAAATAAATCAATTGATGTCCATGTTTTATTGCTTGGGTTAACTGTGGCTAATTCAAAATTTTTTAATTCTATATTCAGACTCACTAATGTAACCTTAAACTAAAATTTTTATATGTCTATAATTGTGATATCCATAATTTTGTAATTTTATGAATTTTCTAAAAAACAATATTGGCTACGTTTCTATGTTTGTGGCAGTGATAGGTTTCGGGTCAGGTCCACCGTTTGTAAAATTAGCATTACAGGAATTTTATGTAATGGATTTAATGGCGGTACGATTCTCTTTAGCATTTTGTTTGATGTTAATTTTTGCTTTAATCATGAGGGCAGATTTAAAAATCAGAAAAATTGGGTTAACTCCTTTCTTAATGGGTTTATTAAATCCATTTCTAGTTACTCTAAGTTTTCATGTTGGTCTACTACTCACCTCACCAGTAAATGGAGTTGCTTTAATTAGTACTTTGCCAATATGGCAACCATTTGTTGCAAGATTTTTTTTAAAAGAAAAAATTGAAATAAAAGTAATTATTGGAGCTTTTATAACAATTATTGGAACTTTAATTTTACTTACAAGTCAAACAAAATCAGGACAAGGAAATTATATTGGTGATTTAATTATCTTTTTAGGAATGATTTGCGTTTCTATAAATGAGGTTTTGGGAAGAAGATTTATGCAAACTAAAGTTGATCAATTGGGAGTTAATACTTATCAATATTTTATTGGTGCTATACTGTCTTTATTAGTTCTTTTTGTAATTTGGCCTAATTCAAGTTTTGAATATAAAAATTATCTAAATTTTTCACCTCCAGTTTTAGCGGCTATAACTTTATCTTGTATAACGTTTGGAGCATATTTATTTTATAATTTTGCTCTTAGAAGGGTCCCGGTAGGTAGAATTAGCTTGATGTATCCTTTAACAGGTCCTATTGGCGCTACAATGTCTTGGTTAATAATCGACTCTCCGATTTCAACAAAGGTTTTTATATCTTTAGCAATAATTTTAGTGGGAACTATTATTCCTCAAATAAATAAGTCTAGCTAAGGTGACGGATACATTACCCCAGGCAACCACAATGCTATTTTTGGAAATATTATAATTAATATTAAACCGATTACTTGGATAACCATAAATTGCATCATGCCAAGATAAATATCTTTTAAATCCCACTCTGGAACTACACCTTTTAAGAAATAAGCAGATAACGCAACTGGAGGTGAGAGCCAGGCGGTTTGGAGATTAACGGCCACTAATATTGCAAACCATGTAAGATTAAATCCTAACTCGATTACTAAAGGTAGAACAATTGGCAATACTATTAAAACTATTGGCACCCACTCTAAAGGCCATCCTAATAAAAAAATAGCAGCCATTATAATTGCTAATATTACGTACCTATTTACTTCTAAATTTAAAAGAAAATCAGTTAACAGAGATGGGGTTCCTAATTTTGAAAAAACTGCTCCAAAAAAGTTCGATGCAGCAACTAAAAACATTATTAGGGCTGTGATTTCTAACGTTTTTAAAAGGGCATCTTTTAAACCTGGGAGAGTTAATTTTTTATATGCTAGAGCGAGTAAGATCGCACCAAATGCTCCCATTCCAGCTCCCTCTGTTGGGGTGGCAAGACCAAATAGAATACTTCCTAACGCAAAAAAAACTAATCCTGCAGGAGGAATTAGTCCCATAATAAATTCATACCAAACCTTAGCCATATTAGTTGGTTGTTCGTTTGCTGGTAAAACAGGTCCAAGTTTTGGATTAAGATAACATCTTAATGTTGTGTAAGCAGCATATAAGCATGCTAATAGAATTCCTGGCATTATAGCAGCAGCAAATAAATCTGTAACAGGAATTTCTAAAACAGGTCCCATTACAACTAACATAATACTTGGAGGAATTAAAATTCCAAGAGTTCCACCAGCACAGATTAAACCAGCAGATAGCCTAGTATCATAACCAGTTCTAATCATAGTTTTACCTGCCATAATCCCTAAGATTGTAACTGATGCACCAACAATTCCAGTTGCAGCTGCAAAAATTGTTGAGACAAACATTACTGCATAAAACAAAGCTCCTCTTGTCTTAGAAAGCATTAATTGAACTGCATTAAACAATCTTTCCATTAGACCTGCTTGTTCCATTAAAATTCCCATAAAAATAAAGAGTGGCACGGCGGCGAGTGTGTTCTCCGTCATAATCATATTGAACTGAAGGGTCATTAAGTAAAATACTAATTTTCCAAAACCCCAATATCCAAAAACAAGGCCTAAAAATATTAAAGTAAATGAAATTGGAAACCCAACGAAGATTGCAAATAGCATGCAACCAATCATTATTGCTCCTATAATTTCTGGACTAAAGAAATCCATTATGGCCATCTCCCCTTAACAAAAGCATAATAAGTTTTTAAAATTTCGGATACACCTTGTACTAAAAGTAAAAATGCGCCAATTGGCATACAACTTTTTAAAGGCCACATAATTGGCATCCATGTTGTATCCATTGCTCTTTGAATTCTAACTTTACCACCTAAGCATTCTTCTAAATTTGATCTTCCACAAATTGAAGTATAAGCATAATCAAAACTTACAAAGAAAAAAACGAGAAACCCTGGTATAAAAAATAATAAATATAAAAATAAATCTACCCTTGCCTGATTTTTAACTGACCAATTTCGATAAAGAAAATCTGCTCTTATATGTATTCCTTTTGATAATGTATAGGCTGCACCTAACATAAATAAAGCACCAGCCAACATTCTACTTATGTCAAATGACCATAAAGTAGGCCTATTAAAAAAATGCCTTCCAATAACCTCATGGATCATCGCATAAATTAAAAAAATTGTAAGCCAGGCGAATATTTTGCCTGTGATAAGCATTTTCGAGTCAATAAATTCTATTGTTTTTGCCATCCAAGGAGTCATATCCTCTGGCATTTTTAAACTTGTTCTTCTTTCAGCTATAAGCTCGTCAGTAATATCAAGATTTTCTTTAACCTTAGGCTCTGAATCTTTATCAACCATTTAACAAGTATATTTATTTAAATTAAAATTGTAAAAAAAACGGGGATCTAAATAATCCCCGTTTTAATATTTTACTTACTGTTGTGATGCGAATGCAGTTCCAATTGATGCATCAGATGTTTCCATTTGTGCAATAAAAGGTACTACAATTTTAGCATGTGCAGTCATGTGCTCATAAACTTCTTTAAAGAAAGCATTTGATGCAGCATTCTTTTTAAGAGTTGCTTGAGCAGCGTTCATGTACTCTGTGAAATAATCAGCTGGTGTATCCCAAAGTTTTACACCGTGATTTTCAGTAAGGTCAATTAACGCTTTCCCATTTTCTACAGCTCTATTAGTGATGTTTCTTGTGATCATCGCTTCAGATGCAACTTCCATTGCATATTTTTGATGGTCAGTTAAAGAATTGTAAACATCTCCATTAATATAGATATCACCATTAACTACGTTTTGGTGTAATCCTTGTAGATAGTAGTTTTTAAGAACTTTTTGAAAACCAAAAACTGAGTCTGGTTTTGGACAACACCATTCAGCAGCATCGATAGTTCCTTTTTCAAGTGCTGGTAATATATCACCACCTGATAAAGATACTGATGCAATACCGATATCTTTGTATGTTTGTCCTGGAATTCCTGGAGGAGTTCTGAATCTGTATTTTCTGAAATCATCCATGTTTTTAATTGGCTCTTTGAACCAACCTAATGCTTCAGGTCCTGATGATGCCATCACGAAACCTTTAACATTCATTCCCATTTCGCTCCATAATTGGTCGTATAATTCTTTACCACCATTATCGAAATACCATGCTAACCAAGATTTAGTACTTAAACCAATTCCTCCACCTGCAACTGGCGATCCAAATAGCATCGCTGCTGGGTGATAGTTTGACCAGTAGTGAGTCCACGCTGCACCACCATCTACTAGACCTTTGTCAACGGCTTCTAGTGTTTCTTTCATACCAACAACTTCACCTTTAGAAAGAAGTTCAAATTTTAACTCTCCACGAGTTAATTTTGTTACTCTGTCAGTCCACATTTTTACGATTTGTCCATCGTATGATGTTTTAGGAAAAGTAAGTTGGATTTTTAATGTTTTAGCAGAAGCAGATCCAATTACTGAAACTGCAAATACTAAAGCTAAAATCATTGAAGTGATTTTTTTCATTATTTATCCCTCTCTTTATTGTTATTAAGTCTTAATAATTGAGGAAGTAAAACTCATTGGTCGTCAAATGTAAAATGATTAATTGCTACACTCTTAATAAATACAACTTAAGGTTTAATATTGGCTATTTGTTACCCTTAGGGTCAAAAGGATAGTCCCAAGCATCTCCACCTATTTTTTTAGATATACCTGAATAATCTGTTTCACTATCACCCCCCTCACAAAATTCATTAAATATATCTAAGGCATGTTTTCCTAATGGTGTTGATGCATTTACTGATTTTGCAGCATCATTAGCTAGTTTAAGATCTTTTGTCATCATTGCAGCTGAAAAACCAGGGCGATATTTATTATTTGATGGAACACCATCAGTTAAATTAGGTAAAGGAGTATAAGTTGATAATGCCCAATTATTTCCTGATGCATTCTTCATGATTTCGTGAACTTTTTTTAAATCCATCTTAAGTCTTTTTGCCAACATTAAAGCTTCTGATGCTGCTATCATTGAAATTCCTAAAGACATATTATTACAAATCTTTACTCCAACTCCACTTCCTTGTGGTCCTGCATGTAAAATTTTTTGTCCCATAATATCCATTAATGGTCTGGCTAAATTTACAGCCTCATCATCCCCACCAACTAAAAAATTTAATTTTCCAACTCTTGCTCCCATAACACCTCCAGTAACAGGTGCATCAATCATTTTAATTCCTCTGTTTTTTGATTCCTTGCCAAGTAATAATGAAGTTTCAATATCAATTGTTGAACAATCAATTATTAAAGCATTCTTTGAAATTTTATCTATTATGCCTTTATCTCCTAAAAATAGTGATTTTACATGTTTACCTTCAGGCAACATCGAGATTACAAAATTTGCCCCTTCAAGCACCTCATCTAATGAGTCAACAACATCTAAATTAGCTTCTTTTGCTTTTTGAATCATTTCTGGTGAGACATCGTAGGCTTTAACTTTTTTGCCAGCCTTAACTAATTGGTCAGCCATTGGGTTACCCATGTTACCTACACCAATAAATGCTATTTGATCTGTCATTTTTAATTATCTATATTTGATTTTCCTCTATTAATCAAAACCGTTTTACTTTGAGTAAAATGATTAACCATGCTATCAAATGCATATTCTTTTCCTAAGCCACTCATTTTTAATCCACCATATGAAACATTTGCTCTAGGCGCTACACATTGATTTACTTGAACAAAACCTGCCTCAATTTCCTCTACGAACTGTAAAGCTCTGGATAAATTTTGTGTCCACAATACTGCTGATAATCCAAATGGTGTATCATTTGCACTATTCATTACTTCATCAAATGTTTTAAATGGTATCGCACAAGCAACAGGTCCAAATATTTCTTCCTGACAAACTGGAGAACTAACTGGAACACCTGACATTAATGTAGGTTCGTAAAAGAAACCGTTTTTATAATCACCACCTGTTAATTGATTACCACCATGCACAACATTGGTTGTAGAGTTTTTTTTTGCAATATCCATATAATGCAAAGTTCTTTTCAGTTGTTCTTCAGAAATAATTGCTCCAATATCAGAACTTTCGTCTAGAGCATTTCCTATTTTTAATTTACTTAATTTATCAACAGCTCCATCCAGTACTTTGTCATAAATTTTTTCCTGAATATAAACCCTTGAACCAGCAGTACATGCCTGTCCTTGTCGAGTATATCTCATACCATCAATAACCCCTTGAGTTGCAATATCTAAATCTGCATCACTCATTATTATATTTGGATTTTTTCCTCCAAGCTCTAAAGTAACCGGGCATAATTTAGGAGCAGCTTTTTGTGCTATAATTTTTCCTACTGTAAAAGATCCTGTAAAAGTTACTTTTCTCACTTTTTCATGAGTTACCAGAGGTTCGCCACACTCTTCTCCATAGCCAGAAATTACATTTAAAACACCGGGAGGAAGTTCTTGTTGAAATATCTCTGATAGAAGAAGAGCACAAAATGGGGCTTGTTCAGCAGTTTTTAAAACAACACTGTTTCCAGCTACAATAGCTGGAGCGATTTTTGCTACTGTTAAAAATAATGGCGCATTCCAAGGAACAATTGCACAAACAACCCCTATTGGATCTCTTGTGGTATAATGAATACTATTTGGAATATTGGTTGGATAATTTTCCCCTTTTAACTCTCCAGACAAACCTGCAAACATATTTGTAAGTTCAATGGAAGCACTGGTTTCTGGTATAGCCTGTGTTCTTAAAGCATTACCTGTATCTAATGATAATAAAGTTTCAATTTCGGATTTTCTTTCTTCTAATCTTCTTGCACCAGCAGCAACCATTTTTCCTCTTTCCCTTGCTGGTATTTTTTTCCATTTTTGAAAAGCTTTATGCGCTGACTCTACTGCAGTATTAACATCATTTTTATCACATTGAGGAGCTGAACCGATATTCTCACCTGTGCTTGGATTTAATACTGGTATTTTATTTTTTGATTGAGCAGATATTAATTTGCCATTGATTAAAATTTTATCCGTTAATCGTTTTGCATTAATAAGCGCTTGTTCAAGATTTTTTTCAAAGTTACTCATTATCTAATTCACCTCTTCTAACTTTTGAAGAGAGCCACCCACCGTCAATTTTTATTTCAGATCCATTTATAAAATCAGATTCATCACTTGATAAAAATACTGCTGCTCCAACTATATCTTTTGGCTCCCCCCATCTACCTACTACAGTTTCTTTTCCCCAGGCCTCACCATGTTTTGGATCTTCCGCATATTTTTGATTAAATGGGGTAGATATTAAGCCTGGACAAATGGTATTTACATTAATATTTTTTCCAGTTAGATCCACAGACAAGGCTCTTGTTAAACCTAGGACACCACTTTTAGCTGCTACATATCCTACCCTATCTGGCCTTCCCATAAAACTTGCTATCGATCCAAAGTTAATAATTTTACCTTTTCCATTTTTAATCATATGTGGAATTACAGCCTGACTAGCAAGGAAAGGTGCGGTAAGATTTACTGAAATCATATCATCCCAATCTTGTTTTGTATGATCTAAAAGTTTCTTAACATGTCTAATCCCTGCGTTGTTTATTAAAATATCAATTTTACCGTAGTGTTTGATAGTTTGATCCACCATCTCGTTTATACTCTTTTGGTTTGAAACATCAGTTTTTATAATTATTGCTTCACTGCCTGCCTCTATAATTTTTTTTTTAGCTTTTTCTGAATTTTCAATATCTATTTCTGCAATAACAATCTTTGCACCTTCTTTTACAAGACCAAGACAAATTTCTTGTCCTATTCCTTTTCCGCCACCTGTAACTATTGCTACCCTATCTTTAAGTTTCATTTTCTAAATGATTTGACGTTATTTTAAGAAGGAAACTAATGCTTTTTCCTCACTAATCCAAGCTTTAATTCCTCCATCTAGAACATAAACATTTTTAAAACCAAGATCTTCTGCAAAAGCATTGCCTAAAATTGATGCTGTTTCACCATCATGACTAACAAAAATAATTTCAATATTTTGAGACTCTGCTCCAGCTAAAGCTCTTACTCTA
>CACJVQ010000016.1 GCA_902596915.1 uncultured Pelagibacteraceae bacterium | reverse complement strand
TAAAGATCTTTCTACTTCTTGAATAGTTAAATTATTTGCAGCTAATTTGATTGGATCTATCCATACTCTAATACTCTGCTCCCTAAGGCCACCCGTTCTTATTCGACCAACATTTTTAATGCTAGAAAATTGATCAACTAAATATCGTTCAGCATAGTCTCCGAGCTCAAGATCACTCCAAGTTTCTGAAGATAAGGCAAGCCACATTGTAGTTGTAAAACCTGCAGATTGCTTAAGTATTCTTGGGGCCTCAGACTCGGCTGGTAGCCTTCCGACAATTCTTGCAACTCTCTCTCTTACATCGTTTGCGGCATTATCAAGGTCTATATCTGTATCAAATTCTATATTTATAGTACTTTTCCCATTCTCTGATTTAGCATCTATGTTTTTTATTCCCTCTGCTCCACCTATAACTTCTTCAATTACCTGTGTCACTTCTTCATCAACAATTGGAGCTGACGCTGATGCATATTCTACCTGGACTTGAACCACAGGTGGTTGTAAACCAGATGGTAGTTCTCTAACTGGTAATTTTGAAAAAACAAAAGTTCCAAAGACTACTAATATTAAGGATAATACCCATGACAATGCTGGTCTTCTAATACTAACATCAGTTAAATACATTTAATTATTTACTTTTATTTTCTTTTTTACCCCAACTAGACTCACTTTTTTTTTCACCATCTTTAATGGGTTTAATTTTTCCATTGGGTCTTACTTTTTTCAATCCTTCAGCAACAACTATATCGCCCTCATTTAAACCTGACTCCACTTCTAGATATCCTTTGTTTCTGTTACCAACTTTAACTTCAACTCTTTTTGTTACATTCTCTTTATCTACTTTATAAATATAAACTTTGTTACCTTCTAAGATTACACTTGTATCTGGAATTCCTAAAGAAACTCTCTCATTATATTTTATTGTGACTTCCATTAAAGCACCAGGCAAAATCTCTGAATTTGAATTTTGCATTTTAACTCTAAGTCTTAAAGATCTATTGCTAACATCAATTTTGCTAGCCAAAGAGTCTACTATTCCGTTATAAGTTTTATCCTTATTGCCAGAAAATTTTACATCAACTCCAAGTCCTTTCTTTACAAACGGTGCGAATACCTCTGGAACATCAACATCAATAAATAAAGAAGATGCGTCCTCAATATCAATTACAACAGAACTTTCCGAAACATTAATATCGTCAGAAAAGTTTCTTTTACCAATTACTCCATCGAAGGGTGCTACTATAGTTCTATTTTTTAATTTTGCGATAACATCACCAGACTTAACCTTGGTATTATATTTGATTTCTTCTAGAATTTCGTATTTTTCAATATTGTATGACTGTGTTTTAATTGGAACCGCTGTTCCAAAGGTTTCAATAATATTTTGAAACTTTCTTTCCTCTACTGTTTTGACAATGATACCTGGTGGCGGTCTTTTACTAAATTTTTTTTTAAAATGGTTCCCAATCATTGTTCGAGCAATGATCACTCCTGCAATAATTAGAAAAAAAATTACTATTATTGATGTTATTTTAGTAGATCTCTTCATTTCTATATTCTTCCATATTCAGCCCATGAACCATCATAAACTGTAGGAGAATATGTATTATTTACTAGGGAATATGCAAGACCTAAAACACATGCTGTTATACCAGATCCACATGAAAAAACAGTTTTATCGTCATTTAAATCAATAATTTCGCTGAACTTTTTTGAGATTTCACTTACACCTTTAAAAGTGTTGTCTGAACTATTTATAATTTCTTTAAATGGAAGACATATAGAGTTTGGAATAGATCCACTTTTCACATTCTTCCTGGGATCTGGAACACTTCCATTAAATCTTTCCTTACTTCTAGCGTCGATTATTGTAAAATTTTTTTGTCCAATATTTTCATTTATTTCAAGAATACTTTTTACCAGATTTTTATTTTCTGTTGCTCTGTAGGTTGAGTTGTTTAAAATTGTCTTTTCACTTGTTGTTTTCCTATTTTCAATCAACCATTTTTTTAAACCACCATCTAAAACACTTACTAGGTGTTTATCATGACCAAAATAAATAAAATTGTACCAACCTCTACATGAACTTAAGACATCAGAGTTATCATAAATTACAATTCTATCGGTATTTGATATGCCCATTGAAGATACTATCTTTTCCCATTTTTCTTTTGTAGGAAGCATGTGAGGTAAATCTGTATCTTGATCTGAATTCTTGTCTAAGTCAAAAAAAATTGAACCAGGAATATGATTTTTAGAGTACTCCTCTTTAGGATTTCTATCAATTCCTGGCATATGCCATGAGCAGTCAATTATTTTGATGTTACTTAAATTATTTTCTAACCAATCTGATGTAACAAGTGACATTCTATCTTTTTTCTAAATATTTCTGATGATACTCTTCAGCAGTGCAGTAATTTTGCAACTCAGATAGCTTAGTTACAACTTTTCCAGACAACTTCAAATTTTCTTCGTCTATTACTTTTTGAGCAATATTTTTTTGTTCTTCATTAAGGTAGAATATCTCACTTCTGTATTGTGTTCCAAAATCAGGACCTTGAGAGTTTAGTGTAGTTGGATCATGAAATTCAAAAAATCTCTTAATTATTTGTTCGTATGTAATAACTTTAGGATCAAATTCTAATTTTACAGCTTCTGCATGATTAGTTGTTCCTGTACAAACTTCTCTATAATTTGTATTAGGACTGTTTCCTCCACAATATCCAACCTCTGTTCTGTAGATGCCATCTAATTGTGCATATTTTTTTTCTGGACCCCAGAAACATCCCAAAGCTAAAACTGCTATTTCCATAGATTAATGTTATAATAATAATATAATCTAATCCATGTTATCTAGAAATCAATTAGGCTTTTTGTACATGTTTCTGTCAGTGTGTGCATTTTCAATGATGGATGTGCTTGTTAAGTGGTCTGAAAATTATCCTGTTGGTGAAGTTCTTTTTTTTAGAGGAATTTGCGGATTAATACCTATTTTTTTTTTAATACCAAAAGAAAACTACACAAATTTTTATAAAACAGATCGACCTAAATTACATTTCTTTAGGTGTGCTGCAGGATTAATGGCAATAGTATCGGTATTTATTGCACTAAGAAATTTACCTTTGGCAACGGTAGTGGGTATCTCATTTGCTGCACCAATTTTTGCAACAATTTTATCCATTTATTTTTTGTCAGAAAAAATTGGTAAATACCGCTGGTTAGCAGTTTTGATCGGTTTTATAGGTGTAATAATTATTACACAACCGGGTATTTCCACTTTAAATTTTTATTATATTTACCCAATAATTTTTTGTTTAGGAATGTCATATGTTGCAATTGCTATCAGACAGCTTTCTACATCCGAACCAGTTTGGCTTATTTCTTTTTATTTTTCAGTAGCGATATCTATTTTAGGTTTGTTTACAATTCCTTTTGGATGGGTAATGCCTACATTAATAGATTTTATTTTTTTGTGTATGATTGGTTTGCTTGGAGGTATTGCTAATTTACTACTTGGACAATCTTACAAACTTTCAGAAGTTTCTTTAGTTACTCCACTTAAGTATTTAAGTTTAGTATTTGCAATTATATTTGGTTATTTTATTTGGAATGAAATACCATCTTATAAAACTTTATTGGGTTCATTACTTGTAGTGTTATCTTCATTAATTATATTTAGAAGAGAAATCTATTTGAAAAAACCAAACTTAATTTTTAAAAATGAGTAAACCTCCGATTTATTGGTCAAAGGCAGTAAAGTTCCTTTCTAAAGACAAGATAATGAAAAAACTTATTTCTAAATACAAAGACAAAACCTTAACTACAAGAAAAGATATTTTTTTGTCTCTATGTAAAAGTATAATAGGACAACAGATAAGTGTTGCTGCAGCAAATTCTGTATTTTTAAAGTTTAAAAAAGAATGTAGAGGAAAGATAAATCCAAAAGTAGTTAATGCTATTACCTCGGCTCGTTTGAAAAAATGTGGATTAAGCAGACAAAAAGTTAGAGGAATTAAAGAGTTGGCAAAAAAATTTGTGAATAAAACATTTAATCCAAGAATTATAAAAAAAATGGGAGACGAGGAGGCAATTCTTTATTTATCTGAGTTAAGACAAATAGGTAGATGGTCTGCAGAGATGATATTACTATTTACTTACAATAGATCTAATATATGGCCCGTTCAAGATATTGGTTTACTTAGAGCTATTTCAAACAATTACAGAAAAAGCTATTTACCACCCATGAGCTATGTAAATCGGTTGAAAAAGAGGTTTTCTCCATATTGTTCCGTAGCTACTTGGTATTTATGGCGCTCAATAGACGATGAGCCTATACAATATTAAGTGCCTTCAACTATTTGATGATGTCTTACAGCATGGCCTTTAATAAGGTCTAGTGCTTCCTGATATTCAGGGGAATCATAAAATTCTATTGCTGTGTTGTAATCTGTAAATTCAACTACAGTTGTTCTAGGAGAGTTTATTCCCTCATTTGTTCTATTTTTTCCACCTCTAATTATAAATATCCCTGAGTATTTATCTGCAGCAATCTTGGCTTTTAGTGCATATTCCTTTAATTTTTCCTCACTATTAATTTTTTCCCACACGCAAACTACGTAACCTTTCATAATTTTCCTATATTTATCATTATATAATCAATTTTTACTTTATCAAATTTGTTCTTGTTCTACTCCTTCAACAATAAACATTATTCTCTTAGTTGTATTTTCTGCATGAGTCCAAGCAGATTTATATTCAGTTGACTCATGGCATGACATAGCATCATTGTAAGTCGGAAACTCCCATATTACAGTACGCACAACGTTTGGGCCACTAAATGACTTTAATTTTCCACCTCTAACTACTGGCTTCCCCCCATAACTTTTAATTATAGGAACAGCTTTTTCTCCATATTTTTTTAAGTTATCCTGGCTTGAGATTTCTAAGTATAGACTTATCCAATAAGTTTTCATATTTATCCTTTTTTAATATTTTTATTTATGATACCAAATTTTTATGGCTGATAAATTAATAATTACTTATGAAGAATATAAAAAGGTAGTCGAAAAACTTGCTTTAGAAATTGAAAAAAAATATAAGCCAACAGTATTAGTTGGCATCATGAGAGGTGCAGCTCCAATTATAGACATATTATCTAGAATTTTTAAATTACCCACCGCTTATGTTGTAATTCAAAGTTACTCTGGTGATACGGTACAAGATAAACAAGGGGAGCTAATATTTGCAAGAGATATAAGTGCAATTGCAACAAACGAAGATTTTAAAAATGTATTGTTAGTAGATGATCTATCAGACACAGGACTAACTTTAAATAAAAGTATAGAGTGGCTTAAAGAATATGAACCTGTTAAGGACCACATAAGTGAAATTAAAACAGCGTGTCTTTGGAAAAAAAAATCTTCCACTTTTACTCCTGATTTCTGTCCAATTTTATTAGATAATGATCCATGGATTGTTCAACCATCAGAGTATTATGATGAAATCGATATTGACGGTTTGAAAAAAAAGTATTCTAAATAAAAAAGGCCAGACTAAGCTGGCCTTTAATTTTAATTTTTAATTGAGTTTTATTGAGGAATATCTCCTTCTACTCCTTTAACGTAAACATTCATTCCGGCTAGCATTCCATCATCAGCTACAGCACCTTCGGCTACAAGAATGTTTCCTTTTTGATCATAAATTGGACCAGTAAATGAGTGAACTTTTCCTGAAGCTAAGTCTTTTTGAAGTTGTTCAACTTCTTTAATTAAATCACTTCCCATTGCAGAATTATAAGGAGCCATCGCTACCATTCCTTCTTTCAATCCATGCCAAGTATCTTGTTGTTTCCAAGTACCATCTCTTGCGGCAATCGATCTTTCCACATAGTAAGGTGCCCAATCATCAATAATTGACGTTAATATAGATTTTGGAGCAAATCTTTGCATGTCACTTGCTTGACCAAAAGACCAAACTCCTGCTTTTTCCGCAACTTGTACCGGAGCAGTACTATCAGTATGTTGCATAATTATATCTGCACCTTGATCAATCAAAGCTTGAGCTGCTTCAGATTCTTTTCCTGGATCATACCAAGTAAAAACCCAAACAATTTTTGTTTTAATATCAGGATTTACTTTTTGAGCGGCTAATGTCATTGCATTAATTCCTCTTATAACCTCAGGAATTGGAAAAGAAGCAATGTATCCAATAGTATTTGTCTTTGTCATCTTTCCAGCCATATGTCCTAATAAAGTTCTACCTTCATAAAACCTTGCTGAATATGTTGAGACATTTGAATGCTCTCTTTTGTAACCAGTCGCATGTTCAAATTTTACATTTGGAAAATCTTTAGCAACTTTATTTGTTGGATCCATATATCCAAAACTAGTTGTAAAGATTAGGTCGTGACCAGATTGTGCTAATTGTCTTATAACTCTTTCTGCATCTGCACCTTCAGGCACGCTTTCTACGTAAGTAGTTTTTATTCCCAAAGCCTCAACTGCATTTCTTCCTTCATGGTGTTGGTATGTCCATCCATGGTCTCCAGTTGGTCCAACATAAACAAAGCCAACTTTAAATTCTGCGTTTGCATTTATGCTTAAGCCAAGCAAAAATAATACAGAAATTAAACTTTTTAAAAATAGTTTGTACATTTGATTTCCCCTTTAAATTTAATTTTGTGATACTACAAACTAATCAATATTCTAATAAAAAAAAATATTTATTTTGGAATAGCTAACATCACTTTTCCTTATAGAAGATTTGTCCCAGCGAAGTTGGTGTATTTAGTTTTATTTTTCTACTATCACGAGAAATTACAACTAAAACTATTATTGTCATGATATATGGCAATGCACTTAATAATTGAACCGGAATTCTTAAACCCACTGCCTGCATATGTAATTGTGAAATTGTAATTCCACCAAATATTAATGCACCTATAAGAACTTTAATCGGACTCCATGTTGCAAAAACTACTAAAGCTAGTGCGATCCATCCTCTACCCCCTGTCATATTCTCAATCCATTGGGGTGTGTATATTAATGACAGGTATGCACCTGCCAATCCACACATTGCACCTCCATAAAGAATGCAACTATATCTTACTAATTTAACATTAATTCCTTGATTAGAGGCTGAAGATGGCGAATCACCAACGGCTCTAATAATTAAACCAGTTTTAGTCTTCTTCAAAAAATAATTTGTTAAAAAAGGTAATCCAAATGCAAAATATAATATAATTGAATGACCAAAGAATATGGGACCCAAAAAAGGAGTACTTTCTTTTAAATTAAGGAATAATAACGGAAATTCCTTTCCTGGAATTCCAACAAAATTCTTTCCTATCATTGCTGACATTCCAATACCAAAGATAGTTAGTGCAAGACCTGTAGCTACGTGATTTGTAAGGAGTGATTGGGTAAGTAACCCAAAAATAAGAGATAAAATCAAACCTGACAGCATAGAGCCTATTACTGCAAAAAATAAATTATCAGTCACTACCATTAAAGCAAATCCAGAAATTGCTCCAATGATCATCATTCCTTCTACCCCAAGATTTAAAACACCAGATCTCTCGGTTATTAATTCCCCAGATGCAGCAAGTATTAAAGGAACTGATGATGCCATTATGGCACCAATTAAAATACCTATAAAATTTAAATCAAAGCTCATTTTTTTTTAAACCTAAAAATTTTATTTTAAAAAATAATAAATAATCAGACCCAAGAAGAAAAAATAAAATCATTCCTTGAAAAACTTGACCTGTATATTTTGGTACTTGCAAAAAAATCTGAGCTGTTTCTGCTCCTAAATAAGTTAGCGCAACAATTAAAGATGCAAATATAATTCCAACTGGATTTAGTCTTCCTAAAAAAGCAACAATTATTGCTGTGAAGCCATAATCAGGAGAAATGTTTCTATGTAATTGTCCTATTGGTCCTGTTATCTCACCTACACCTGCAAGACCGGCACATGCTCCACTAATCATAAAAACAATTATAATCATTGTCTTACCTTTGTACCCTGCATATTTTGCAGTTTTTAAACTTAAGCCTGAAACTTTTATTTGAAAACCCAAATAAGTTTTGTACAATATAAGCCAGCTTAAGAATACAGTGATGAGAGTAATAAATATTCCAGCATGAATTCTTAAACCTTCAAATAAAATTGGCATTCTTGCAGACTCACTAAATTGTCTTGTTTCTGGAAAATTAAAACCTTCGGGATTGCTCCAAGGACCAACCACTAAATAATCTAATAATAATTTTGCAACATAAACCAGCATTAGGCTGACCAAAATTTCATTAGTATTAAAATAGGTTTTTAAAATTGCTGGTATCATTGCAAATAGCATTCCACCAATTGCTCCAGATAATATAATTACTGGTAAAACATAAAATCCATCATGATTATAAAATAACAAAGCAACTCCACCGCCGACTATTCCGCCAAAAATAAGTTGACCTTCTGCACCAATATTCCAATTATTACTTTTAAAACAAAAAGATAAACCTATCGCTATTAAACAAAGTGGTGTAGCTTTTACCAAAAGTTCACTTAATCCGTATAAATCTGAAATGGGGGTAATAAAAAAAAATTTTAAAGCCTCAATAGGATTAAACCCCAAAATATAAAAAATAATCCCACCACCAAATAATGTGAGAAAAATGGCTAAAACCGGTGTTAAAAAGTAAATCGATCGAGATACATCGTTACGCTTTTCAATTTTAATCAATTGAACCTCCACCCATCAAAATTCCTAATTTTTCAGCAGTAACAGTATCTGCATTCATTATTTTAGATAGTTTACCTTTATAAATTACACAAATACGGTCACTTAATTTTAATAGTTCATCGTTATCAGTAGAAATTAATATTGATGATTTTCCTTGTTCGTTAATTTGAATTAATGTTTCATGAATGTAGTTGATCGCACCAACATCAAGACCCCATGTGGGGTTAAAACATACCAACAATTCAGGTGAAGTAATTAATTCTCTTCCAATAATTAATTTTTGAAGATTTCCGCCAGATAAAAATTGACTTTTTAATTCAACATTGTCTGTATTAACAGAAAAATTAGAAAGTATCTTTTTGGAGTGTTCTTTTATTTTTTTTTCATTCACTAAACCTTTTTCAAAAAAGTTTGATGACTTAAAATTGTTTAATGCAACATTTTCATATATCTTTAATTCAGGGACTGCAGCTTGAGAGATACGATCTTCAGGTGAAAAAGCCATAAGGTATTCTCTTCTTTCTCTAGGATTTAACTTGCCAATTTCTTTATTTCTAAACATTATAGAAGTACCTTCGGTAATTATTTCTCCACTCAGTATTTGAAATAATTCATTTTGACCGTTTCCTGAAATTCCAGCTATACCTAAACACTCTCCTTTTTTTAAAGAAAGGTTTAAATTATTTAAATTTGTTTCATATGGGTCGTCACTTTTAAAATTTAAATTTGAGATTTTTAAAATTTCCTCGTTATTTTTGAAATTATTAATTTTTTTTTTAATAGTATTTAAATTTTCACCTACCATTTTATTAGCTAAACTCTCAATTTTTTCATCAATCGTATTACTAACCGAAACTACTTTGCCTTTTCTCATTACGGCTACCTCATCACAAAGTGACAAAACTTCTTTTAATTTGTGAGTAATATAAATAATTAAAATTCCATCTTTAGAAAATTGTTTTAATGAAATGAATAAATCATCAGTTTCTTGTTCAGTCAAAACCGATGTAGGTTCATCCATAATCAATACTTTTGGATTTCTAATTAAACACCTTATAATTTCTACTTTTTGTTTTTGACCTGCTGATAAATTTAGAACTGGAATATCTAGATCAATTTTAAAATTGTATTTTTTTAATATATCGTTGACTAAAACTTTTAGCTCTTTATCTTTTTTGTCACTATCGATACTTAAATTTTCAAATACTGATAAAGTCTCGAAGAGGTTGAAATGTTGAAAAACCATTCCAATATTATTTTTTTTGGCATCTAGGGGAGAATTTAGTTTAATACTTTCGTTATTTAAAAAAACTTCACCCGCATCAGGTTTTACAACTCCTGACAGGATTTTAACTAGCGTAGACTTTCCGGCCCCATTTTCTCCCAATAATGCATATATTTTCCCACTTCCAAATTCTAATGATACTCTGTCGTTTGCGATACATCCTGGATATATTTTTGAAATCTCTGATACTTTAAGCTTTGTGTTCATTAGAATCGTTTTGATAGTAATAAAAATAAAGAATTTATTAATATAAATACATTATATTTATCTAATTTTGATGGAAAACTTATTTTTTTTTCAACTTTTAAGTTAATCTTTTGTCACATTTCAGTATTATAAATAAATTATGAAATTTAGATTCGTTATAACATTAATATCAATCCTTTTTTTAACTGCAGGTTGTCAAACTATTCAGAATAAAACTGATGAGGTAGTAGAAAAAGAAAATAAAAAATATGGTTTATTTGTTGGTGGAGATGTAAATAAAATGAAGTTAGAATTAGGGGCTCCTAGCGAAGACATTATTAATGATACAGGTAATGAAGTTTTAATTTATAAAACTAAAAAGTACGGTGTACCGTGTGAAAGAAGATTTGAAGTAAACGCTAGTGGAACTATTATTGCCTTCAGTTCTAGTGGATGTTTTTAAACTTGTGGGGCGAACCCCACAAGCAAGGTTAAACTTTATTACTTAATATCAATAAGTCTTTTTTTCTTGTGATCTGGTAAAATTCTTTCACAAGCAATTGTCAAAAGACCATCCTTCAGCTCAGCTCCATTTACTTTTACATCGTCTGCAATAGTAAAAGATCTTGCGAATTGTCTTTGTGATATTCCTTTGTGAATTATTTCGCCGTCTACATTTTGATCTTCAGACTTATTAAGTTGTTTAGTTCTAACAGTTAATATATTATCTTCGAACTCGACCTCGACATCTTTTTTATTAAAACCAGCTAACGCAACTTCAATTGAATAGTTGTCTTTGCCAGTTTTTCTAATGTTGTATGGCGGATAATTTGATTGCATTGTCATGCCACCATTACCAAGCATACTTTCAAATTGGTCAAACATATCGTCGAAACCAATAGAAAACGGTCTTAGTGAGTTAAAGATAGATAGATCCTTACTTGTCATATTTACTCCTTTTGTTAAGCAAGTTAATTTATGTAAGCCCCATTAGGCAACTTACGATATTGATATGGTGACTAATTGTAAAATTTCAATACAAGATTATTTAAATTTTTTCTGCAATTTTTAAGGCAAAAGCGTAATCAAGAGCTATTTCTTCAATTGCGCCATCCCTGCCAGATTTTCCTCCATGACCAGCGTTCATCTCAGTTTTTAATAATAATAAATTATTATCTGTTTTATAATCTCTTAGTTTTGCAGTAAATTTTGCTGGTTCATCAAACAGAACTCTATTGTCACTAAGACTAGTAGTGATTAAAATATTTGGATAATCCATTTTTTTAATATTATTGTAAGGAGCATACGAGTAAATATAGTCAAAATGATCCTTGTTATCTTTAGCATTTCCAAATTCATCAAATTCTCCAACTGTTAAAGGTAGTGAATGATCAAGGTTAGTTGTTAAGGAGTCTACAAATGGTACGGCCATTATTAGCCCTAAAAATAGCTCAGGAGCTGCATTTACAACTGCCCCCATCAATAACCCTCCTGCTGAACCACCCATACCTATAATTTTACCTTTAGAGGTATATTTTTTTTCAATCAAAAATTTTCCAACAGCAATATAATCTTCAAATGTATTTTTTTTGTTTAAAAGTTTTCCTTCTTTCCACCATTTCATTCCTTTTTCCATTCCTCCTCTTATATGTGCTGTAACCCAGATTATGTTTCTATTTATAAGGCTCAGTCGTGTAGATGAAAAACCAGGAGACATCGAATTTCCATAAGAACCATAGCCATATAGTAAAAGGTTTGAAGATCCATCCAGAATCGTATCCTTATGTCTTGTTATAGTTATTGGCACCATTCTTCCATCATGAGATGGACATTCAATACGCTCAACCACATAATCATTTGAGTTATGTCCAGATGGAATTTCTTGTTCTTTAACAAGTTTTTTTTCTTTTGATTTTAAATTATATAAAAAAGTCCTTCCTGGTGTTTTAGGAGAAGAATATGATAAATACACATTGTCTGTGTTTTTATCTTTTTGAAGCAATGATATGCTCGGGACAATTACTTTTTCGTCACAAAAAACTATCTCTTCTTCTTTGTCTGTTTTTGGATCACGTAAAATTATTTTTCCAAGTGCATTAGATGTTTCAGATCTAATTATCCAATTACTTAAAAATACCAAACCTCCAATTAATACCTCATCTTTTGCAGCAACAAATGTCTCCCATTTTGGTTTGACTAAATCAGCACACCTATCAATTTTAAAGTCCTCAGCATTCTCATTGGTATGTTTATAAAAATAGTCACCCCAAGAATTTACAGAGTAAATTATACCCCTTTCCCTCTTTTGGATTAATTTAGGATTTGGATTATTTTCATCAACACTAAAATAATATTGTTCAGAGGTGTTATGATCAGAGCTTGTAATTATAAAATATTTTTCATCTGAACTTAGGCCAATACCAACAGTAAATGCCTCACTTTTTTCTTCAAAAATCAATAAATCATCTTTTGTTGATGTTCCAATTTCGTGTCTATAAATAGTTCTGGGCCTATGATGTTCGTCTAATTTAGAATAAAATATATATTTGTCATCTAAACTAAATTCGATACTTCCACTCGTCTCTTCAATTTTTTCAGTGACTAAATTTCCAGACTTTATATTTCTTATATAAATTGTGTAGTATTCAGATCCCCTTAAATCTAAAGAATATCCAAGATATTCGTCGTTAAAGCTTACTTCTAAGTCACCTAAACCAAAATACTCTGTTTTAAGTTTCTTCTTCTCTTTATCGCCATTCCATATTTCCTCAACTTTTTCCTCACCAATTTTTCTTCTTAGTTTTATAGAATAATTTCCTTTTGCAGTAGTTTTAGTCCAATACTCATAGTTTTTATCCTTGTAAGGAAGTGACTCATCGTCCAGTTTAATTCTTGCTTTAATCTCATCAAATAGTTTTCTTTGAATATCTTGTGTATCTTTCATTTGTTCAGAAAAAAAATCATTTTCATCTTCTAAATATTTTCTTACTTCAGGCAAAAGTTTTGAACTATCCTTTAAAACCTCTAGAATATTTGGTTGATGTATCCAACTATAATCATCTGTCCAAGTCGTATTGTGACAAGATTTTATTTCAGGTTTCTTTTCAAGCTGTGGTAATTTCATTTTGAAACGAATTAATATATGAATATTTTTTTTATAACACTTATTATTTTTATAGTTGTATATGTTCTTCTGACTTGGTTTGCTAGGAGTTCTGCTAAAAAAATTTCAAGATTTATAAGAATATTAATTATTATTTCTGCAATAGTATTAGCCCTTGTTATGGCGTATGCAGGAAGATATATATTTTCATTACCTTTTGTTTTGGCAATCTTACCCCTGATAAAAACTAAAGCTGGGATATCTTTATTTCAACTTCTAAGATTATGGGGACTTTTTAGAGTTTTAAGAAACTCGGGGCGATTTAACTTTAATAATTTTAATCAATCAACAAATAAACAAAGTATATCATTAGATGAGGCGTATAAAATATTAAATTTAAAATCTGATATTAAATACACTAAAGAACAAGTAATGCAGTCTTATAAATCTATAATGAAAAAAATTCACCCAGATGTAAGCCCAGAGCTAACTAGGCTAGCCTCAATAGTGAATGAAGCAAAAGAAATTGTGATAAAAAATATTAGCTAATAATTGATTTAAATTTTTTATAAATTTTTTCTGGATTAATTTTTTCTTTCCCTTTTGAATTGTGTGAGACATCATTCATACCATCTGGAATTATCGGATACATGTTTGGACTGTAGCTACCGTATAATAATGGGGTATCAGACATTAAAACTATTGTAGGTATATTTAAGGCAGCAGAGAGATGGCTGAAACTAGAATCGTTACAAATTGAGATTTTACAATTCTTGATGATTGGCAATATTTCAGAAATTAAATTATTATCTAAAGAGACACAAATTTCTTTATAAGATGATATTATACTTTTAAGTATTAATTGTTCTTCTTCATTTTTTCCTGTTGCTAAGTAAAAAACGCAGTCATAGTCCTTAATCACAAAATCTATAAATTTTTTAAATTTGTCTGCAGGTATTCTTTTAGTAGGACCAGATCCTCCAATTCCTAATAAAATATTTACTTTACTTTTTGAAATTGAAAGTCTTTCTGCGGCTAATTTTATCGAACTTTCACTAATTTCAATTTGTGGGTTACTTTCTACTTCTAAATTAATTTTTTTTAATAATTTTTGAGCAGCCTCAATTACATGCTGTCCCTTTTTTTCAAATAGTGGATACTGATATATGTTTTTAATACCAGCAACTGTACAAATCAGTCTATATCTTAGAGATGAATTAAATATAAATACTTTGTCAAATAGTCTTTCTTTTATTTCGCTTTTAAGTTTAAAAAAACCAAAAAGTCCATTGTGTTGATTATTTTTACTATCTCTTTTTAAATAAATTATTTCTTTTATGTATTTTAAATTATCTATGTATTCTTTTGCTTTTGTACTTTCTTTTATTAAAAGAGTAACAGGTGAATTGTATTTTTTTGAAATAGCTTCTACAAACGGCAAGAAAATTACCATATCTCCAATTCCCATACGGTTTTGTATAACAAGTATATTCATATGTTTTTATAACCTTTACTAATTTCAATTTTTATATAAATTTTAGGTATGGAACAAATTAAAGGTATATATGCTGCAGGACTATCGGTTTTAGATAAAAATCTTGCTTTAGATGTTAAAAATACCATTAAACATGCCGAAAATGTTATTGATTTAGGTTGCCATGGGGTTGTTTTCTTTGGCAGCACAGGCCAGTCCCAACTGATATCCTTAAGTGAAAAAATTCAATTAATTAATGAGCTACCCAATAGCAGATATAAAAATAAATTTATAATCGGTACTGGTCTTAATTCTTTAATTGACACTATTAATTTAATGAAAATTTCTAAATCTATGGGTTTTAATAATTTTTTAATTATGCCCCCTGCTTATTATAAATATGGTGATGATGAGGTAATTAATTTTTATTCTAGAATTATTAATGAGATTAATGACTGTAAGATTATCTTGTATAATTTTGAAAAGCTTTGTGGATACAAGTTTAGTATTCAATGTGTAGAAAATTTGGTCAAGAAATTTCCTGATCAAATTGTTGGTGTGAAGGATAGTAGTTATAATTTATTTGAAACTCTAAAAATAAAAAATTTTTCTATTTTTCCAGGCTCTGAAGCAAAATTATTAAAAGGTTTAGAACTTGGATGTGGTGGGGTAATTACAGCGACTACAAATGTTACAGGTCACCTAGCAAGAGAAATTTATGATAATTTTAATAATAAGTTATCATTAAAGTCTAATCAAAATTTATGTGATGTAAGAATGTCATTTGATAAATATAACTTAATTTCTGGACTTCATACTTTAATGGCACAAAAAAATTCAATTTATGAGAATCTTTTACCTCCCTTAAAATTACTAGATGAAACAGAAAAAAATAATCTTTTTTCAAATTTAAAGAAACTTAATTTTAATATGGAGATATTAAAAGCAGCATAAGATGAAGTTAGTAAGTTTTTTAAATAGTTTATTTAAACATGATGGTTTCGAACTTGTTGATTCAAATTCAAAAAAATATGTAATTGGAAAACCCTCCAAGGAAAAACCAATATCACTTAAATTGCTTGATCAAAAATTAATGCAAAAATTGCTTTTATATCCTGACTTATATTTTGGTGAAGCTTATATGGACGGATCACTAGTTATTGAAAATGGAAATATAACAGAATTTTTAGATTTGGCTTTTAAAAATATTGGTAGAGGAAATATAAATTCTTATGGAGCTGTGATAAAAAAATTGAGAGGTACATATAGGTATCTTACAAGTTTTAACAAAATTGCAAAATCTAAAGAAAATGTAGCTCATCATTATGACATATCTGAAAAACTTTATGATTTATTTTTAGATGAGAATAGACAATACTCTTGTGCTTATTTTAAAAATGAAAATGATACTTTGGAACAAGCTCAAAATAATAAAATTCATCATATAATAAAAAAATTAAATATACAGCCTAATCATAAAGTTTTAGATATAGGTTCAGGTTGGGGAACTTTAGCTTTAGCAATAGCAAAAGAGACACAAGCTAGTGTTACAGGTATTACATTGTCAGAAAATCAATTTGAATATAGCAAAAATAAAGCAAAAGAGATGAACCTTTCTAACAAAGTAGATTTCAAACTTATTGATTAT
>CACJVQ010000015.1 GCA_902596915.1 uncultured Pelagibacteraceae bacterium | reverse complement strand
CATAACTAAAAGTATTGGATATAGAGCTTTTTCTACTCTTTTACTTTTAAATGCCGCAACACCTAAACCTAAACCAAAAATAAAAGAAAGAGGTGCAGCAACTAATATAAAAGAAAGTGTTTGCATAGATGGTTTCCATTGTCCAAATATTGAAATGTAAGTCATTGATAAAAGTGCATATATCGCCAATCCCTTACCTCCTAGTTTGTAAGCAAGTATTGCTGATCCAGCTGCCACAATAGTCCAAGGTAAGCCTGGCAGTTCTGCCCAAGGGTTTGCATCAATCCAATCCCAACTAGTAAAAGCAACAATTGTTTCAAGACCACCTAATAAAATCTCTCTAATCAGTTCTATTAGAAAAGTCATGAATGCAGTTAAGTTTCTAGTTATTTGTAAAACTAGAGGTCGAGTTTTATATTCTTGCGTATCTTCATTCCAAAATTCCATTGGCATCCAATCATTCATTAAGAAAAATAATGAATCATTTATCCAAATCGGTAACCATCCAAGAAGTGGTGGTAACCTCCAAAAAACATCAAAAGCATAATATCTAACTTCTTTACCTAGAAATACGAAGGCACTCTGATTAGGGTCTTTTACAAATTCAGCCTGTCCTCTTATAAATTTATATGTTTCAGGTACATCGATTGCAAAGCATAGTGCAAAAAACACAATCAATAAAAATAACCATTGAAATAATTTTGGGTATTTTTTTAGAACTTCCATGATTTAATTATTATTTTTTCTTCCCCCAAAAACTGTGTTAATAATTTTTGCAGGATTAATTGAGCCTACGACATTATTTTTGCCATCTATCACAGCTACTGTTTTTTCTTGAGTTAAAATTTTTTCAGCAACGTTTTCTATAATCTCATCTTTTGAAACTTTTAAATCACCTATATCAGAAGAGGTTTTTTCATCCATTACATCTTTAATTAATAGAACTTTTTCTCTCGGCACTTCCTCTGTAAATTTTCTTACATATTCTGTTGCTGGGTTTAAAACAATATTTGCCGGTGTATCTAACTGCTCAATTATTCCATCTTTCATAATTGCGATACGGTCAGCAAGTTTTAAAGCTTCATCAAAATCATGAGTAATAAACATAATTGTTTTTTGTAATTTTTCTTGAAGTCTTAAAAATTCATCTTGCATTTCTTTCCTTATTAGAGGATCTAATGCAGAAAAAGGTTCGTCTAAGAACCATATATCTGGTTCAACCGCCAAAGATCTTGCAATTCCGACCCTTTGTTGCTGTCCTCCGGATAACTCTCTTGGAAAATAATTTTCTCTTCCATCAAGACCAACAAGTTTAACCATATCCATTGCTTTATTAATACTATCTTCAGTTTTAATACCCTTAATTTGAAGAGGAAAAGCAATATTTTCTAATACAGTTTTATGAGGAAGTAGCGCAAAACTTTGAAAAACCATTCCCATTTTATTTCTTCTTAAATCAATAAGTTCCTTGTTATTTAAATTAAGCAAGTCTTGACCCTCAATAAAAATTTTTCCACCAGTTGCGTCTGTTAATCTAGAAATACATCTTAATAATGTTGATTTACCTGATCCTGATAAGCCCATTACAACGAGCATTTCACCTTTTGATACCTCAAAAGAAGCATTATTAACTCCTACAATACATCCATTATCTTGAAATGTTTTAGCATCAACATTACCATTTGCTTCTTTAAGCATTCTCTCAGCGTTTGCCCCAAAAATTTTATAAACAGATTGGCATTTAATTACTGGTTCAGACATAAATAATATTAAGGTTATACGAAATTCAGATAAAATAAAATCTCTATAATTTGTTACTTTTCCTCCCTAAAAATTTTTAATAAAATAAACTCTTGTATCAATCCCTGTGCTTAAAAAACTCAAAGCTTCACCACTTACTTTAACAGTTTCATCTACACCAACATTATTTCCACTTACAACGAAACCTGCAAAACATTTATTTTTTTCATCGTCCCATTTGACAAATGTTTCATCAATTTTATTTCCATTAATTGTATAAATTTCATGTGCTCTAAAGTTAAGAAAATTCGCACCCATAATTGCACGTTGAGGTATAAGTTTAGTTGCCTTACAAACAGCCTCGTATAATTCGTCAGATAATTTAAAATTATCAGTGCCATCAAACGAGACCAACACTCCTGAAGGGAGACTAGAAATTAGCTTATTAAGTTTTCTTTCTTCAGCTATTCTTTCTTCTTCTATTTTCATTTTAGCAACTAGTTCATCACCTTCACCAAAAATATTATTTAAAACAAAAAAAGTTAGAAAGATAAGAATAATTATACCAACTAATCCACCAAATTGCTTAACTGGTTCTGACAATGTTTTAAAACTATTCTTGGAAACTTCCATTTTTCCAAATACCTTTTTTTTGTTTACCATCTGACCAAGTAAAAGTACCTTGGCCGTTCATAAAACCATTGGCCCATTCACCTTCATATGTTGAGCCATCAGGAAAAAATAAAATTCCTATACCGTTCCACTGACTTTCTTTAAATTCACCTTTATAAATATATCCATTCGGCCATGTTTCAGTTCCTTGGCCATGTTTTTTCGTAGCTACCCATTCGCCTTCATAAGTTGTTTTATCTGTGTAAACCCACTTACCATAACCATTGTCACAATTTCCCTCTTTACATCCTGTGCTTCTTGCTGATGCTAAAGAAGTGATTAATGACGAAAAAAGTATAAAAAATATAAGCTTTTTCATGGAAATATATTACACAAAATTTCTTAAAAAAAAATTAGGCATTTTTTGATTTATTCTTACAGATATAAATTGAAATATCTTTTTCTAAATTTTCTGTATTTATATTTTTTGTAATTTCATGAATTAATTCACCTGATTTTCTTGTAATTATTGCAGATTCTGAATACGTTTTATCATTGTTAAAGGCTTTAAACAAAACTACGTCTTTATTTACTATTTTGACATCAAAATTTGAATTTTGAGAGAAAAATTTTGATAATCCATTTACCATTAATGTGCTTGGTTTATTTGAATAAATTTGAAATGAGTCCAAATTTTTAACATTTAGGTCGTCTGCTAGAAAAGTTTTATAGTTATACTCTGAATTCTTAACAATTTTTTTTTCTAACTCACATATAAACTCTAAATTTAAATTTTCACTAATACTTATGTCTTTTGCATAAGCAAAATTGAAAATAAAAAAGTTTAATAATATTAAATAAAATACTTTTACCATTAATTATTTGAGGTGATAAAAAAAATCTCCCCCAATAAAATTGGGAGAGATCTTAAATTTATTAAATTAACCTTAATGATCGTGTGTAAATTCTTCCCACACACTCTTATTGTCAGCTAACCATTTTTTTGCTGCATCTTCGTGAGTCATTTTGTCGACATCAACTAAAGCTGCCATTGCTCCAATTTGACTTGTAGAGAATGACATTTTTTTAAACGTTTTTGCAGCTGCTGGATGAGTTTTTGGAAAATCTTCATGTGCTGCTTTTTTCAAATAACCATCTGGAGAACCACATTTTCCATCTCCACCATCTTCTGGTCTACAACCAGCTGTGTATGGAGGGAAGTCGATAAATGTAAAACCAGCACCATCTGTAAAGTTTGGTGTCCAGTTAAATATGATAGTTCCTCTTCCTTCTTTTTTAGCTGCAGCTAACTCTGCCCAAAGTGCATCTGCACTTCCTGCAAATTTAACCCACCAAAGATCTCCTAATCCAAGAGCATCAACTCTTTGAGGTATTAAATCTCCATGCCATGTTTGTGGTCCTTCTAACATTCTGCCTTTTCCATCTGGTGAATCAGGTGTTGTGAAGTTTTTAGCACAATCAGGATTTTTTAATGCAGTCCAATCAGGTAGACCTGGGCATAAACCTTTTTCCACAACCCAGTTTGGATATCCCATATCTTCAAGAGTTCTTGCTTCGTGATCACCCATATCTAATAAACCACCTTTATCTAAAGCAGTTGTGAATGATTTACCAAATGCAGATTCCCATACTTCGTGAGATATAGTTACATCACCAATTCTGATTGACTCATAAACCGCTTGTGAGTCAGCATTTACGTACTTTACATTGTTCCCCATACTTTCAAAAATTCCACCAATTACGTAAGCCATTACAATTTGGCTTGACCAGTTATGAGTTGGGATAACAATTGGTTTTTTACTATCTGCTGCGTTTGAAATCCCTGCAAAACTTACAAGAGATATCACCATAGCTGATAATAGAGATATTATTTTTTTCATTATTTCCCTTTCCTTAATATTAAGTGAATAAAGTATCCCCTCTATTAAAGTTACAGTCAACCAGCAAAATAGATACAAATGTATATATAAAATTTATATATAAATTTATTGATACTTTTGTATAATTTTTGAGTATTTTTTAAAAAACATGCAAACAAGTTTAAATATTAAAGAACCTGGTTTAAACGTGCTACCACCTGGAGTTGAAAGATATGTTGTCAATGCAGGTGGAATTACAGGTATACAAATATTTCCTGATGATGAAATTGAAATATTAAATAATGAGGGAAATCAAATTTGCGAAATAAATATTTTTGACAAAAACGGACGACCAGAATTAGGAATTTTAAATTTAAAAGAAAATAAAAATTCATCTGCAATAAAAAAAATACTTTTGAAAAAAGAGGAAAGTTCTTTGCAAGCATTACTACAATTAAAAAAAAGAAATTTGCAAATTGAAAAAGCTACCTCATCAATTCTCTTTGATAAAAATACTATTGCTGGAGAAAAAATAACTCTAAATGCAAAAGATAATTGTTATTGTATCTTTGCTGCTCCTGGAAACGATATGCTTGTTCATAATCAAAATCCACCTTCAGATTTGACCGTATTAGTTAAAAGAGCAAAAATTAAAAATTCTGAAAAAGAATTTTCAATAATCCCTGATCCAATTTACGATCCTGAATATGAAGTTAATATAGATAGAAAAACCGCAACAGGATATCAAGTTAAAGCTGGGGACTATATCCAAATAATTACACCAACAGGAAGACAATGTTCAGATTTCGTTGCTTACGACACGGCAAAATTAGAAAAAGGTATAGAGAGAGGTCTTGATTGGCAAACGACTAGAACTTTTATGGGAAATACTTTTCCAGGTCCTGGTTTATTTTCAAAATTTTATGATACTGATCATGAGCCACTTGTAGAAGTTATTAGAGATACTGTAGGTATACATGATACATTTAATTTAGCTTGCACCTCAAAGTACTACGAAGATTCTGGATATTTTGGTCATGCAAATTGCTCTGACAATTTAAATGATTCAATGAAAATGTATGGTGTCGAAGAAAAAAAAGGTTGGCATGCGATCAATCTATTCTTTAATACATCTTCTGGAGGTCAAAATTCTGTTACATCTGATGAATCTTATGCAAGGCCTGGAGATTACGTCATTTTCAAAGCGTTAAAAGATTTAACATGTGGGACAACTGCATGCCCTAGCGATATTGATAGCTGTAATGGATGGAACCCTACTGATATTTTTGTTAGAACTTATGAAAAAAGTAAAGAGTTTACAAAATCGTATGGTTTTAGAATGAAAACAGATTCAGAAAATAAACTTACAAGAAATACGGGTTTCTATGAGAGAACATCAAAATTAACTAGAAACTTTGTCGATGCTAGAGGTTTTTGGTTACCAAATGATTATACAAAACATGGCGTAATTAATGAATACAATGCATGCAGAGAAGATGCAGTACTAATTGACTTATCTTCATTGAGAAAGTTTGAAATTCTTGGACCAGATGCTGAAGAATTAATGAACTATACATTAACACGAAATGTAAAAAAACTTTCAGTTGGTCAAATTGTTTACTCAGCAATGTGTTATGAAAATGGAACCATGTTTGATGATGGAACATTATTAAAACTTAGTGATCATGGTTTTAGATGGGTTTGTGGTGATGAATATGGAGGTGAGTGGCTTAAAGAACAAGCGAAGAAAAAAAATTACAAAGTTCATATCAAAAATTCTACTGACCAAATAAATAATTTATCTTTACAAGGTCCAAAAAGTAGAAAAATTCTAGAAAAAATAATTTTTACCCCACCTACCCAACCTTCCATATCTGAATTGGAATGGTTTAGATTTACAATTTGTCGATTGGAAGAATTAAACGGAATACCATTAATTGTTTCAAGAACAGGTTATACTGGTGAACTTGGTTTTGAAATTTGGTGTCATCCAAGTGATGCTCCTACAGTTTGGGATAAAGTAATGGAAGCAGGAAAGGATGAAAGCTTGATACCAGCTGGTTTTGCGGCTTTGGATCTTTTAAGAATTGAAGCTGGTTTAATTTTATTTGGTAATGAATTTGATGGACAACAAGATCCGTTTGAAGCTGGCATTGGATTTTCTGTTCCATTAAAATCCAAAACTGAGGATTTTATTGGAAGAGAAAATTTAATTAAACGAAAAGAAAATCCTCAAAAAAAACTTGTAGGACTAGAGCTCATTGGTAAAGAGATAGCAAATCATGGAGATTGCGTTCATATTGGAAGATCTCAGGTTGGCATTATAACCAGTGGATGCATTTCTCCGACTTTAAATAAAAATATTGCATTATGCAGAATAGATGTAGGTCACTCAGAAATAGGTAATGATGTTGAAATTGGAAAGATAGATGGACATCAAAAGAGAATTCCTGCAAAAATTGTTGGATTTCCTCATTATGATCCAAAGAAAACTAAAGTAAGATCTTAATGGCTAAATCAACTAAGGATTTGTTAGAGTTTTGGGAAGATCAAATGAAGCTTTCACATACATCAAGTAACTATTTTTTTAGAAAATCACCTTCTCATTATCATATGATGCTTCTAGTTATGTCAGCATTTAAGCAAAAACAAAATTTATCAGTGGAGGAGCTTAAAACTAAATTATTTAAGACCTCTAGACCAAAATCTGCATTAATAATTAATGAAGCATGTGAAAAAGGTTTTTTTTATTTAGAAAAGACTGCTGAAGATCAAAGAAAAAAACATATAAAACCAAGCACTTCTTTTATTGAGGAATTTAACGACTATTTATCCACTCTTAAAAATTTGAGTTTTTAGCAATAAGTAAATCCTAAGTTCTATAAGTTTTTATTTCTAAATTTTATATATAAAAAAAATTATATATTTAACCTTTTTCAAAAAATAATGTTTCAATATGTCATTACCGACAAAAGCTAAAGTAGTAATCGTTGGAGGGGGAATTCACGGTCTAAGTACTGCTTGGAAGCTTTCTGAAACTTATAAAAATCCAGGAGACATAGTCGTATTAGAAAAAAAGGATACCGCAGCAGGAGCAAGTGGTATTGCCTGTGGTGTTGTTAGAAATAATTATTTTCAACCTGCAATGAGAGAATTAATGGCTCATTCAGTTTCAGTTTGGGAAAGTGATCCGAAAGCATTTAAATATAATGCAGTTGGTTATTTACAGATTTCACCAGAAGTAATGCATGCAGATGTTGCAACTATTTATGAACAACAAAAAGCAATTGGTTACGAGTCTGAATTTATAGAAGGTGAAAAAGATTGCATGAAATATATGAAAGGTATGTTTGGAGACTGGCAAGCACAAGGCATAACTTCTGTTCTTCATGAAAAAAAAGGTGGCTATGCATTTAACAAAGATTCTATTAGAGCACTTGAAGATAAGTCTACCTCAAATGGTGTTGAAGTATTAAAAGGTGTAAAAGTTACAGGTTTTAAAAGAGGAAGTAATAGTAAAGCTGTAACAGGAGTTGAAACAGACAAAGGTACAATAGAGTGCGAACAGGTTGTTGTAGGTGCAGGACCTTGGGCTAGAGATTTTTGGAATATGTTAGAGCTTCCTAAAACTGCAAATATTAAAGATAAAGACGGCAAGATGCATGAAACTGATATGTGGAAATATTGGATGCTTCAAGAAGGTGTACTTGGTGTAGAACCAGATTTTTTAAAAATGGATAACGGTGAACAACCACCTGTAATTCATGTAGACTCAACAGCTCCATTATACTCAGATAAAACTAAAAAATTATTAACAGATAAAATTTGGGGAATATATTATAAACCAGATATTGAAGGACTCGGTGTCCAGGGCGGAACTTCACCTTACATAGTTGATAAACATTTTGATCAAGTAAACGTTGATCCGTACGGAATAGAGTCCCCTGAATATCAGACAACAGAAGCTTTTAATGATATGTGGTGTTCAGCATTAGCTCATTGTCAAAAAAGATTTGAGGGAAAATCAGATTTATATAGAAAAGGACCTTCCGGGGGACTTGGATGTATGACGCCAGACTCTTTTCCAATTTTTGATAGATTTTTAGAAAACGTTTACATGATAGCAGACTCTAACCATGGTTATAAAATGATTGGAGTTGGAGAACTTGTTGCAAAAGAAATTCTTGGAACTGAGAGTGATTTATTAAAACCATTTAGATTCAACCGTTACGAGAAAGGTGAATTACACCCAACATCTAATAGTCCGTTTCCTTGGAGCTAATTTATCTAAGTAGACAGATGTTTTTTTTTCAGTTAACTTTTTGGTCTAAAAATTCTTAAGGGGGAATATGACTGATCTAGAGAAACATGTTAATCAACCAGGTAGAGCAAAATTAGTTAAACAAGTTAGAGCTAAAATCAACGAACTAAAAATTGATTATATTTTTTTTCAATTCATATCAGTAACAGGAAGAGTTGTTGGTAAAGGAATTCCTGCTGATCATTGGGAAAGAACATGCGAAAAAGGTTTTCAATTAGTTTACGGAGCAACAGCAAATTTATTCTTAGATCGTCACAATAACTACATAGGATATGGTCCTGAAGCTAAAGAGTTGGTTGGAATACCAGATCCTGAAACTTTTTGCCAGTTACCTTGGGATAAAAAAGTTGCAAGAGTTTTTGTTACTTGTTTTAGAAATAGGGAAGAAAGAGAAAACCCAGGTGGTCACTTAACATCAGATTGTAGAGGTAATTTAAGAATTATTGCCAAAGAATTTAAGAAAAAACATGGTTACCAACTCAGAGTTGGAACTGAACCAGAAATGATGTGGTTGACTAGAAACGATGATGGAACTCCAACTGGTAAGGGTTTTTCTAAACCATATTGTTATCACATAGACCAATTCGAGTCCTTAAGACCAGTATTTATGAAAGTTATGGAATACGCAAGGGCTATGGGCTTTGATATGATTCAAGGTGATCATGAAGATGCTCCTGGACAATTAGAGTTAAACTGGATGTACGATGATGTTTTAAGAAATGCAGATAGATTATCTACTTACAGACAAATTTGTGCTCAGGTTGCAAGAGAATTTAATTTAATTGCATGTTTTATGACAAAACCTTTTATGGGAGTTTCTGCAAGTGGTTGTCATACTAATATGTCTTTGTGGACAGGTGGAAAAGATAAAGTAAATAAATTAGGTCATAAGTCTCTGCCAGGTATGGATGAGGTGTTCAGTTATGTAGAAGGTGGTACTAATACGTTTATGCCAGATACTAAAGACGTCCAATTACCAGGAAAAATTGGTTTAAAATCAATCGGAGGTGTAATGAAACACTTGCCTGCTTTAACAGCAATTGGTTCGTCAACAGTCAACTCATATAGAAGATTGTGGGATCAAGGTTTTTGGGCACCGGTTTATGCAGATTGGGGATATCAAAATAGAACTTGTGGATTAAGAGTTTCAGCGCCAGGTAGATTTGAATACAGATCTGTAGACTCTATGCATAATCCATATCTAATGGGAGCAAGTTTATTAAAAGCTTTTGATGATGGAATTAAAAATAATATTGATCCTGGAAAACCCGAGTCTAGAAATATTTATGAAGCTCAAAAAGCTGGAAAAAATGTTAAAAAATTACCTTTAAGTCTTGGTGAGGCTTTAGATCGTTTAGCAGAAGATAAAGTTATTCAATCTGCGATGCCCGATGAAATGTATAAAATATTTCATTGGTATAAAAATGATGAGTGGGAAAGATTTTTAGGTGCAACAACTCAATGGGATCTAGATACGTATTTGGATTGCCTACCATAAACAAATTTAGTTAAGGAGAAATATGTGCGGAATAGCTGGTCTTATTCATAGAGGAAAATCCTCTAATGTAGGGAATGAATTACAAGCAATGCTTCAGGCATTAAAGCATAGAGGACCTGACTCAACAGGTTATGCTCTTTATGCAGATAATGATGGTCAAAACTTCATAATGAGGTTTAAGGTTGGAGAAAACGTTGGTGAAGGTAGCTCTTCAATTAATGAGGATGAAAGTGTTTACGATAAGAGGAAAGATCTTGTAGACGACATGTTAAAAAATCTTGGTGCAAAAGTATTAAAGGAAGAAAAACTAACTCCATATTCCTACAGATACGAGATGAAATATGACGAAGATTTAATGGATTTTTCAAAAAAAATTGAGAGTATTGAAAGTGTAGAAATTTTATCAATTGGAAAATCGCTTGAACTAATAAAAGATTTAGGAGATGCGCAAGCAGTTTTAGATAGATATGACCTAGGAAAAGTGACAGGAACTCATGCTATAGGTCATGCTAGGATGGCAACTGAATCTGGTGTAGATATAAAATCTGCTCACCCTTTTTGGGGATATCCCTTCAGCGATGTATCTGTAGTGCATAATGGTCAATTAACAAATTACTGGAACAATAGAAGAATGCTTGAAAATAAAGGTATGAGATTTATGTCAGAGTGCGACTCTGAATTAATTGCAGTTTATTTAGCAGAAAAAATGAGAAATGGAGCGACTCTAGAAGAAGGTATGAAAGATAGTTTATCAGGATTAGATGGTGTGTTTACTTATTTTGTTGCAACAAAAGATTCTTTAGGAATGGCAAAAGATACGATGGCAGCTAAACCATTAGTTCTGTACGAGTCAGATGATTTGGTAGCTATGGGATCTGAAGAGATAGCTATTAGATCAATTCTTCCGCATGAAATTGATACGTATGATCCTTTTGATGGAGAGGTAAAAGTATGGCAAATATAAAAACTAACGAGAACAAAACTAAAGCACAATCAATGGGACTTCACAGTGAAGTCTTAACAGGTAAAACACAGCAAAAATTTTTTAACCCAGACGAAGCAGAAAACTTTTATTATTGGGGAACTTATGATGTTGATTTTAATAAAAGAATTGATCTTGATGTAAATGATCTAGATTGCAAAGAAGCAAACAAAAAAATTGATGAGCTTATGAGTCAAGGTTATGGAACTATTGTTATAAAGAACCCACAAGGAAAACATAGTTTAGGTGTTGGGGTGTTGAATAAATTAAATTTAATATTTGAGGGAAGTTTGGGTTATTTTGGCGTTGGTTCTATTGATGGTCCAACAGTAAGAATTAATGGTAGAGTTGGATGGTCATGTGCAGAAAATATGATGGCAGGAAAAGTAGTAATAGAAAAAAATGCAGGGTCATGTTTTGGTGCAGCAGTTAGAGGTGGAGATTTAATATGCAAAGGTAGCGTTGGTGCTAGAACAGGAATTGATCAAAAAGGTGGAACAATTATTGTTGGTGGTGACGCTGGAGCATTCACTGGATTTATGATGCAAAGAGGTAGAATAATAATTTTAGGTAATGTTGGTATAAACCTTGGTGACTCTATGTACGATGGAACTATTTATGTGGGTGGAAAAATTGGATCATTTGGGAGTGATGCGATTGAGTCACCTATGACAAAAAGTGATATAGATTGGATTAAAAGAAAACTTAAAGTCGCTGAAATTGGCGAAGATTTTGATATTTCAAAGATGACAAAAGTAGTTGCAGGTAAAAAACTCTGGAATTATGACGCTTTAGAACCAACTGAGAAAAAAGGAGCAATTTAATGGCAAAGAAAAAAAACGGAAAATCAAATGGACATTCCAATGGGAATGGTGGAAGTGAATTCTCAAAAAGAAATAAAAGTTTACTAGGTTATAACGCTATATTTACGCCTGAAGTAATCGACGATATTCATATTAAAGCTCAGTTAGGAAGATACCGAATGAGAGGTATGGCTCTAATGAAAAAAATTCCTACATTTGACGATTTAGTTTTTTTACCTGGTACCCTTACAAGATTTGTAATTGAAGGTTACAGAGAAAAGTGTGAAACAAAAACTATCATTGGTCCAAGATGCGAAAATCCAGTGGAATTAGATATACCAGTTTATATTACAGGTATGAGTTTTGGAGCTTTATCGTATGAAGCAAAAACAGCACTTGCAAGAGGGGCAACTATGGCAGGTAGTGCAACATGTTCGGGTGAAGGTGGAATGATACCTGATGAAAGAAGATACTCAGAAAAATGGTACTATCAATGTATTCAATCAAGATATGGATTTAATCCTCATCATGCACAGCTTGCTGATGGAATTGAAGTGTTCATTGGTCAAGGTCAAAAAGTTGGAATGGGTGGACACTTGATGGGTCAAAAAGTTACTGATCAAGTAGCAGAGATGAGATCATTACCAGCTGGTATTGATCAAAGATCTCCTGCAAGACATCCTGATTGGTTAGGACCAGATGACTTAGCTTTAAAAGTTCAAGAGCTAAGAGAGTTAACAAAAAATAAAGTTCCAATACAATTAAAACTTGGAGCAGCAAAAGTTTATGATGATGTTCGTATGGCAGCAAAATGTGATCCTGACTCTATTTATCTAGATGGTATGGAAGGCTCAACAGGTGCTGGTCCACACATCGCAGCAGCAAACACGGGTATACCTGGAATAGCTGCAATTCGAGAAGCAAGACGAGCAATAGATGATGTTGGAAAGACTGGTAAAGTTACTCTTATTTATGCAGGTGGTGTTAGAGATGGAGCCGATATGGCAAAAGCACTAGCTCTTGGAGCAGATGCTATTGCTATAGGTACTGGAGCTATGATTGCACTAAACTGTAATAAAGAAATTCCAGAGTCTAATTTTGAAAAAGAAATGGGAGTGCCAGCAGGTCATTGTTATCACTGTCATACTGGTCGTTGCCCAGTTGGTGTTGCTACTCAAGATCCTAAGTTAAGGAAAAGACTAAATCCAGATGAAGCAGCTCTTAGAGTATATAATTACTTACATACCATGACGTTAGAAGCTCAGTTATTAGCTAGAGCTTGTGGTAAAACAAATATCCATTCATTAGAGCCAGAAGATATGGCAGCTTTAACAATGGAAGCATCTGCTTTAGCAAAAGTACCACTTTCTGGAACAAATCATACAGTAGGGGTTGATGATTTTCATAAAATATAATTATGCCAAAGAAAAAAAGTAAAAAACCGAGCAAAAAAACAGTTAAAGGTCAGTTAGGTAAAAAGAAGGAGACTGCTCGAGAAAAGATGATAGGTCAAACTATTGGTTATAGGTATGATGTAAATTTATTACCAGACTATTCAAGAATAACTCCATTCTTAAAAAAATATATCGAAGCAATGGGTTGGGATGATTTAAATTGGTTGGAAGATGTTCACATGGGGTATGAAGAAGATAGACCAGCAGTATTTGATAGAAACGCAAATGGTTGGGTCACAATTCCAAAAAAAATTAAATTACCAAATAACCAACAAGATAGAGACATGATAGCAAGAGAACTATTAGTTAAATTTCAGATGTCTCCAAATCATCCACTTGTAGATCTTAAAAAAGCATACAGAAAATTTTAGAATCAATTAGAAATTTTATATATACCACAAGTTGTCTTGCTCAAATTTCTAGCCTATTTTGAGTTTATTATCTATTGATGTAAATATTTCTTTAATTAATATTTTATTATTAAATTTAATGGAGGTTTGAAATGACTAGTCAAATTGATGCGTTGCAAACCATATTTACAGAATTTTACTATTGGATAACAGTAGTACTTATGTTTCTTATCCATGTAGGATTTTGTATGTATGAAGTTGGAGCATCGCGTTACAAACACCATCAACATACATTAATGAAAAATACAATGCTGATACCTTTGGTAACAGTAACTTGGTTTTTATTTGGTTGGTGGATATATTGGGCTTTTCCAACTGGACCTGGATTAGCTCCATCAATAATGACAGAAAGTACTGGGCTTGTTCTCGGAGGTGGATTTGGTGCAAATGATTTAGCTAATCCTACAAACGAGTTTATGGCTATTACGCTTAACGATCATATCATGGGAGTATTTTGGGCAGCGTTCCTTTTATTCTCTTGGACAGCTGCTTCAATAGTATCAGGTGCAGTTATTGAAAGAATAACAACTTTTGCATTTGGAATTCTTGCTATTGCAATTGGATCTGTGTTTTGGAGTATAGATGCTGCATGGGGATGGCACTTTGATGGATGGATGTTAAAAATACTTGGATATCATGATGCATATGCATCGGGGGTAATTCACGCTGTAGCAGGAGGATTTGCTTTAGGTGTGCTTGCTGTATTAGGTCCAAGAATTGGAAAATTTTCATCAAGTGGAGAACCTAGAAACATTGGACCAAGAAATCCTTGGTTAGTAACTGTTGGATTATTCTTAATTTATACAGGTTTTTGGGGTTTCTACGCGGCTTGTAATGTTCCAATTTATGACTTAGGGCCTGAATATGGAATGGAAGGTGTAACTTTCTTTACTGCTACTAACATATACTACACTCCAACGACATTAAGTGGAATAACTATGAACTTTTTGATGTCTTTATCAGGAGGATTGTTAGCTGGTTACGTAATATCAAAAGGTGATCCTTTCTGGACATACTCAAGCGGACTAGCTGGAATAATATGTGCTTCAGCAGGAAACGATCTTTATCATCCAATTCAATCATTAATTATTGGTATGATCGGGGTAGTTATAGCTTACAAACTACATTATTGGGTTGAACGTAAGTTCAAAATTGATGATGCAGTTGGAGCTGTTGCAGTTCATGGTTATGCAGGCTTTGCTGGTCTTGTAATTTGTGGGTTTGTCCTAAATGGATATCCTTCATCAGGTTACAGTGTTGGTGCAATGTGGGATGGATCTACATATGCTGCTATTAATCCATTAGGAATGTTTATTGGTGCATTAATAATGTTTTTTGTGCTTGGAATGATTCCTGGTTGGATTATTGCTAAAGTTCTTAATGGTATGGGCAAACTACGTATACCAAGAGAAGTTGAGTTAGCAGGATTGGACTATCAAATAATGGAGGAGGCAAAAGAAGATGAAAAAGCTGTTGCTTCTTCAAGTAGTTAAAGGAGGAAAACATGGCTACAGTAAATAATTGGATAGATCATTTAACTGCTGCTAGTAAGGCAGAAGGTGGTGCTGCTGGACCAATATTTCCAGGCGCTGGATCTGAAGGCATCTTAGTTATAATACTTGTTATAATTTGGATTGGCTGGACGGTTATAAGTTCTAGGCAAGAAAGCGATAAACTTGAAAAACTCGCTAGAAGAAAACCTAGTTCTAATGCTTGGAAAAGTAATATAACGGACGGTTAAATAAAACTTTATAAGGGCGCAAATTAAATTTTGCGCCCTTAATCTTAATGAGCGATCAAAATAAAAATCAATCAAATAAAACTCCAAGTAGAATGGCTAGATTAGCTTGGCCCAAAGCTAAATATGGTGTCTATGCCGCAATCATTATCATTGTTATAGTCAATGTGCTTTACTATAAAGACCAATTATTATCACTACTTTAAAACTTATTTATGTGTGGCATCGTTGGAATTTATCTAAAATCTAAAAAATTTGAAAAATCCTTGGGGGGAATGCTTTCTAAAATGTTAGTCAGTATGGAGTCTAGGGGTCCTGATAGTGCAGGTTTTGCAATTTATAACAGTGATAAAAATAAAATTTATAAATATTCTATTTGTTTAAATGAAATTAGTTTCGAAAAATTCAAAAAAGAAATTAAAAAAAAATTGAAATTTACAAGCATAGAAAAGAATTCTGACCACATAATTTTAAAATCTACTGAAAAACCTAACAAAATTCTCCCTATTTTAGAGAGTTTTGTGGAAATATCACTAGTTGGTTACGGAAAATCAATTGAAATTTTTAAACAAGTTGGAAGTCCAAGTAATGTTGTAAAAAAGTTCAATCTAAATAATTTTTCAGGAACTCATGCGATTGGCCATACGCGAATGGCAACAGAAAGTGCAATTACTACAAATGGATCTCACCCCTACTCTACAGGAGAAGATGAATGTTTGGTTCATAACGGATCGCTATCTAATCACAATAACTTAAGAAGAAAATTGAAAAAAAATGGTTCTAAATTTAATTCTGAAAATGACACTGAAGTTGCAGCTGGATATATATCCGATAGTCTTAAAAATAGAAACTTAAAACAAACTTTAAAAAAAGGTTTAAGCGAACTAGATGGGTTCTACACTTTTATTGCAGGAACTCATAGTGGTTTCGCAGTTCTTCGTGATGAGATAGCTTGTAAGCCTGCAGTAATAGCTGAAACAAAAGATTATGTTGCAATTTGTTCTGAGTTTCAAGCGATGGCACATATGCCTAATGTTAACAATGCAAAAATTTTTGAGCCTGAGCCAGGTATAGTTTATTCTTGGGGAAAATAATGAATCTTGATTTAAAAAAACTGAAACTAAGATCGGTAAATGAAAAGCTACAAAGTATTGATAGAAAAACAAATAGTAGAAAATTCACTATATCAAATCCTGAAGGTAATCATGCTATATGTGCAGGTCTTACAGAAAATATTGAAGTTACTATAAAAGGTCATGTAGGTTATTATTGC
>CACJVQ010000014.1 GCA_902596915.1 uncultured Pelagibacteraceae bacterium | reverse complement strand
AATTTTTGTCCATTCTCCCACACAGTATCCCAAAGTTTTTCTCCAAGTTCTATTTCATTAAAGTGGGTTTCAAATCCTTTAAAATAAATTTCAAATCCATCTTGCTTACTATAACCCGATCTTGCAATAATTTGCTTTGTACCTAAAAAATCAAATACCTTAAAATTAAAAAATTTTAATTTCTTTATATCTTCACCAAAAATTGAAATTAGAAGGTCTTCAGATTTTGGACCTTGAATAGCTAGTGGGTAAACATCAGGCTCAATAATTTCAACATCTAATTTCGATCCTAAAGCAATTCCTTTCGCCCAAAGCAAAATATCTGAGTCTGCTATTGAAATCCAAAACATATCATCATCTAATTTTAATAAAACTGGATCATTAATCATCCCAGCAGTTTCATCTATAATTGGTATATAAAAACATTTGCCTGTCTCCATTTTTTTTATAGATCTTGGTGTCATTTTTTGCACAAGCTTTTCTGCGTCTGGACCTGTAATTTGTACTTGTCTTTGACAAGACACATCCCAAACTTGAACATTTTCTCTTAAATGCCAGTAATCTTCTTCAACAGTATTTTTAAAACCTTTTGGTAGTAGCATGTGATTAACAACAGTAAAATCTGACACACCACATTCCTCTACTTTATTTGTAAATGGAGTTCGTCGGATACGTCTAGACATATTTAATTTTATATTTTTTTGGGGAATTAAATTTTCTTTACTCATTTTATTTAGACCACCAAACTGTATAGCTATTTTTAGAAATTATAATTGGAATATGATATTTTTTATTTTGATCTTCCATTTTAAATTTAATGTTAATTTCTGAAACTATTTTTTTTTCTGAAAAATAATTGCCAGTTTTACAAACTATTTCATACTCACACTTGCAGTCCTCTTTACTTAATTCAAATTCTTGAAGTATTCGACCACCTTCATCAGATTTAGTTTCAAAGAAAACTTTTTTTTCTCCACTTTCATTAACTTGATAAATAATTACATCAACATTTGCGGCGTGCGAGCCATTTGTTGCATCTAATAAATGAGAAGAGAAAGTTGCCACAATTATTCTATTGATGATTTCTCTCTTTTACTTGCAACAGCAGAGACTATTGGGCTTAATACAGGTTTTGCCTTAACATTTACGCATGCGGGTTTTCCACTTTCCATAGCTCTTTTAAGTGCTGGAAGTAGCTCTTCTCTTTTATTAACTAATTCTCCATGTCCTCCAAAACCCTCAAAAATCTTATGAAATGGTATATCGCGAAAGTCAGTTCCCACACTTTTTCCACTTTTAAATAACCTTTCTTGTTGCTGGCCAATGGAAGCAAGTCCTCCGTTATTGTCAATTACAACAGTAATAGGTTTTTTCGCATAAAATACACTTTCAATAGACATGCCTCCTGATAAAAAAGCACCATCTCCGCTAATCAGAACTACATTCGAATCTGGATTGTGATTTTTAGCAGATAGAGCGAATGAAACTCCAACACCTAACATGCTAAAAGTTCCGGGATGTAATATTCCTTTTAATTTTTTTCCTTTAGCACCCGCGATGTTGATTGCAATTTCTGACCAAAAATGAGTATTTCCTCCGTCTATAACAAGCCAATCATTTTCACCCATTGCATCTTGAACATCCAATGAAAGTTGTAGTGGGTGAATTTTTCCTCCATTTTTTTTGGATGCTTCAGCTTCAACTTCTAAATCTTTTAATGATTTATCAACCCATTCTTTCTTCTTTTTTTTATTCTCTTCAAACCACTTTGTATCTAATGACCATTTATTATTTTTTTTTAAGTTAGACAATGTATCTAAAAAAACACCAGGATCACTCAGCAAACTTAAATCTGCAGCTCTATTAAGTTCCAATTCTTCATGTGAACCATTAACACAAACCAATTTCGTTGACTCAGGAAAAAAAGGTGGATTTCCAAAATTTAATTGATTATCCAATCTCGCTCCAATGACAAGAATCAGATCTGAATTGTGTAATGCAAATTCTGAAGGAGGGTATTGATGTATATCAGCCAACCCCATGTAAGCGTTAGCTTCTTCTCCTAATAATTTTTGATGATATGGAACATTAAAAATTGGTATATTTAAATTGTTACCAGCTGCCTCAAGATTTTTTTCTGAATGTGACCACCAAACACCGTGTCCACCAATAATAACTGGTTTTTTTGAATTACAAGCAAGTTCTAAGACTTCTGAAAGTGCCTTTGGATCCGGCCACGCTTTGGCTATAGGTTTTGCTTTTTGAGAATATGGTCTTTCTTCTAAACCAACTTCCTCTTCAAAAGATGAAAACATTATATCAACAGGAAGACTAAGATGTACAGCGCCAGGATATCCGTTAGTTGCAATATGATATGCTTTGTCTACAAATTCTCTTATTCTAGTTCCATCAGTAATACTCGCACTATATTTGGTTAAAGGGGCTGCAATTGAAACATCGTCAATCTCTTTAAAACCACCTGAACCTTGTCTTTTAAGACTGCTAGATCCTGTAATGTAAATAATGGGACTTCTCTCACCCCAAGCCTCCATCATTGAAGGGACAGCATTTGTAAATCCCTCAGGTCCAACTAAACATACCGATGGTTTACGTGTAATCCTTGTATTACCATCTGCTAAATGACCAGCAATCTGCTCATGAGGAGTGTTTACAACTTCAATTTGACACTCAGCAAAACCTTCAATTGCTGGATTACAAAAACCTCCTGAAAGTGTGAAAACTTTGCTAATTCCTTTGTCTTTTAGAGCTCTTGCAAGTAATGCTCCACCTCTAATTTTATTTTCGCTCATTTAGTAATTTACCTTATTTACAGTACTATCTATTACTATATTAGAAGTTACATCATTAATATCATTTAATCCTACTAATCCGAGTGTTGTACTGGCTTCTTCTTTAATTATTTCCACTATTCTCCTTAATCCTTTTCTACCATCAGCTCCCATTGCATACATTACGGGCCTACCAATCATTGCATAATCCGCACCGAATGCAAGTGCTCTAACAATATCACTTCCACTTCTTATCCCACTATCAAAAATTAAAGGGAAATCACTTCCAACCGACTTTCTTATTAATGGAAGCATATTTATTGCTGCCGTAGCACTATCTAATTGTCTGCCACCATGATTTGAAACTTGAATTGCATCTGCACCAGCTTCTTTTATTTTTTTTGCATCATCAGGAGACATTACTCCTTTAATTATAAGTTTACCTTTCCATTTATCTCTTACTCTTTTTAGTGTATCCCAATCTGTAGAGCCTCTACTTTCTTTTCTTTTAAAAATACCATCTCCACTTTTAGATGTTACATAGTTCATTGGTTTAGGAATGCCGCTCAGTAAAGTAGAAAGAGACCAAGTAGGGTGAGTTGCAAAATCAAAAAATTGTTTTGGACCTATTTTAAAAGGGTAGGAGAAACCATTTTTATCATCTCTAGTTCGTCTTGAGAGTACTGGAACATCTACAGTTAATATTGCAACCTCGTATCCAGTATTCTTAGCTCTATCTAAAAGCTCCATAACAAAATTTTCATCCTGAAATATATATAGTTGCATCCACGAATGACCTTCTGAAAGTTCATACATTTTTTCTAAAGTTGTTGTAGAAGCCATAGAAACACATGTAGGTATATTATTTCTTGCACTTTCAGCTGCTAACATTGAGTCTGCTCCTGGCCACGATAAATTCGTCATTCCCATCGGAGCAAAACCAAATGGAAAATCAAATTCATATCCCAATACTTTTTTTTTGAGAGATCTTTTTTCAACATTTCTTAAAACTTTAGGTTCAAGTCTAATTTGATCTAAAGCTATGCTATTTATTTCTGCTAATTTTTCATCTCCAGATGCACCATCAATAAAATCAAAAACTAATTTAGGTAGACGTTTTCGAGATAGTTCTCTTGCATCTTTAATGCTAAAAATTTTTTGACTTGGTAAAATATTATCACTCATTATTATTTTTAATATATTCTTTTAAATTAAGTTGTTTATTTTGGTCAACAAAATAAGCATCATGACTTTCTCTAGAAGAATAAACCTCGGTTGGTTTTCCGTCAATAAAAAGTACCGCAACTCCATCATCCACAGCTATGCCACTTGGTAAAGTTTTATTTTTTATATATTCGCTATATTTATTTGCTCTTTTTACATCTGAATAATGTGGGGTAAAACTTCCAGATATTAATCCTATGCCACTTAGTGGTTTGAAGCCAGGTCCATCTGAGTCTGTCAGAAAACAATCAAACCAACATGCAGCTCCAGCACTGACTCCGGATAGAATTACACCTGAGCTATAAACTTCCTTAAAAGTTTCAAATAAATTATTTTTTTTCCATAATTCAAGCATGAATTTTGTATTTCCTCCCCCAACATAAATAGCATTTAAACCTGAAAGCCATCTTTCAAAACCCTTAACGCTGGATACAAGATTAAAATGAGAAACTTTAAAGTTAGTATTTTCAAACCTTTTATAGAATAGTTCAGTTTTATTTGTGTCATCATTACTAGCGGTAGGCAAAAATCCAATAGAGGAATTTTCTTTACTTATTTTATCTACAAAAAATTGATCTAGATCTCTATCTTCATTATGAGTGAAACCTCCACCTCCAATTGCTATGATTTGTTTTTTACTCTTCACAAACTAAAGCTTTTTCAATTTTTGGTTTTAATGCCAGGCCAAGGATTTGGCTGTTTAGGAATATTCCTATTTATACCTCTAACAATTTCTCCTTCTGTGTCGTACATTGGTAATTTACAGATTTCACCTTTGCGCACTTTTCCATCAGTACATTTTACATCAACAACATCTCCTGGTCCATTTTCATTGTTATCTAGGTGCACAATACCAACTCCACAAATTTGATATGGTGACCAGGTACTAGAAGTTATTTTACCAATATTTTTTTTGTTTATTTTAATACTTTCACCTTTAATAGCTGTACCCTCCGTTACTCTAATACCCCATGTCTTACATTTTTTATCTGATGTCATTAGAGCTTCTTTGCCAATAAAGTTTCCTTTATCAAAATTTATAAAACGCCCAAGACCAACTGAAAAAGGATTTGTTTTTTTTGAAAAGTCTTGTCCTGCAGATAGTAGACCTGCCTCAATCCGTCTACATCTAAAACCTGGAGTGGCGACTAAAATCATACCTAATTTTTTCCCTTCCTCAAGAATATAATCTCCTATTTTTTCAACTTCATTTTCAGGTCGAAAATAAATTTCCCAACCAAGCTCATTTGTGAAACCACTTCGGCTTACTATCACTTTTTGATCTAAGATTTGTAATTCTTTCCAATCAAAATATTTCCAGTCATTTTCAGAAAATCCATCTGATATATTTTCTAATAGTTTCATTGATAAGGGACCTTGAATTTGACTTACCCATACATCAGGATCTTTTATTTCAACATCCATATTTTCAGAATGCGCTTTATACCAAGAAAAAAGATCTCCATCTGCTTGAGCAAACCAATATTTATTTTCTTCAATTTTTAATAGAACTCCATCTGTGATCATTCCACCATCATGATAACAAGCAAACTGGTAAGAACATCTTCCTTTTGACATTTTTGATACATCTCTTGGGAATATTTTTTGTAATAACTTAAGTGAGTCTGGGCCAGATATTTCAAATGGATGTTCACCAGTATGTCTAAATATTATCTCTTGCCTTCCTTTCCAATACATTTCCTCAGGACTTACATTAGACAATTTCTCAAGTGTTAATCTTCCAGCATAATTAGAATACTCTGGGTCATATGGCAGCTCTTGGTAGGTTAATGGATGAACTTGGATTGATCTTGCAAGCTCCAAAGAGTTAGAATTTTCAAGGTTAACAGGCTTTACTGTAAACCTATATTTATTGATTAAATCTTTCATTATTTTTTTTCTAAATAATCAAAATACATCAATAAAACAATTAAAAAAGAACCATTTTCACTGTTGCTATATAAGATGCTAATTGTTACCTTTTATTTTTTTAAAGAGAGGAAATTATGAAAAACATTTTTAAATTGATATCAGTTTCATTGGTATCACTATTTGTAACATTTTCTTTTGCCAATGCATCAAGCGGTGTTTTTAAATTATCCCATGATGTAGGTTTTGGAAAAGATACAAATTTAGACGCAATTACTAAGGGACGACTGTTTCAGGTAGTAATAATGACACAGAACCGTCTTGTACGAAAAGATCTTAAAGGGGTTACATCTCCTGAGCTTGCAACTGACTGGTCAGGAAATGCAGATGCTACCGAATGGACTTTTAACTTAAGAAAAGGGGTTAAATTCCATGACGGATCGGATTTTGATGCAGAGGATGTAAAATATTCTTTGATGAGAGTTAAAGATCCTGAAATTGGTTCGCCTGCTAAGAAAAGTATGAGTGCAGTAACAGATATTGAGGTTGTAGACTCACACACAGTTAAAATGAAGTTGAATACATCTTTTGCAGATTTTCCACTTTTACTAACTGATTATAGACTAAGAATGATTCCTAGTGGATCAGGTGATACTATTGGAAAAACAGGTATTGGAACTGGACCTTTTATAGTAGAAAAGTTTGATGCTGAAGGCACAACAATCCTTAAAGCTAACCCAGATTATTGGGAAGGAGCACCTAAACTTTCTGAAGTTCATGTAATAGCTATTCCAGATGGTCAAGCTAGAATTCAAGCTCTACTTACTGGTCAAATTGATATGAATAGATATGTTCCATTCAATCAGAAAAAAATATTTGATGGTAATTCAAAGTTCAATGTATCAGTGATACCAACAGGAAACTGGAGAGGTATGGTAATGAGAACTGACGTTGCACCATTCGATGATCCAAGAGTAAGAAAGGCTGTCAGAATAGCTGTAGATAGGCAAGAATTAGTTGATCTAGTTATGGCTGGAGCAGCAACAGTATCTTGTGATACTCCAGTTGCGCCTTCGGATCAATACAGAATGAAAAAGAAGTGCCCGCCACAACATGCTACTGCTAAGAAATTACTTGCAGAGGCAGGTTATCCAGATGGTATTGATTTCACAATTCATGTATCTACAAAAGAACCAACATGGCCAACTATTGCTGAAGTATTACAACAACAATTTGCTAAAGCTAACATAAGAGCAGATATTCAAATGACACCTTCAAAAAGTTATTGGAATGAAACTTGGATGAAAAAGCCTGTAGCAATGACACGTTGGAATGAGAGACCTGCAGACAGTATTTTGCACGAAGCTTATCATAGTGAAGCAAAATGGAATGAGTCTTTCTACAAAAGTGCTTCTTTTGACAAGAATTTAGCTGACGCTAGAGGTGAGTTGAATTTCAGTAAAAGAAAAGCCGCATATATCAATGCTCAGAAAACACTATGGGAAGAATCTGGAACTATGATTCCTTACCATGTATCTAGATTGGTTGTCACATCTTCTAAAGTAAAAAATCTCGACGAAGTTGAGTATTTTTCAATAAGATGGCACACAGTTAGTGTTGACTAATAATTTTTGTTTTACAGGCCTTTAAGTAGGCCTGTAAAACCTCTTTCATTTCTAAATAAATAATTTAAAATTTAAGTATTCTTATGCTTTTTTTAATTATAAAAAGAATTCTATTAGGCTTAATTACTTTATTTATAGTATCTTTAATTACTTTTGTTGGAACTGAGATTTTACCTGGTGACGCGTGTACAACATATCTTGAGAGACAAGCATTCGGGGAGCAATTAGAAGCTTGTTATAGAAGATTAGGTTTGAACGTTCCTGCATATGAGAGATATGTATCTTGGGCCTTAAATGCTATTCAAGGAGATTTTGGTTATTCATTAAGTGGAGAAATGCCAATTAAAGAGGTTCTAGGACCACGAATTAAAAATTCATTAGTTCTAGCATCAGCTGCCATTTTTATTGGTATACCAATTGCTTTGATATTAGGAATTGTAACTGCTCTTTGGAGAGACAAATTACCTGATGTAGCAATTTCAACAGTAACTATATTCGCGATGACTATTCCAGAGTTTATTAGTGCTACATTATTAATCTTAATAATTGCAATATGGTTAGAGTGGTTACCAGGCATTGTAATAGTTCCAACAGATGTTTCATTCTTAGAACTATTACCAAATATAATTTTACCAGTAATTGCTATTGCAATGATTATGACAGCTCATATGGCGCGGATGGTAAGATCAAGCGTCATTCAAGTTATGGCAAGTGAATATGTTCAAATGGCAATTTTAAAAGGTGTTCCGTATTGGAAAATGGTTTTTAAACATGTTTTACCAAATGCATTGTTACCAGCTATTAATGTTGTAGCTTTAACAATTGCATGGTTATTAGGTGGTGTTGTTGTAACTGAAGTTGTATTTAATTATCCAGGTCTTGGAAGGTTAGTTATTGAGTCTATTTCAAATAGAGATTTACCAACAGTTCAAGCATTAGCAATAATTCTTGCCTCTATTTATGTTAGTATAAATTTATTAGCAGATCTAATGACACTGATGCTTAATCCAAGATTAAAAACGTTACAGATAAGAAAATAATATGAAATTAGATAATATTTATCAGGAAGAAAAGAAAAGTAATTTTGCAAAAGTCTCTGAGATAATAATAACAATGGCCTCAAGACCATCAGGATTTATTGGACTAAGTATATTGATTTTCCACGTAATTCTTGCATTTATTAGTCCTTATATTGCGCCATATGATTTTAAAGCAATAAATCCAACTTTAATGCTACAAGCTCCTTCTGCTGAATATTGGTTTGGAACTGATGATCTTGGAAGGGATGTTTTTACTAGAACAATTTTAGGTGGAAGAACAGCTTTAACAATTACTTTCTTTGGATCCTTAATAGCACTACTTTGGGGTGGTCTATTAGGAATTTTTTGTGGACTAGTTGGTGGGAAAACTGACGATATAGTGATGAGGATTGTTGATGCATTTTTATCTATACCCTGGATATTAGCAATGTTGTTGATTGTATCTTTATTAGGTACATCGACTGAAGTACTAATACCTGCATTGGGTTTCTTTTATGGTAAAGGAATTGTTAGAGTTGCAAGAGCTGCAACTCATGATGTAATTGCTAAAGATTTTATTGTATCAGCTAGAGCAAGAGGACACAGTAATTTTTCAATAATATGGAATGAAATAATTCCAAATGTAAGAGATGCAATTTTAGTGGAAGGTGCAATGAGATGGTCATGGATGTTACTTGGCTTCAGCTCTTTGTCATTCCTAGGTTTTGGCGTTAGTCCTCCAACTCCAGATTGGGGACTGATGATTTCAAATGCGAGAGGATTAATGTCCTTTGCTTATTGGTCAGTGATAGCTCCAATAGTTGGTTTAAGCAGCTTAATAATTGGTATTAATTTGACAGCCGATGCCTTTGCTAAAGCATTAGGTATAGATAGATCAACAAAAGCTCCAGTTTAAAATGACTGAAATAATTCAAAAAGTAAAAAATTTATCTATTGGATTTAAAAGTAAAAAAGGAGAAGAGATTTTAATATTAAGAAACATTAGCACAAATATTAAAAAAGGCGAAACTGTTGGTATTGTTGGAGAGTCTGGATCTGGAAAAAGTACTCTTGCATTAGCTATGATGGGGTATGTTAAACATGGTCTCTATACTATTGATGGAGAATGTGAATTCAATTCCTCAAATCTTTTAAAAATGAAAAATAGAGATTTGGAAAAAATCAGAGGTAGGAAAATCGCAATGATACCACAAAATGCTGGGCAGGCATTAACACCAAATTTAAAAATAGGTTATCAAATTGATGAGGCATTACAGTTGCATTCTGATTTAAAGGAGGAGGAAAGAGAGCAAAAAATTTCTGAATTGTTAAATAAAGTGAGACTTCCTTCACCAGAAACAATTGCTCTTCGATATCCTCATGAACTTTCAGGAGGACAACAACAAAGAGTTGCTGTTGCAATGGCATTAGCTGGAACTCCTGACCTTTTACTATTGGACGAACCTACCACTGGCTTAGACGTAACAACACAAGCTCACGTTTTAGAACTGCTTAATTTCATTGCCAAAGACACTGGAACATCAATGGTTTATGTGAGCCATGACCTAGGAGCAATAGCTCAAGTAAGTGACCGTATTATTGTAATGTACTCTGGTGAAATAGTTTTAGAGGGACCCTCTAGAGATATTCTTAAAAAACCAATTCATCCGTATACATATGGTTTGCTTAAATCTATACCAAAATTATCACTAGCAGGGCTTCCACAATCAATGCCTGGTAGCCAACCTCAACCTGGAACAATGCATAGAGGCTGCAGTTTCTTTGATAGGTGCGATTTTTCAGAAGAAAAATGTAAAAATAACTCTCCTCAACTTGAGTACTTAGAAGAATTAAACACAAGTGTTAGATGTTTTAATTATAAGAGTTTAATGAATGACAGTCAGATTAATCAAACTGTTAATAGAATTAAGACGAGTTTGCAGGATAAAGAAATATTAAACCTGTCAGAAGTTTCAATAAGTTACGCTAAGCAAAAACTTTTAGATCAAGTGTTAAATAGAATCTCTGACGATAATCCAACTGTAAAAGATATTAATATTAATATTAAGAAGGGTGAAACTATAGCTCTTGTTGGAGAGTCAGGTAGTGGAAAGTCAACAATTCTTAAATCTATTGCTGGGTTACTCAGAACCAAAGGCGGAATAATAAAATTTGATCAAAATAGAAATTTATCCTCTGACCTCAAAGAGAGAGATCCTAATGATTTAAGAATTATTCAATTAATTTTTCAAAATCCAGATGAGTCTTTAAACCCAAACCATACTGTTGAAGAAATAATAGCGCAACCATTAAAATTATATTTTGGTTTAAAGGGTGAAGAATTAAAAAAAAATATTATAGATCTATTACAAAAAGTAAGACTTGGAGAATTTTATATGTCTAGGTATCCTAGACAATTATCTGGAGGTGAAAAACAGAGAGTTGCAGTTGCAAGAGCTTTTGCAGCTAAACCAGATATAATATTATGTGATGAAGTAACATCTGCGTTGGATGTGTCAGTTCAGGCAGCTGTATTAAATTTATTACAACAACTTAAAGAAGATTTTGGAACTACATATATATTTGTTTCACATGATTTAGCTGTTGTAAGAGCTATAAGTGATAGAGTTGCTGTTCTTTATCAAGGAAGATTGTGTGAAGTGGGACCATCAAAAGATGTTTATCAATTTCCATCACACCCTTATACAGAGGTTTTATTAGGAGCAGTGTTAGAACCAGATCCAGATATCAAACCAAAATTAGTTGCTGAGGATATTGTAGAGGAAAAGCCACCTCAAAAGGGGTGTAGTTTTCAGGGAAGATGTTCAAGAATATTAGGTGATATTTGTAAAAATGAAGTACCACCTTGGCAAATAACTAACAGCGGAAACTCTATCAGATGCCACATACCACTAAAAGAATTACAAAAAGACCAGATTAATTAAAGTTTTATATTTATTATTTTAAATTTGCATTCAAGTATGTTTAAATACCTTTTAGGATGAAAAATAATTCTACTTTGATTAAAAATTTATTATCTGATTTTAGAATAAATATTTATTTTCAGAATATTTCTTTGATGTTAATAGGTACACTTATCCTTGCTTTTTCGTCAAAAGTTCAAGTTCCATTTTGGCCAGTTCCAATGACAATGCAAACTTTTGCAGTTTTCATAATTGGAATGACATTTGGTTCAAAGTTAGCGTTTTTTACACTTGTATTGTATCTCTTCGAAGGAGCTATTGGACTTCCAGTTTTTGCAAAAGGCGGTGGATTTCTTTATTTAACAGGTCCTACCGCTGGCTATCTTTATGGAATGACGATCGCAGCTGGCGTTATTGGTTATTTAGCAGAAAGAAATTTTAACGACTCTTATATTAAAAGTTTAATTTCTCTTTTGATAGCAACTTCTATTATTTTTATTGTTGGAGTGGGTTATTTGGGCTCAGTTATTGGTTATGAAAAGGCTTTAGCTGGTGGTCTATATCCTTTTTTACCAAGTGAATTATTCAAAATTGCTCTAGCAGTGGCAATAATTCCATCAATTACAAAAATAATTAAATAAAAATATTAAAATATTTAATGGCTTTAAGTTGCTCTTGAATAAGATTTTCATTATAAGATTTAGTTCTCATTATGAAAATTAATAAAGTAGTAGTTATAGGGTCTGGCACAATGGGTAGTGGAATAGCTGCTCAATTATGTAATGCAAATGTTCCGGTAACATTGTTAGACTTAACCACTCAAATTTCTGAAAAAGCAAGAGAAAGAATTTTAAAGTCTAGACCTCCTTTATTAATAGATAAGTCAAAAATAAATAATATTAATGTTGGAAATATAAACGATAATTTTAATGAAGTTGGTGAAGCAGATTGGATTGTTGAAGCTGTCGTTGAGAGAATTGATATTAAACATAATATTTATGAAAAAATTTTTAAAGAAAGAAAAAAAGGATCAATAGTTTCTTCAAATACATCTTCTATTCCAATTAAAGTTCTTTCAGAAAAACTTTCAGATGAAGAAAAAAAAGATTTTTGTATAACTCACTTCTTTAATCCAGTCAGATATATGGATTTATTAGAAATTGTAAAAAATGAAAATAACGATTTAGATCAAATAAACTCACTAAAAAGTTTTTGTGAAAAAGATTTAGGAAAAGGAGCATTAATTTGTAATGATACTCCAGGATTTTTAGGAAATAGAATTGGTGTCTATGCTATGCAGGTGGCTATGACTGAAGCTTTTAAAATGAAATTAACAATTGAAGAAGCTGATGCCGTATTTGGAAGACCAATGGGTATACCAAAAACAGGTGTTTTTGGTCTCTATGATTTAATTGGAATTGATTTGATGGCTGATGTTTTGAAAAGTTTTATTAAAGAACTACCTGAAACTGATGATTTTCAAATTGTAGCGAAAGAAATACCATTAGTTAAAAAACTTATAGAAACTGGGTACACCGGAAGAAAAGGGAAAGGTGGTTTCTATAGAATGAACAAGTCTGATAATAAAAAAATTCTAGAAGGTATAAACTTAGAAACAGGCGAATATTCACTATCTAAAAAGTTCAATTTAGGATCAGAAAAAATGGATATTGTTGGCCTTATAAACAGAAAAGATAAATATGGTGAATACGCTTGGTCTGTAATTTCAAAAATTATTAAATATGCATCATCTTTAGTTCCAGGTATTACGGATAAATTTAATGATATCGATGAAGCAATGAGACTAGGGTTTAACTGGTCTAAGGGACCTTTTGAAATGTTAAAAGAAATCGGTGTTAAGGATTTTTTTGAAAGAATAGATACATTTGAAAATAACAAGTTTCTTGAAAACTTATCACAAAGTAAAGACGAAAACTTTTATGGCGAAAGACAGCAATACACTGATTTAGAAACTTTAGGAAAAATAAAACCTAGAGCAAATAAATTAGATAAAAATAACTCTGCTGAAACCTATAGATTTGATGATTTTAATATTGTTGAATTCACAACTAAGGCTAATGCTTTAGATTATGACTCAATGGATAGCTTAAAAAATGCAACAGACAAACCTTTAATAATAATAAATGAGGCAATGCAATTTTCAGCAGGTGTAAACTTGTCTTACACAATGAATTTTGCGGACAAAGGAGATTTTAAATCTATTGAAAAGTTTGTTAAATATTTTCAAGAGACCTGCAAACATTTAAAATATTCTAAATATCCAGTTGTATCTGCGCCATCAGGATTGGCATTGGGTGGTGGTTTTGAGGTTTTATGTCAAAGTAACTTCGTTGCATCCCATACCAATATTGTAGTTGGCTTAGTTGAGACTATGGTTGGATTAATCCCAGCAGGTGGAGGATGTAAAGAAATGCTTTGGAGATGGTCTCAAACTGAAGAAGCTAAAAATGATCCTGATTATGCTCCTTTAAAAGTATTTGATATTATAGGATATGCCAAAACTGCAACATCACCAATTGAAGCTGAGCCTTTAAAATATTTAAGACCAGAGGATAAAAAAATAATGAGTAGAAATAGTTTATTACAGGTTTCTAAAGAGATAATTCAAAATAATAAAGATTTTTCCCCTTCAGAGGAATGTACATTTAAACTGTCAGGAAAAAGTGTTTATGACAAAATGGTAAAAATGTTAGAAAAATTATACAATGAAAAAGTTATTCTTGACCATGGCATGGAAGTTGGAAAAGAGCTAGCAAAAGTTTTAAGTGGTGGAGATACTACTTTAGAAAAAACTTTATCAGAAGATGATCTATATAAATTAGAGTTAGATGCATTTATGAAATTAATTGAGACTGATAAAACTCAACAAAGAATAAAACATACCTTAACAACTGGAAAACCTTTAGTTAACTAATAGTATTATGGCAAACAAACCCACAAAAAAACAAGTAGATAATGCAACTAAAATCTTAATTTCTTGGAAGAAGAAAATGCCTTATTATTATGCGACTGCAATAATAATAGTTTTTTTAATTGTATTGTTTCAATAACTTAAAATCACTTAAATAATCAGGTCTTAAAACATACTCAGTTTTATCAGACGATTTTATTTTAGCCAAAGCATCCAATCCATAAATGACTTTGCCTATTGGTGTATATTCACCTTTAAATAATGGCACATCTTTTAAGAGAATAAAAAATTCACTATCTTCTGTGTTAAATACATCATCTCTTACTAGTCCAATGCTACCTGCTTTAAACTCAAATTCATTATTAATTTCAGAATTTATTAAACCAAGATTGGATTTACCACTGCCAACTCTATAATAGTCAATATTTTCTATATTTCCGTACTCCAAATCTCCCGCTTGTATCAAGGTATCTTTGATCACTCTATAAAAAGCTGAACCATCATAATAACCATTAGAAATAAAAAATTTAAATCTTTCAACTGAATTAGGAGATAAATTTGGCAATAGTTCAATAATGACTTTACCACATTCGACGTTCATAACTACAATATTTTCAGTATTCGGAAAATTTATTTTTTGTAAGTCAACTTTTTCTACAAACAGACATTTATTTTTTATAGTGAAATAAAACAAAAAAGAAATGATCGCAAGCAATATCAAAAAAATTAATAAAATTTTTTCTCCAGTTGAAGCTTGTATTTTTTTTATCATAATAAAATTAAAAATTATTTATCTCTTTTATTTTTGAATTTATAAATTCAACTTTATTAAATATTATAGGGTCAATTTTTTTTATTTGATCAATGTTTTCTTTATCTGTTACAATAAAAGAATAAACTTCAGCCATATCTTCCGACGGAATAGTTTTAGAATATTCTGTTAAAAATCCATTTGTATTATTATAAATATCTAATCCTAATTTATCTGTGCAAGTTGAACATTCTGCATATTTAAATTTTTTTTTGTTAAAATTTGACCAAACTTCTTCATTAAATATTTTTGGAAAACTATCTTGAATTAAATGAAATACTTCATGATGTATCACTCTTTCAAAATATTTTTCATTGAACATTAAATCTAATATTAAAGTTCTCTTTTTATAGTCTGGAATTCCAGCAGTATTAATTTCTGAAATAAATAAATTTTGACAAAGAACTATAAATCTTAAATTTATTTTATTTAAAAACTCTTTATTATATAAATCTAAATTTTTTTTGACTAATAAATATCTATTGTCCAAATTCTCTTTATCTAATTTTTCACAACTAATATTATTTTTAGCCCCAATTTGAAAATTTTTTTTAGTTGTTAAGTATTTAAGCCCATTTTTGCTTTTTAAATTATATGTTTCTAAATTTGGTATTTTTAACAGATAGTTAATCTCATCAGCTTTGACAAAGTTAAATTGAAGTACTAACAATAAAATAAACAATATTCTCATTAAATAATTATAGAACTATATGCTAAAATAATATTACTTTAGACAATTAAAAATGAAAAAAGAAAAAAATAAAAATCCTATTCAACCAGTTAGTGGAACTAAAGTTCCAAGATATGCCGGACCATCAACTTTTGCTAGATTGCCGGAATTAAGAGATGTTGAAAGTTGCGATGTAGCAATTGTAGGAGTTCCTTTTGATTCAGGCACAAGTTACAGACCTGGAGCAAGATTTGGACCCCAGAGTATAAGACAAGCGTCGAGACATTTAAGAACAAATTATCATCCAAGTTACGATGTTGAGCCATTTAAAGTACAACAAGTTGCTGATGCAGGTGATATTGCGTGCAACCCATTTAATATTGATGAGGCTATAAAACAAATAGAAGTTGGTGCTACAGATATTTTAAATAAAGTAGGAGGGATTATTAGTCTTGGCGGTGATCATACAATAGCTGTTCCGTTGCTTAGAGCAATTAATAAAAAGAATAAAGGTCCAGTGTCATTAGTACATTTCGATGCTCACCTCGATACTTGGGATACTTATTTTGGAGCACCTTACACACACGGCACACCATTTAGGAGAGCTAGAGAGGAAAATTTATTTTTAGATGATGCATCAATGCACGTTGGAATTAGAGGTCCACTCTATAGCAGGGAAGATATCAAAAATGATGAAAGTTTTGGTTTTAAAATAATTCATTGTGATGAATTTCAAACAGAAGGTATAGACAAAATAGTTGAGAGAATTAGAAAAAGAGTAGGAGACAATGCCTTATATCTGTCGATAGACATAGACGTCTTAGATCCAGCTTTTGCTCCTGGAACTGGTACACCAGAGATAGCAGGTATGACAACTAGAGAAATTGTAAATGTTATTAGAGGATTGTCAGGCTTAAACTTAGTTTCAGCTGATGTAGTTGAGGTAGCACCAGCATATGATCATGCAGAAGTAACTTCTTTAGCAGCTGCAACAATTGTTTATGAATTGACAAATTTGTTTGCAAAAATCTAAAGAATAGATAGCTTAATATATGTTAGAAAAAAGAAATTTTTATATAAATGGTAAATGGGTAGAGCCAAAAAATTCTAAAGACATTCAAGTAATAAATCCTGCTACAGAAAAAAGTTGTGCAGTTATTTCACTGGGTGGAAAAGAAGATGTTGATGATGCAGTATCATCTGCAAAAACAGCTTTTCAAACTTGGGGTTTCACAGAAAAAGAGGAGAGAATTAAATTATTAGAAAAGTTTTATGAGCTATATAAAAAAAGATGGAATGACACTACAGAAGCAATAATGATGGAAATGGGTGCTCCAAAAGATTTTGCATCCAAACTACAAACTGGTACAGGAGCCAGCCATACGAAATCATTTATAAAATATCTTAAAGCTTTTGATTTTGAAAAACCTTTAGGAGATCATGCACAAGATCAGAGAATTATTTATGAACCCAAAGGAGTTTGTGTATTAATAACACCTTGGAATTGGCCAATGAATCAAGTTTGTTTAAAAGTAATCCCAGCTTTAGCAGCAGGGTGTACTATGGTTTTAAAACCTTCTGAATTAGCACCTCTATCATCTATGATACTTGCAGAACTTATTGATGAGGCAGGTTTTCCAAAAGGTGTATTTAATTTAGTTAATGGAGATGGGGAAACTACAGGTAATGCATTGACCAGTCATAAAGATGTAAATATGATATCTTTTACAGGTTCAACAAGAGCAGGAGCTCTAATTTCTCAAAACGCAGCAAAAGACTTTAAGAGGGTAAGTCTTGAGTTAGGTGGAAAAGGAGCAAATATTATTTTTAAAGATGCGGACTCTGAAGCAATTGAAAGAGGAGCTGCAAGATGTTTTAGAAATTCAGGTCAATCATGTAATGCACCTACAAGAATGCTGGTAGAAAAATCAATTTATGACGATGCAGTTAATAGATTAAAAAAGTTTGCTAATGAATATAAAGTTGATATTCCCCAAAAAGAAGGGGACCATATAGGTCCCGTAATATCAGAAACACAATATAATAAAATCCAAGGTTTAATTAAAAAGGGTATAGATGAAGGCGCTAATTTAATAGCAGGAGGACCTGGAAAACCTGATGGTTTGAAAGATGGATATTACGTAAAGCCAACTGTTTTTGCTGATGTAAATAATAATATGGAAATTGCCAGAACTGAAATTTTTGGTCCAGTATTATCTGTAATTCCATTTGAAACCGAAGAAGAGGCAATAGAAATTGCAAATGATACTCCTTATGGTTTAACAAACTATATTCAAACTGAAGATCAAGAAAAAGTTAAAAGAGTTGCAAGAAAACTTAGATCTGGAATGATAGTTGCAAATACGGCTTCACTTGCTGTAGATGCTCCATTTGGAGGATTTAAACACTCTGGAATAGGGAGAGAAGGTGGTAAAGAAGGCTTATTAGAATTTTTAGAAGTAAAATCTATTGGTGGTTGGAATTAATTCAAAGATTTATTTTTTACACCATCTAAAAAACTGATACATTTTTTAATTTCAGATAGTTTTATAAATTCATCAATCTTGTGTGCTTGCTTTATAGATCCTGGTCCACATACAACTGTACTTATCCCAATCTCCTGAAATAGTCCTGCTTCCGTTCCAAATGAAACCACTTCTCTAGAATTATCTCCAGTAATACTTGAGACAAATTCACAAGCCTCTGAGTTAGAAATTCTATCAAAACCAGTTATTTCACCAATAATATGTTTTTTAATTGAGGATTTTGGATAAATTTTTTTCATTTCAGGTAAAAGAATTTCTTTTGCAAATTTATCTATTTGGTCATTTAAAAAAATTCCATCTTCTTTAACGATTGGTCTTGTTTCCCAGTTCACATGACATTTATCTGCAATTACATTATGTGCTATGCCCCCAAAAATTCCACCAACCTGCAAAGTTGAATATGGAGGATCAAAGATTGAGTCTTTAAGCTGTCTTTCTTTAAGTTTTTCTTTTAATTCTAAGAGTTTATTTACATATCTTGCTGCAAATTCAACTGCACTCACACCTTTATCTGGTTGAGAACTATGACCTGCAAGGCCTTCAAAATAAGTGGTATATTCGTAGCATCCTTTGTGTGCATCTATTATTTTCATGTTAGTTGGTTCACCCACAATACAAATACAATTATGTATTTCCCTTTTTTTTAATTCTTTAATTAAAATAGGTGCACCTTTGCATGCAGTTTCCTCATCGAAAGTAAATGAGAAGTGAATATCTCTATCCAAATTTGATGAGGAAAAAATAGGAGCATATGCCAATGCACATGCTATAAATCCTTTCATATCACATGACCCTCTACCAAATAGTTTATCTTCTTTAATGGTTGCATCAAAAGGATCTGTTGCCCATCCTTTAGAAACTGGAACTACATCAGTATGACCAGATAAAATAATTGGTTTTTTGTTACTCGCTTTTTTAGCTTTAATAGTTGAAAATAGATTTACTCTTTTTTCTTCTTCATCATATGTTCTAAAGGATACCGCACCCAATGAATTTAAAATGTTATCACAATAGTCTATTAGTTGAGTATTGTTTTCACCAGAAACAGTTTTAAATGCAATTAAATCTTTTAGTATTTTAATTGAATTACTATATATCTCTTCTAAATTATTTCCTGTACTCATTTGTTTTTAATTATATATTAAATCTATGAAAGAACAAATAACCTACGACATTTATGACAAAGTAGATATAAGAGTAGGAACAGTAATATCAGTAAAAAAAAATGAAAAAGCAAGGAAACCATCTCTTGTTGTTGAAGTTGACTTTGGGAAAGATATAGGCATTAAGCAATCATCAGCACAGATTACTCATTATTATAATGAGGAAAATTTAGTTGGAAAACAAGTTATTGGAGTATGTAACTTTCCTGAAAAAAATATAGCAGGCATTATTTCTCAGTTTTTAATACTTGGTTCTATAGATGAGGAAGGCAAGGTTGTTCTTGTTCACCCATCCCAAAAAGTAAAAAATGGTTTGCCTGTAGCGTAAACATGCACCCTGAATTACTGTCTCTATGTTTGTTTATGTTTGTCACGAGTTGTTCTCCAGGACCAAATAATATTGTTGCCTCTCACTCTGGGTTTAATCACGGATTTAAAAAAACTATCCCTTTGATGTTAGGAGTAATTTTTGGTTTTACATTTATGCTAGCAGTAATTAACTTTGGTTTAATTAATATATTTAAGCTTTATCCAATACTTCAAAAAGGTTTAATTTTTACAGGAACAATTTTTTTAATATATTTGTCTTATAAAATATCATTTTCAAAGTCATCAAGTGAAAGTGATAATTTAAAACCTGTAAATTTTGTTGAAACATTTCTATATCAATTTTTAAATCCTAAAGGTGTAATTGTTGCTATAATTGCAGTTTCCACCTATGTAGAATCTGGT
>CACJVQ010000013.1 GCA_902596915.1 uncultured Pelagibacteraceae bacterium | reverse complement strand
GCAAGAGATGCTGGTATCTTAGGAATTGATATTACATCTGTAACTGACAAATTCATGAAAGAAAATCCAGGCATGCTTAGAACTTTTATAGAAGTAACTCATGAAGCAAATGACAGATATAGAGCTGGTAAAAGCGATATGAATTCAATGTCTAAAGCTTCAGAAATGAAAGTTGCTGACATGAAAGAAACATTAGATGGATTTAAATTTCTTACTCCAGAAGAAACTAAACAATCGATGGAGAGCGGTAATCTTGATGGATTCCTAAAAGGTATGGGAACTCCAGGTGGTGCCGTTGATACTAGTTTTTTACCTTTATAATATTAAAGAGTAAAACAAATTTAATAGGCGCTAATTATTTAGCGCCTATTTTTTTTAATATAAGTTTTATATAAAGTTTCTATGAGTGACTTAGTTTCCAAAGATTTAAATATGATTTTTAAAACTCCTAAAGGAGAAACTGTTCACGCATTAAAGGATGTAAATTTTACTTTAAAAAAAGGAGAACTTCTTACTGTTCTCGGTCCTTCAGGATGTGGAAAAACAACTCTTTTAAATATTGCTGCAGGTTTTTTGAGACCCACCTCAGGCTCTATTGTTTTGGCTGGCAATGAAATTAATGGTCCAGGAGTTGAAAGAGGAATGGTTTTCCAACAAGGAGCATTATTTGAGTGGTTAACAGTTGCTGAAAATGTTGATTTTGGACTTAGGATGAAAAAAGAAGATCCAATAAAAACTGCTAAAAGAGTGGATGAATGGCTAGAAATTGTTGGCTTAAAAGGGTTTGGTAATACTCCTACCTACCAATTATCAGGTGGAATGCAGCAAAGAGTGGCTCTTGCTAGATGTCTAATAAATGACCCTGATTTAATATTGATGGATGAGCCTTTAGGTGCGTTAGATGCATTAACTAGAGAAAAAATGCAATCTTTGGTTCTTAAAATTTGGAAAGAAACAGGAAAAACTATCATCTTAATTACTCACTCTGTTGAGGAAGCGTTATTACTTGGTGAAAGATTATATGTAATGGCACCAAGACCAGGAAGGATACATAAAGAATACAATCTACCTTTTGCAGAGATGGGTTTAAAAGAAGATTTAAGAGAAATTAAAAAAAATAAAGAATTTTCATCTAAGCGTGAAGAAATTTTATCCATGATTTGGAATATGGAAGAAGAAATTATGGGAAAAGAAAACTAAATGTTAACTCAAATAATCACTATACTTATATTTGTATCCATAATTGGATGCATTATGTACGGCAGAAGACTAATACAAACTGAGAAAGTTGATGCTGTATTTGGAAATCCTGAAAGAGCTAAAGGTGGAACCCATTGGGTTATTGTTGGAAGCGCTGCAATATTACTAGTATGGCTTTATTACTCTTGGGACATAGCAAAAGGTTTTTATCCAAAATCAGCAAATGAATTATGTCAAGTTGCTAAAATAAATGAATCACTGTTAGGATTAAAATATCAATTTCCGATAGAGGAAAGAGAGTTTAAAAGTACATCGATCATAAAGATTGAAAATAAAAATCTTCAAAAAATAACAACCGAAATACAAAATTCTAATGATCTTAGTAATCAACAAAAAACAATTTTGGTTGGATATATAAATAAAACAAAAAAATTAATTCCTTTATTAACTAATGAGGATTTAATTGAAATGGATACTAAAATTAAAATAAGTGAAATGACAAATGAGATTAAACAATTAAGTTCAAATTTTAAAAAAGAAGATTATCCATTTGAAACAGAAGTTGAAAAAAGTGAACGGTTAAAAGCGATATCTGAACAAGGTAACTGGGGCATAACAACAGTTAGATCAGGTACTGGTACTATAGAAAACACTATTGAAGTTCCATTTGTTGCAGAAACCTCAAAAGGTTTAAAATTTCAAGCTGCAGCAGAGGAACTAAAAAAAATTAATGATAAATTTTTTAAATTAAGAAATCACAATCCACAGTTCAAAAGTTCAATTAAAGAGCTGAAAGATGAAGTTAAAGCTTATAGAAAAAGTTTAGATGATAATGAGGAAATTGCCTCAGATTATGCTAAAAATATAGTCAAAATTGCAAGAAGAATTGAATTTGCAAGCATTTATCCACCAAATGCACTAAATGAAATGCAAAAGGCGATTATTGAATTTGATGACCTTCAGGAGAAAGAACAAGCTGGTCTTAGATTAATTGATATTGTTTTATTTCCAGCTGGAACAATTGTTGCTAGTGGACCGAGTTGCTCGGAACAAGGTTCTGGGAGATGGTTACCTAAACCTTCAGACACAGTAAATAAATTCATCCTAATGTCTAATCCAAGTGTTGGATATAAAAATATACCTCTTTTATGGATAGAAATGATTGATGTTAGTTCAATAGTTGGATTTATTTTACCAGATTGGATTGCTGATATTTTACCAGGCGAATACCCTGTTCATACAAGTGAGGGAATAGTTAAAGAAAACTTTAAAGGTAAAGTATTAAAAGTTGTCACGGGTGATTTTAAATTATTCAAGATACCTGTCCCTTATGGTCATATATGGGATTCGTTCTTAAGAGTATTTTTAGGATTAGTTTTTGGAATAATTATAGGGGTTCCATTAGGTTTATTTATGGGACTAAACAGATTTGCTAAAGGATTTTTTGATCCTTTGATTGAATTATATAGACCAGTACCTCCACTTGCTTGGGCTCCACTTATAATATCAGTACTTGGAATTGATAATACTGGAAAAGTATTTTTATTATTTATGGTTTCTTTATCAATTATGATTATATCTGCCAGAGCTGGAGCATCTGGAACTCAACTTTCTAAAATTCATGCTGCACACTCGTTGGGTGCTTCTAAAAGACAAATACTTCGACATGTTATATTTCCAAATTCTTTACCTGAAATATTGACTGGAATTAGAGTTGCTGTTGGAATGTGTTGGGGAACTTTAGTAGCTGCTGAATTTTTAGCTGGAACAACAGGTATTGGATTTGTTGAAAATGTTGCGAAAAAATATTTTCAATATGAGGTAATTTGGATAACAATTTTTATAATGGGAATGTTAGGGTTATTGTTTGATATAACTTTAAGAAAAATAATTGATAGGACTATTCCTTGGAGAGGCAAAGGTTAAAAATAAACTTTTAAGAACTAAACTTTTTTGAAAAAACCAATTGCAGCACCAATGGTCGTCAAAAATCCAGCTAATGGTAAAATTGCAACTGCATATTTTTTTGGCATATAATTCTCTTTGAACTCAATACCTTGCATACTAATTTCAAAATACCACATTTCCCAATACTTCCCTCTCATACCCTCTACGAGCTCAATTCCATAAATAATTAGGACTACACCAATTATCATAATCATTATTTTCCAGAACTGGCGTATGTATAAAGAAACTTTTTCTGGTAATTTTTCATAAATTAAATTTAAAGCGACATGTTCATTATCTCTGGCTGTCAGAGAAAGTGCTATAAACATTAACCAAATATTACTTAATACTGTTAGCAAATCACCCCAAACAGGAGGGTTATTAAAAACATATCGCATAGTAACATTATAAAGAGTGAAACCAACCATGGCAGCTAACAAGAGTGAGCACATAGCTTCCAGCATACGATGGATAAAACGGTCAATATTGTTTAAGAATTTCAACATATAATTAATTACTCAATAAGTTTGGAAGAAACATTGTTAATTCTGGTACAACAAGAATAAAAAATAAAAGTAAAAATAATCCAATCAGATAAGGAATTAACGCAATAGCAACCTTTTCAAGACGGACCTGTGCTATGGTTGCAGAGGTAAAATAGGCAACACCAACTGGTGGAGTAACTGATCCTATTAAGAAACCAACTATTACAACCATAGCTGCTTGCACCTCTGGAAAGCCAGCTTGAGACATAACATTTACTAGTACTGGGCCAACAATGATAATGTTAACTGCAGAGTCCATTACTGTTCCAAGAAGAAAAATGAATAATATTAAAGCCAAAACAAATAGTATGGGGGAATCTGCCAATCCCAAAAGCCAGGTTTCGAGATCACCAATTGCACCAAGAGAAGTAAGTAACCAACTGAAAGGTCCTGAAGCAGCTATTATAATAAAAACCATTGCTGAATTACGGAATGCCCGACGAAAAGCACTGGTACAATCTTTCCATTTGATAGTTCGATAAACAAAGACACCTGTAAATAAAGCAACCAAAGCTGTGATAGCTCCAGCCTCAACAACCGATGCTACACCTCCCATTACTGAACCTACTAAAACTAAAGGTATCAAAAGGGCGAATGAAGATCGATATAATTCTTTACCAGCTCGACGTACAGAGAATGGTTCATCGCTACGCTCAAAGTTATATTTAACTGCAAAGTAATGATTAATAACCATTATCACAACTCCAATCAAGATTCCTGGAACAATCCCAGCTGCAAATAAAGATGCAATCGAAATCTCAGTTGCGTTAGCAAGGACAATCATCATGATACTAGGTGGAATAGATATTAAAATGGATAAAAAACCTGGAGCAGCTGGATTTACATGTTTTAAACATTGTTATGATGCAGGTGTTAACTTCAAAGCAACAGGTGATTGTTTAATTATTGCTCCAATGTTTATATGCGAGAAAAAACATATAGATGAAATAATTGATAAATTAAGAACTGGAATTACGAATTATTCTAAAAGTAAAAAAAATTAATTCACTTATATGAAAATAGGTGTTCCTAAAGAGATAAAACCTCAAGAAAATAGAATTGGATTAACACCTGATAGTGTTAAGACACTTACTTCAAATGGTCATGAAGTTTTAGTAGAAAATAACGGTGGTTTTGAAGCAGGCTTTGATAACAATCAATATAAATCTGCAGGAGCTGAAATAATTGATAAGGCAGAAGATATTTTTAATGATGCAGAGATAATTGTAAAAGTTAAAGAACCTCTTTCAAATGAAGTAAAAATGTTAAGAGAAAATCAAATTGTTTTTACTTATCTGCATTTAGCTGCTGCCAAAGAATTAACAAAAGGTTTAGTAGACTCTAAAGCTGTTTGTATCGCTTATGAGACAGTAACTGATAACAACGGCAGGTTACCATTATTAGCTCCCATGAGTGCCGTTGCTGGAAGAATGTCAGTTCAAGCAGGCGCACATTGTTTAGAAAAAAATCAAAAAGGCAGAGGTATTTTGTTAGGAGGCGCTCCAGGTGGAGAGCCTGCGGAAGTTGTAATTCTTGGTGGAGGAGTTGTTGGAGAAAATGCTGCAATTATTGCAACTGGAATGAGAGCAAAAGTTCACATTGTAGATAAGTCAGAGGCAAGACTAAAACAACTATCAGAAATGTTTGGTGATAAAATTATTCCCCAGCTAAGTGATAAAACTGATTTAGAAAAATTAATTTCAGAATGCGATTTATTAGTTGGAGGAGTTTTAATCCCAGGAGCAGAAGCACCAAAATTAGTTACTAAAAATATGATTAAGAATATGAAACGAGGATCAGTAATAGTTGATGTTGCAATTGATCAAGGTGGATGTGTAGAGACCAGTAAACCCACAACACATGCTGAACCAACTTATATTGTTGATGATATTGTTCATTACTGTGTAGCAAATATGCCGGGTGGTGTCCCTAGAACATCAACCATCGCATTAAATAATGCAACGCTTCCTTTTTTAAATAGATTAGCTAGCGATGGTTATTACAAAGCTTTAAAAGATGATCCAAACTTCTTAGCTGGCTTAAATATCCATAAGGGTGAAGTAACATACAAAGCAGTTGCAGATGTTTTTGGATATAATTACTTAAGCGCTAGTGACGCTTTAAATTAATTAATTAAACTAGTTATCTTTTTTTCAATATTTTTACTTATAATTTGAACACCTTTAGGATTTGGATGTATTCCATCCTCTAGATTTAGTTCTGGCTTCAAGGCAACACCTTCCAGAAGAAAAGGTAAAAAAGGTAAGCTATATTTATCAGAAAGGTTAGAATAAATTATATTAAATTTATCCTTGTATTCTTTACCATGACTTTCAGGGGCAATCATACCTGCTAATATAATTTTAATATTTTTATCAATTATAATTTTAATTATTTTTTCTAAATTTTCTTTTGTCTCGTTTGGCTTTATACCTCTTAACATATCATTTGCGCCTAAACCCAAAACCAAAATATCAATATTCTTTTCTGATAGGGTCCAACTTATTCTATTTAAACCTCCAGCAGTTGTATCACCTGAGACACTTGCATTTATAATTCTGACATCTAATCCATTATTATTTAAATTTTTTTGAAGCACTGTAGACAAATGATCTTCTTTATTAAGTCCATATCCAGCCATCAAACTATCTCCAAATAAAACAACTTTATTCTCAGCATTTACCCCAAATGCAACTAGACATAATATAATTATTTTAATAATACATTTTTTAAACATGACTAAACTTCTTAAACTAACAGATGTGAACTTAAACTATAATACTGATAACAATCTTATAAATGTTTTACAAGATGTAAGCTTTGAAGTTGATTATAAGGAAACAATATCTGTAGTAGGAGAAAGTGGGTCAGGAAAGACAAGCTTAATAATGTTGATAGGTGGTTTGGAAAAAGCATCTTCAGGAAAAATTGAATTTAAAGACTTTGAGATTTCGAGTTTAAAAGAAGATGAGATTTCAGAAATAAGACGAAAGGATATTGGTATTGTTTTTCAATCGTTTTATTTAATACCCAATTATACAGCTATAGAAAATGTGAGTTTAGCATTGGAAATTAATAAAATTAAAGATCCAATTAATAAAGCAAAAGAAATCCTAGATAAATTTGGCCTTGGAAAAAGGCTAAATAATTTACCCAGTCAATTATCTGGAGGAGAACAGCAAAGAGTAGCAATTGCACGTTCAATTGTTATGAAGCCTGAATTGATTTTAGCAGATGAGCCTACTGGAAATTTAGATAGTGAAAATTCCGAGTTAATCTCAAATATTCTTTTTGATTATGTGAAAGAAGAAAATGCAAGTTTAATTATGGTTACGCACGATAATAAATTGGCAAATCTTTCTGAGAGAATTATTAAAATAAAGGATGGTAAAATTGAATAAAAATCAAAATTTTGGTCTTTATTTTAAATATGCTCTTAGAGATTTAACAAGAAGTTATAATAAGATCTCAAGTATAATTATTACTCTTTTTATAAGTCTCTTTATTTTAAGTTCTATAATGACAATTGAAGATAGTCTAGAAAATGAACTTAATAAAAATGCAAAATTATTATTAGGGGGTGATATAGAAATTGACTACAACAATAGAGAAGGTGATCAAACTAAAATAGATAAAATTACTAAATTTGCTACGGTCTCTCAAATGGTTGAATTTAGCACAATGATTTCAACTGTTAATAAAAAAATCAATAAAACTTCATTTACTAGAGTAAAATCAGTTGATCAATTTTATCCATTGTATGGCAATGCACTCTATGAACCCAATGATGCTTTAGAAAAATTAAATCAGATAGAAAGTTCAATATTAGTAAATGAAAATATTTTTAAAAATTTAAACTTAAAAATAAATGACATTGTAAAAGTTCAAGACAAAGAGTTTAAAGTTATTGGTATAGTTAAAGTTTTACCAGATATTGGTGGCGCATTTGTATTTGGAGATTTTGCCTTAACAGGTAAAAAAACCTTAGATAAGTTAGATTTAAATACCCTTGGTAGTTTTTTAAATTATGAATATAAAGTTAAATTTAATAAATCTACTAACAGTAAAGAGGGCATTAAAAGAGTAGAGAGCTTATTTAAAGATCAAAATAGAGTTAGATTAAGATACCCCAAAAACTCAGCAGGAGGCATTAGACGGGTTGTTGATAATTTTTCACAATTTTTATCACTTGTATCAATAAGTGCTATGTTAATTGCTGGTATTGGTATCGCGAATACTCTTTTATCATTTATAAATCAAAAAAATTCATCAATTGCAGTTCAAAAAGCAATAGGTGTATTTTCTGGAAATATAAAAACAATATATTATTTACAATTAGCTATCTTATTAGTTTTAATCACTGTATTTTCATATGGGTTAAGTTTTTTTTTAATACCAATAGTCGATAAATATATTTCAGATGGTTTGGGTTTAAATATAGAAGCAAGTTTTTCTTTTCTAAATTTAATTATAGTTTTTTTGGTTGGAATGTTGGTAATGATAATATTTTCTATACCAACTGTTAATTCTATAGATCAAGTTAAAGCATCAAATTTATTTAGAAATGTATTTCAAAGTCTGCAATTTAATTATTCAGTGAGATCTGTGATAATTAGCATAGTATTGTTACTAATATTAATTAGTCTTTTTGCCATTAGGTCTTCAATACCATTTTATAGTGTTGCGTATTTTGTATCATTTTTTATATGTTTATTAATTTTTTATTATCTTTCTGTCACAATTATTCATTTATTAAAAAAATATAAAAATTCAAAGATTTCAGTAAAAATAGCTGTTAAAAATATTACTCAATCAAAAAGTATCACACCCATTACAATAATGTCTTTAGGTCTTGGAATGACGCTTTTGTTAACACTGGCATTTGTTGGTTCAAACTTTAAAAGAGAAATTTCCAAATCTATTCCAGAAATTGCACCAGATTATTTCTTCTTAGGAATTCAAAATGATCAACGAGAAAAATTCGAAAAAATCATATTTAATTCTGACAATAAGTCAAAATTAGAGGTAGTTCCTATGGTTTCAGCAGGTCTTGTAAAAATTAATGGGATAGATCCTAATTCTTATATCAAAAATACCAATGACAGTTATTGGGTTATAATGAATGATAGAAGAATATCTTGGTCAGATGAGATACCAAAAGATAATCCTTTAACACAAGGTAACTGGTGGGATTTATCAAACCCAGACAAATTACAAATTTCTCTGGATAGTAAAGTGGCACAAGATTTTGGAGTTAAAATTGGAGATATATTCACTCTTAACATTTATGGGAGAGAAATAGATGGTGAGGTAGTGAATTTTAGATTAGTTGATTATAGAGATCTGAGCATTAATTTTGCGATGTTACTAAACCCTCAATTTGCAAATAAAATTCCACATGAGTACCTTTCGACAGTGAAGTTTGATAATATTGACAAATTCGATGATATTAATTTTTTAGACGAATTCCCCAGTGTTTCTATTGTAAAAATCTCTGATTATTTAAAAAAAGTTACTGATGTTCTTAATAAAGTATTTATAGCGGTCATTATAATTTCAACTGTTACAGTGATAATAGGATTGGTTGTTATATCCAGTGCAATCATAGTGCAAGGAAAAATAAAAACTTTCCAAAATTTAGTTTTTAAGATTTTGGGATTTTCAAAAAAAGAAATAGTTTACTCGTCTTTAATTGAATTCATAATTACATTTTTTTCTATAATTCTTTTTTCTGCAATTTTTTCTATAATTTCATCAAAATTTATTATTGAAAATATTTTTCAACTCAAATGGCTATTTGAATTTAATATATTCTTAAATGTAACAATTACGGTTGGATTAGTAACAATGATATTGATAGTTTTTACAAACCTTAAGTATCTAAGTCCAAAAGTTTATCCACTTGTCAGAAATGAATAAGATTTAATATTTTTTAGATTTTGGTTTTAAATAGAAGCTTTTAAAGCTTCATAAATTAAATCCTCTGTAGTTTCACCAATGCTTCTATAAACTTCCGTATCACCTTTGAAAATTAATAGAGTAGTTTGATAAAGCACATCAAACGAATTAGCTATATCTCTGTTTGTTACATCAAATGCAAAATATTCGATGTTATCGAATTTAATATCTAATAATTCACCTTCTTTTTTTGCTTTTTGCAAAACTTTCATTTGGTTTGCACAAGATCCACAATATTCGATCCAAGAACTGATAACTATAATTTTACCCTCAGATTGGGCTTTGCTAAACAAATCTTTATTAAATGTAGTCTTTTTTTCCATTGCATTTGCAGCAAATGTAAAAAAACAGAAAATAAAAATAAAAAACTTTTTCATAGAGATTATAAAATTACACTCTAAGACAACTAAAGAAAATAATTTATAGTGACACATGTATTTACAATTTAAGCTGAAAATTCAATAAAATTCTTCTCTAGGCTTCAATATTCGAAGCCTAGTATTATAATTAACTTATAATAAGAGAGAGAAATTTATTTTTACAGCATCATTCATATCTTAGGAGCGCTAATAGTGAATAATAGCTATGTATAATTCATATAGTTGCTTAACATCTCTCTTTACTTATTTATCATTTAAGATAAAAATTATTTATGGGGTGCCATATGGCTGAGAAATACCCAAGGAACCTGTCCGGTAATTCAGAAAGGGAAAAATGGATCAAATAAACATCTTAAATCAATCATCTGCAATTTTATTAACCTTAATTATTAGTATCATTTTTGTGATAGTTGGCCTTGTATATTCAAAAAAATATCAAGGGTTAAACAATTATTTAGTTGCAAGTAGATCTGTAGGAACTATTTCACTAACAACTAGTTTAGTTGCATCTGCTCTAGGAGCATGGATTTTATTCGGTCCCGCATCAGCAGCAACCTGGGGAGGAGTAGGGGCTGTTATTGGATATTCTTTAGGGACAGCATTTCCTCTTTTTGCATTAATTTATTTAGGAAAAAAATTTAGAGATAAATATCCAACAGGAAAATCATTAATTGAGGTAATTAGATCTAGATTTGGCACACAATTATTTAAATTAATTTTGTTTTTATCAATTTTTTATATGACTATTTTTTTAATTGCAGAAGTTACCGCCGTTTCAATTTTGATTAATTATATTTCAGGAACTGATCTATGGATCACGGCATCTATTGTAATTGTCAGCTCACTTGTCTACACTTTGTATGGAGGGCTTAGAGCTTCAATATTTACAGATAATATACAATTTATAGTTTTTGTTTTGCTCTTAATAATTGCATTTTCTTATTTAATTTCTTTTAATTCTAATGACTTTAGTTTTGAGTTTGTAAAGCAGAACAAACCTTATTTGTTAAGCGCAGGTTATTTGCCTAACTTTACTGCAGGCCTAACTTTTTTTATAGCTGTTGCAGCAACTAATCTTTTTCATCAAGGTAACTGGCAAAGAGTTTATGCTGCTAAAAATAATAAAATTTTAAAAAATAGCTTAATAGTTTCTTTTATAATTATTATACCAATAGTATTCATGATGGGCTTTTCAGGTTTAGTTGCAACCTCCCAAAATCCAAGCGTAGTTCCTGACCTTGCATTCTTTTCTTTATTGTTAAAAGACCAAGCCATCTTTTTATCAATAATAATAACTATTTTAGCAATTTCACTGACAGTGAGCAGTATAGATACACTGGTAAATGCTATCTCTAGTTTGATTATTGTTGATGGAAATAAAGTTATAAAATTTAAAGGTAATTATTTAAAATTATCTAAACAAATTATAATTTTTTTATCCTTGATTTCATTTTTTGTTGCATCACAAGGATTAAGTATTTTATATCTATTTTTATTAGCAGATTTATTTTGTTGTGCGGCAGTATTAAGTGTATTTTATGGTTTTTATTCAAAATCATTTAACGAAAAAAATGCATATGTTTCAATTATAGTTGGTTTAATTGGTGGAATTCTATTATTTCCTAGCCCCGATTTCTCAAAATCAATACTTGTAGGAATAATATTACCTGTTGATTTTTTTCCAATATTTATCTCACAATCTTTGTTGTTTTGCTCATTTATTGTTGCAACACTCTTACCCATGGTTATGTGGAAATTGAGGTAATTTAATTTTTTTTAAATTTTTTAAAGGAGAATTTTTTTGGTCTTTTTCTATTCTTAAATTTTTTCTTAAATTTAAATTTTTTTCTACTATTAGGATTATCACCTTGTTCTTTTAAGTTATCAGTATGAAATTTTTTAAATTTTTTATTTTTAAACTTAAAATTCTTTTTTTTATCAAATTCATTCTCACTACTGTTTGACTTATCTGAATTAGATTTTTTAAATTTATTACTTTTAAACTTAAATTTTCTTTTATTATCCCGCCTATCGTTTCTATTTCCACTATCTTTGAATGATTTACCTCTTTTTTTAAATTTTTTATTTTTTTTGTTAAATTTTCTATTAAAACTTTCTTCTAATTTAAAATTTGGATTTATTAATTTCTGAATTTCTCTCCACATACTACGATCATTATTTGTTAAGAAGGTAAGTGCCGATCCTTCTTTTCCTGCTCTACCTGTTCTTCCAACTCTATGAATGTAATCCTCAGGTACTTGTGGCAGATCATAATTTATTACATGTTGAATTAATGGAATATCCAATCCTCTAGCAGCAACATCTGTTGCAACTAAAATTCTATTTTTACCAGATCTGAATCCTCTAATAACTCTGTCTCTTTTACTTTGTCTTAGATTTCCATGAATTGCCTCTGCTGAATGAGCATCATATTTTAATCTTTTTACAATTTTATCTGCACCATGTTTCGTTTTAACAAAAACTAATATTGAACCTTGTCTCTCAACTAATTGATTAATTAATTCATGATATTTTTTATCTGGAGTTATTTGAAAGGTTTCTTGTTTAATTTTTTCTATTGGAGTTGAAACTGATCCAACTGAAATTCTTTCTGGTTTTCTCAAATATTTTTCAGAAATTTTTAATATATTATTTGGCAAAGTGGCTGAAAATAATAATGTTTGATGTTCCTTTGGGATAAATTTTAAAATTATTTCAATTTGAGGCGTAAACCCCATATCAAGCATTCTATCAGTTTCATCTAAAACTAAGTAATTAACTCTTGTTAAATTTAAGCTTTTTCTTTTTAAGTGATCGTTAATTCTACCTGGTGTTCCAACAATTATTCGAGCTCTTTTATTTAATTGTCTTAGTTGTTTTTGCATACTTTCTCCACCAATTAAAAGAGCATTGCCAATTCTTATATCTCCTAAAGTGAGTTTAGATATCGTGCCCATTACCTGACTAGCTAATTCTCTTGTTGGGCATATGATTAATGCCATTGCATTTTTATTAATGATCAATTTATTTATTAGAGGAATTGTAAAAGCTAAAGTTTTACCTGTACCTGTTTGTGCGGTTCCAAGAACATCCTTTCCTTCTAGTGCAATAGGTATTGCTTGAGATTGAATAGGTGTGGGTGTGATAAAATTTGAATACTTAATTGAATTCTTTAGTTTGTTTTCTATGTCTAATTCATTAAAGTTTTTCATGCTTGATTCTTTTAAAGATATATTGAAAATGCATATATGTTCTAATGCTAATTACAATAAATCATTTATTTAGGACTTTAGAATGCTTATAATTGACATAAACTGGACACTTTGAAACTTGTAAGAAACCCATATAATTAATATAATTAAATAAAATGCTCTCTTTTATACTGCCGTTTATAGTACTGATTTTAGTAGTTGTTTTCATACATGAATATGGTCACTATTATTTTGCAAAAAAATATGGTGTTGGAGTAACAGATTTTTCAATAGGGTTTGGTAGAGAATTGATTGGTTGGAATGATAAATCGGGAACTAGATGGAAGATTTGCTGGATACCTCTTGGAGGCTACGTCAAATTTTTTGGAGATAGAAATGTATTTTCACAGGCTGATCAAGAAGAGTTGTTAAAAAAATATAACAAAGAAGACCAAGAGAAACTCTTTGTAACAAAACCTTTGTATCAAAGGTCCTTAATTGTAGCGGGAGGGCCAATAGCAAATTTCGTTTTAGCAATATTTATTTTTTTATTCATATATATGTTTGCTGGTAAAGACTTTACACCTGCAGTTATTGATGAAGTCCAAAAAGATAGTCCAGCAGAAGTAGCGGGAATACAAAAAAATGATGTGATACTTGAAATAGATAACAATAAAGTTGAGAGTATTCTTGATGTTTCTAAACTGATTTTAATGTCAACATCTGAGATAGTTGATTTCAAAATTTCTAGATATGATCAAGAGATATTATTAAAAGTTAAACCTAAAATTGTTGCAGGCGTTGATAATTTAGGAAATAAAATTAATAAAAGAATAGTTGGTATTAAACTAAGTCCATATAACAATGAAATAAATCATAAACGATTAGGGCCAGCAAATGCATTAATAGAGTCTGTTAAAGAAGTATATTTTGTAACCACTTCATCTCTTAAGTATATGGGTTCAATGCTTACTGGATCAGGAGATAGTTCCCAGTTAGGTGGCCCAATCAGAATAGCAAAAATTTCAGGACAAGTGGCTGAATTTGGAATATTGCCATTTATTAGTATGATGGCATATATATCAATAAGTTTAGGCTTAATTAACCTATTTCCAATACCACTTTTAGATGGGGGTCATTTAATGTTTTATGCGTTTGAAAAGGTTTTAGGAAAGCCATTAAGTCAAAAAACACAAGAAGGTTTTTTTCGAATCGGAATGTTTTTATTGTTAACTTTAATGTTTTTTGCAACATTCAATGACCTTAAAGATTTAGGCTTATTTTAAAGGGATTTTCTAACGTTAAAAAAGCTATATAAATCAATACTTATTTACAACTATATGTTGTGGTAAATTTAATTAGAGACACAAAAAAAAAGCTTGAATTATCAACGATTTTGTTAAGTATATAAATATAACCTTTAAAACCGGAGCTAAAATGAACAAAAAACAACTTATAGCAAAATTAGCAGGGTCATTGAATCAAAGTAAAGCTGATGCTGAGCGTACATTTGATACGATTACCAACACTATTTTGGACGCTTTAAAAGGCGACGATAATGTTAAAATTGCTGGTTTTGGAACATATAAAGTGGCTAAAAGAAAAGCCCGAATTGGTCGAAATCCAAGAACTGGAGAACAAATCCAAATCGCTGCTTCTCAAAAGGTGAAGTTTTTACCTGCAAAAGCACTTAAAGAAGTTTTCAATAAATAAACTTTTTAAAACAGCCTTTATTAAAAATTAGAATTTAATAAAGGCTGTTTTTTCATTCAAGCATATGGTGTACTACATGCAAATACTGCATATCTCTTTTAAATAACAATCAATAGTTTTTAGTTTTATTAAATCTATAACAACCACTTTAATTAAACGGAGGTGAAATGGTTAAACTTTTAAAAAAACTGGCTGGTCCATTAGTAAGTTTATTTTTCTTACTAAATATGACTAGTGCAGGTTATGCTGAAACTACAGTTTCAGCTGAAGTTGGTTTCATATTCAATACATTTCTTTTCTTGGTTTGTGGTTTCTTAGTAATGTTCATGGCAGCAGGTTTTGCAATGCTCGAATCAGGGATGGTAACATCAAAAAGTGTATCAGTAATATGTGCCAAAAATATCGGATTATTTTCAATAGCTGGAATTATGTTCTGGATGGTTGGATATAATTTAGCATACGGAATTCCAGAAGGTGGATACATAGGAAGCTTTACTCCATGGTCTGATGCAAGTTCAGTTGATACTGGATATGCAGATGGATCTGATTGGTATTTCCAAATGGTTTTCTGTGCAACGACAGTTTCAATTGTATCTGGAACATTAGCTGAAAGAATTAAATTATGGCCGTTCTTTTTATTTGCGGCTATTCTATCAGGAATTATCTATCCAATAGTTATGGGTTGGCAGTGGGGAGGTGGCTGGTTAGCAGCTGCTGGTTTCTCTGACTTTGCTGGTTCAACACTTGTTCACTCAACTGGAGGTGCAGCAGCATTAGCTGGAGCAATTCTTTTAGGAGCTAGAACTGGACGATTTGATAAATCTGGAGCAGCTAAACCTATGAAGCCATTTGCAGCGTCTTCTGTACCATTGGTAACAGTTGGTGTATTTATTTTATGGCTAGGTTGGTTCGGATTTAATGGTGGATCACAATTAGCAATGGGAACATTTGATGATGCAGTTGCAGTATCAAACATTTTCATTAATACAAACTTAGCAGCCTGTGGTGGTGTATTAGCAGCTGGTGCAATAACAAGATTAATGGCAGGTAAAACTGACGTTATACAAATGCTTAACGGAGCAATTGGTGGTCTTGTTGCAATTACAGCTGAACCATTAATGCCTTCACCGCTAGCAGCAATTCTTATAGGTGCGATTGGTGGAATAATAGTTGTCTTCGGAACTAAATTATTATTCTCATTAAAAATCGATGATGTTGTTGGAGCAATACCTGCTCACTTATTCGCTGGAATTTGGGGAACTTTAGCAGTTCCACTAACGAACGGTGATGCATCATTCGGAGCGCAGCTTCTAGGAGTAATTTCAATCAATGCATTTGTATTTGTAGTATCTCTAATAGTATGGGGAATTATGAAAGGTACAATGGGTATTAGATTGAGTAAAGAAGCGGAAAGACTTGGTACAGATGTTACAGAGTCTGGAGTGATCGCATACGCAATAAGAGACTAAAGAATAACTATCTCTCTCTATAGTTAACAAAAGGCCCCTTAAAAGGGGCCTTTTTTTTAATAATTTTTAATGAAATCTAAAACCTCTGCAGCATGTCCCGCTGCCTTAACGTTTCTCCATTCCTTTATAATTTTATTTTTCTCAATAATAAAAGTACTTCTTACTGTGCCCATAAATTCTCTACCCATGAATTTTTTTTTGGCCCAAGCTTTATAAGCTTTTAAAGAATTTTTATCTTCGTCTGATAATAATTCGAATTTTAAGTTAAGTTTTTTACTCCATTTTTCATGACTTTCTAAACTATCTTTAGATATTCCAAAAATCGTACATCCAAGTTTCTCAAATTTACTTAAAAGTTTATTAAAATCATTCGTTTCAATTGTGCATCCACTTGTATTATCCTTTGGATAGAAATAGATAATGATAAATTTTGATTTTACTTTACTTAACTCAACAGTTTTGCCTGATGTTGAGAATAATTTAAAGTTTGGCGCTTTCATAATTTTTTTAAATTTTTACTGAATTTTCTCTAAAATGAAATTAGAAACTTTCTCCACAGTTAAATTTTTCATACCTTTTCTATCTCTGTTCCAGACATTATCTGTATAGTTATCCGGTGTAATTGCTAAAATATTACTATATTTAAGTTCACTAACTGGATCATTAGAAATTAAACCAAAACTTTTGACGCCAAGAGCTGCAGCCATATTTAAGGGTCCAGCATTATTTCCAACAAAAAAATCAGATTTTTTTAATATACCCATGATATTTGCTAAATCGTAGTTTGAACAATTAATAAAATAGTTATTTTTTGATAAACTAATTATTTTAGATGCCATATGGTCTTTATTCTTGCCACAAATCAAATAAATTTCTTCAAACAAACCTTTTTCATACAAAATATTTGCTAGTTCAACAAATAATTCTTCATACCACATTTTAAAATCTTCACCTGAATCTATTCCAAATGATATAATTTTTTTATTAATTTTCTTTATATTTAAATTAATATCTTCTCTTTCAAAATTAATTTTTAACTCAGGAATTTTACTATTTATGGTTATATTATTAATAGATAAAAATTTCTGCGATAAATCAGAATAATTTAATTTCCAATCTTCTTTTTTTAAAAAATTTTTACAAGTTAACCATTTCTTTTGATTACCCAATCCTGGTCCTATTATATGTTGGATGCCAGCAAATTTTGCTGCTATAGCAGGCCTACTAATTTTATCTAATACATATAAATGACTAAAATGACCACTTTTTAAAAATTTAAAAAGTTTAAAAGTGTCTATCCAATAATTAATATTCTTTCTAAATTGGTTGTACTCAACAATTTCTATGTAATCTAAATCTTTTAAAATTATTTTTGCTCTTGTTTCTTCTCTAGTAATTAAAACAATATTTTTTTTATGATATAAACTTATAGCCTTAATATATGGTAATTGCCAAATTAAGTCTCCCACTTTTGAATGTGAGTAAACAATACAAATATTTTTATATTCCATTAATAAATTTCTAAACTTTATATGCCATTATTTAAACATTTCAGTATTTGTAAAGTTTTATGTTTTTAATGACATTAAAAGAATTTTTTATAAAAAATTAATTTTAATTAAATAAAGATTTATAAATATTATGTATTTATCTAATTACAATTAGGTGCTAATAATAAGTATTTTAAACTAAAAATAATTTAAGAAAATATGAAAATTAAATCTTCAAGAGACCTAGTGACAGAAGCTTTGTCTGAAATTAAAACTATTTCTCCTCAAGAAGGTTTAGAAAAAATAAATAATAAAAGTTGTAATTTAATAGATATTAGAGACATAAGAGAGTTAGAAAGATTAGGAAGAATAGAAAACTCTTCTCATGTGCCACGAGGAATGTTGGAATTTTGGATGGATCCTGATAGCCAATATTTTAAAGATGGTAAAATTGACATGAATAAAGAAATGGTTTTGTTTTGTGCTGGTGGATTAAGATCAGCATTAGCTACTAAATCTTTACAGGAAATGGGTTTCACAAATGTCTGCCATATTGAAGGTGGCTTTGGAGCGATGCAAAATTCAGGTTTTAAAGTAGTTAAGTAGTTTAGCTTTTAATCCAGCAAGTTAATTCTTTTAGCGTAGAACATTCTTATTATCCAATAAACAACCAAACCTAAAGGGCCAATAAAATAAGTAATAATTATTGGAATGAAGACTATATATCTCGACATAAATAATTTTTGACTATCTTTCATGATCCAAGCCCCACAAAATAAATTAATTGCTAAAAAATGTGTCCAAAACATAATCAGGAAAGCTTCAGTCTCAAAAAGATTTCTCAAGTCATATAGACCAAGGTATAACGTAAAATTATAACTAAAATCATATCCAGAAATGTAGAAATAATAACCTAGATAAACATAGACAGCCGTTAAAATAAAAAATGGAAACACAGAAGTAACCAACAATCCACAAATCTTTGACTGTGGAAAAATAATCAGAATTAACCAGAAGGGTATTACACCTATATTTAACCACAAATAAATCATCTCTATGGTAAAAAAAGCTGCTATTTGTTCAATCATATTATTTTTATATTATATTAAATAAAACAATGATTCCCATAAAAAATAAAAAAAAAACATTAGAAGTAACCGTGAATGAGATGACGAATTTTGCACTTAATTATGTAGAAAAATTTGCACCTTCTAAACAACAGTTAAGAACTTATCTACTAAAAAAATATTTAACATCAAGAACCCCAAATATAAAAAAAAACGATGTTTCTAATCTTATAGATATTGTTCTTGAGGATTTAGAAAAATCAAAGTTTATAAACGATAAATTTTACTCAGAGTCTAAAGCAAAAAGTTTAATACAAAGAGGATCGTCTATTAATAAAATAAGAAATTACTTAATGAATAAAGGTGTAGGTGAAAAATATATTAAAAATACAATTGAACAAATAAAAGATAAAAATGAAGATCAGGATTTTTTCTCAGCCATAAAAATTTGCAAAAAGAAAAGAATTGGACCCTCAAGGCAAGAAGATAACCGTCCCTTGTTTTACAAAAAGGATATAGGAGTATTAGCTCGCTCAGGCTTTGATTTCGAAGTTTCAAGAAGAGTTATGGATCTTGAAAAAGATGAATATTTGAAAATAATTAATCTTCTTTAGTTTTTTTATTTTTTTCTTTTAAATAGTATTGAATTTTATTTCTTATATAGTTTTTAACCATCACAAATACAATTAACCCAAATATTGATACAGATACAATTATAATTAAAATTATTCTTAATTGTTCGCTCATTATAAATTTTTACTTCTCTTTAAAATTATACTTGGATTTTTAAAATCTTTTTTTCCATATGTAATTTCACTTCCTTCAAAATCTGTTACAATACCACCAGCGTTTTCAAGTATTGCGTGACCTGCTGCAATATCCCATTCACATGCTCTTGGCTCAGCAACATATCCATCAAATTCTCCTGTAGCTATCACGCAAAATTTAAGAGAGCTTTTCATTCTAACGTGCTGCGTAACTCCTAAATCTTTATGTATTTTTTCAATTTCAGGTTTTAGTTTATTTGAATATGAAACTACTTTTATTGAACCTTTAGGAGTAATTTTTTTACAGTTTAACTTTATAGTTTTGTTTGAAGTAAATTCATATGATTGACCTTTTCCAAAACTATAAAACATCCTTTTTTTTGCAGGTACATTAATTAAACCGGCTGATGCTTTTCCATTTAAAATTAATCCAGCATTAATTGTAAATTCCTCACCATCATTTATATAGTCGTATGTTCCGTCAATTGGATCAACTAGCCAGAAGTTTTTTAAATTAGTTTTAGATTTATTGTGTGAAGTTTCTTCAGAAACAATAGGGATATCTGGTGTCAATTCTAGTAATTTTTTTGTGATAATTTTATTAACCTCAAGATCACCATTGCTAACAGGAGTATTGTCAAATTTAATTTCTTTATTCAAACCTTTCTCTCTTAGTTTAATAGATAATTCACCAGCCATTAGAAAAGTATCAATTAAATCTTCTACAACACTTTTTATTTTAATTTCATCCATTATGGTCAATTCTTTCAAGCTCAATATTATTTGCGTTTATTACTTTTTTACCAACATTTTGAAAATTAACAGTTACTTTATCATTAATAATTGATTGAACTTGACCAATACCCCAACTTTTATTAGCTGGATTAATAACTTTGTCACCTGGTTCAAAATCTAAAATCATTTAATTTAACTTATAATAGAAATAAGTATAAATACCATCAAATGAATTTAGAAACTAACTCATTAGGATTTAATAAAAAACCGTCAGAAACTACAATAGTGGTAGCCATGTCAGGAGGTGTTGACTCATCTACAGTTGCTGGGATGATGAAGCAAGAAGGTTATAAAGTAATTGGAATTACTTTAAAACTTTACAATGATGGTAAAGAAGTTGCTGCTTCAAAACAATGCTGTTCAGGCCAAGATATTATGGATGCAAAAAGAGTTGCACATAAATTAGATATTGAACATAAGATTTTATATTACCAAGATAAGTTTAAACAAGGTGTTATCGATAATTTCGTTGAAAGTTACTTAAAGGGCGAAACACCAATACCATGTGTACAATGTAATCAGACAGTTAAATTCAAAGATTTATTTGAGTTTTCGAAAGATTTAAATGCTGATGCGCTAATCACAGGCCATTATGTAAAAAGTTTGACGCAAGATAACTTAACGAATATGTACCAAGCAATTGATGAAAATCGTGATCAAAGTTATTTTTTATTTAATACTACAAGAGAGCAATTAAATTATATAAGATTTCCATTAGGTGGTCTGCTTAAAGATAAAACACGAGAAATTGCAAAAAACCTTAATTTGAATGTTGCTGATAAACCAGACAGTCAAGATATATGCTTTGTACCCAATGGAGATTATGCCTCTGTAATAAAAAAATTTAAACCAGAATCGTACAAAAAAGGAAATATAAAAAATTTGGATGGTAAAGTTGTAGGAGTACATGATGGGATAGTTAATTTTACTATTGGACAAAGAAAAGGAATTAAAGTTTCAAATGAAGAGCCATTTTATGTAATTAAAATAGATGCTGAAAAAAATGAAATTTACATAGGTCCCAAAAAGGAATTGGCAAAAAATAATATTAATTTAAAAAAAATAAATTTACTTACCAATAAAGAAGAATTTAATGAAAATATATTGGTTAAAGTAAGATCTACTGGAAAGCTTTTAGATGCAAAAGTAAATATAGAAGATAATAATAATGTTAAAGTAAGTCTCTTAAAACCAGAATACGGTATATCTCCAGGTCAAGCTTGTGTGTTTTACAAGAAGGACCAATTTGGTCATAAGGTTTTAGGTGGTGGTTGGATTAAAGATTAAAAATTTTTATTTCTTTTTATTTTTTTTTCTTGCTCTTCTCTTTTTAGAGCCCATTTTTCTACGGCCTCTGTGCTTTTTTGGGTATCCCATAATCTCCTTAGTTTTACTATTTTATTGACTTATTTGGTGGATATAGCATTGTCCAAACAACATAGCAATTTTTTTATGAGCAATTCTTTCAAAACATTTTTAAAACATACTGCTAAAGATTTCCATAATCATTCAGTAAATCCACCTGTTGTAAGAGCATCTACAATAATTTTTAAATCAATGAACGATATTAGGAAAACTCAGAATAAATATAAAAAAGATCCACGGGGAGGATATTTTGATTATGGAAGACAGGGAACTTCAACGACACACATTTTACAAAAAATCCTTACAAAATTAGAGGAGTCTTATCATGTCTTTTTAACTCCTACAGGATTTGGATCTGTTTTTTTAGCTATTTTTAGCGTTGTAAGACCAGGCGATGAAATTATAGTTGCAGACCCAGTATACAATCCAACTAGAGTTCTTACACAAGATTTTTTAAAAGAATTTAATATCAAAACTACATTTTATAATCCTCACGATTTAAATTCACTTAATAAAATAATTAATAAAAAAACTAAATTAATTTTTGTTGAAAACCCAGGTAGTAATTCATTTGAATTTCAGGACTTATCAAAAATAATATCTATAGCAAAAAAAAGAAAAGTTTTGACAGCTATCGACAATACTTGGGCAACCCCATATTTTTTTAAACCAATGAAATTAGGTTTTGATATGTCAATTGTATCTGCCACTAAGTATTATTCAGGACATTCAGATGTAATGGGAGGGAGTTTAGCAGTTAATAAAAATGTTTTTAAACATGTAGAGAAAACTCAAAAAATAATTGGTTTGAGATTAGGACCTGATGATGCATATTTAATAACAAGAGGTCTTAGAACTTTAGATGTAAGATTAGACAAACATCAAGAAAACGCAAAAAAAGTCGCAGCCTTTTTATCAAAAAATAAAAAAGTAAAACTTTTATATCCATATCTGAAAGGTTCACTTAATTACAAATTATGGAAAAAATATTACTCAGGCGCCTCTGGATTAATGGGTCTTAAAATTAAAACAAAAAATAAAAAATCTGTAATAAAGTTTGTTAATTCACTAAAATTATTTGGTTATGGTTATAGTTGGGGAGGTTTTGAAAGTTTAGCGCTACATCAAAGTAAGGCAGAAAGAGGAAATAGAATTTACTCAGATATTAAAGATGATGAAACAATTGTAAGGCTACATGTTGGTCTAGAAGATCCCAAAGATTTAATTGAAGATTTGCGAAAATCGCTTAAATTCATTAAATGAGTTCTGAAAAATTTTTCACTACAAAAAAAGCATTAATTACTTTAGTAGCAGCATCATCTGTCGTAATTGTTTCACTTGGAATAAGACAGACTTTTGGATTATTTTTTTTTGATTTTAATACTGACCTTGATATTTCTATTTCACATTTTGGATTTGTAGTTGGATTGCAGCTTTTAATGTGGGGAGTTTTTAGCCCTGTATTTGGATATATAACTGATAAGTATGGAGGTGCAGCAGCAATCTTTATTGGTTTTTTATTTTACTTAGCAGGATTGTTACTTTTCTATTCTGGATTAAATACTGGGTATTATTTTACATTAACAATTGGCTTGTTAATTGGAATAGGTCTAGGTGGAACAGCGATAAGTATTCCAGTATCTGTTGTCGCTAAGCATTTTCCTGCATCAAATAGAACAATTG
>CACJVQ010000012.1 GCA_902596915.1 uncultured Pelagibacteraceae bacterium | reverse complement strand
ATGGAAATTTAAAAATAACAAACCATGATGGAAAAGAATATACCTTCGGAAATAGTAATGAAAGATTAAATGCTGATCTAAAAATAAATAAACCAGGGTTAACTTTTAAAATTATCAAAAATGGAAGTGTAGGTCTGGCAGAAGCATATATGGATAATTATTTTGAGACAAATAATTTAACTAATCTTATAGAGCTAGCAGCAAAAAATATAAAAATAGTTCATAAATTTTCTGGCTCTTTCGATCTTTCAATATTTAATAAAATCAAAGGTTTGTTTATTAAAAATAATAAATCTAGGAGTAAAGAAAACATTAGAAAGCATTACGATTTAGGGAATGAATTTTTCTCATTATGGCTTGATAAAACCCTAACTTATTCAAGTGCAATTTTTGACGACAGTAATGATTTGGAAAAAGCTCAGTTAAATAAATATAAAAAACTCTCGAGACTTGTTAAGCCTAAATCAGGCGATAAGATGCTTGAGATTGGTTGTGGGTGGGGAGGATTTGCAGAATATATTGGAAAAAATTATGACATAAAATTAGATTGTATAACAATCTCCAAAAAACAATATGAATATTCAAAAGAAAGAATTCACAAAGAAGGTTTGAATGAGAAAATAAATATACAAATGTTAGATTTTAGAGATGTTAAAAATAATTATAATTCAATAGCTTCTATAGAAATGATAGAAGCAGTAGGGCAGAGTTATTTAAAAAACTATTTTAATACTATTAAAGAAAACTTAGTCGATGGAGGAACAGCAGCCATACAATCAATTACTATAGATGACTCCATCTATGATAGATATAAAAGTAAAACTGATTTTATACAAAAATATATATTTCCTGGTGGTTTTTTACCTAGTAAAAATGAGTTAGTAAATCTAGCAAGCCAATCTGGACTTAAATTTGAGAATTGCACTTCTTATGGTGATCATTACTCAAATACACTAAATATTTGGAGAGAAGAGTTCTTAGAAAAATGGGAACAAATTTCATCCCAAGGCTTTGACAATACTTTTAAAAGAATGTGGAATTTTTATTTATCTTATTGTGAAGCAGGTTTTAAATCTAAAAATATAGACTTAATCCAATTTGCTCTTCAAAAATAAATAATACTATGAAAATAAAATATTTATTATTGATAATAATCTCAGTATTGATTACAAGTTGTTCATCAAACCAAACAATGAAACCAGAAGATTTCAAAAACCAAAAACCTAGATTAATAATAGAAGAGTATTTATCTGGAAATGTAAAAGCATGGGGAATTTTACAAAATAGATCAGGTAAAGTGACAAGACAATTTTCTGCAGACCTAGATGGAAAGTGGGATGGAAAACAATTGATACTTGACGAAAAATTTGTTTGGAACGATGGAGAAATTCAAAATAGACAATGGACAATTAATAAAATCGATGAACACAACTATGAGGGCACTGCTGGAGATGTAGTTGGAACTGCAAAAGGTTTTTCTTATGGTCCTGCATTTAAGTTTGAATATGTACTGCTAGTTACTGTCAAAGGAAGAGAAATGAAAATAACTTTTGATGATTGGATCTTTATGCAAGATGAAAGAGTAGCGATTAATAGAGCAAAAATGACTAAGTTTGGTATAAAAGTTGCTGAATTGACTGTGATGTTTGTAAAAGATTAAATTTACTTTTTTTGGAGTTTAGTTAGCTTACCAACAAGATAAAAATAAAGTCTATCAGGAATTATTTTCAAAAACTTTAATATTAAAGTTAATTGTTTTGGAAAGTGAATTTCAAAACTTTTTTTATTAATTAATCCATCATAAATTTGATTAGCAGAATATTCCGGTGTTTTAAGAAAAGGCATTTTAAAATTATTTTTATCTGTCATTGGAGTTTTAATAAACCCAGGTGAAACGAGGCAAACTCTTACTCCATGTCTTCCAAAATCAAAATAAAGACTCTCTGCAAGATTATTTAAAGCTGCTTTAGAAGGACCGTAGCCAGTTGAATTTGGTAGACCTTTATATCCTGCAATAGATGAAACTATTGTAATTATGCCATCTTTTTTATTTCTAAAATGATCCTCAACTGATTTGATACAATTTAGAGTTCCAAAAAAATTAATTTTAAAAACTTTCTCAATTTGTTCTACATCAATCTCTCTTTCCTTTTTAGGATCCCAAGTGCCAGTAGAAAAAAAACAAATATCTAAATCTCCAAAATCTTTTTTTATAGCTTTAGTGACTTCAAAACATTTTTCTTTATCATTTACATCTAAAGAATAAGCCTTAATATTTGGATAGTTATCCTCTACCTCTTTTAAAATATTTTCTCTTCTTCCAGATATGGCTACATTCCAACCTTGATTTGCAAACTCAATTGCAACTGCTTTCCCTATACCAGTTCCTCCTCCGGTTATCCAAATTACTTTTTTCATCTATTTAACATTGTTTTATTACATAAATTTCTGTCGACATGCGACAAGAATTGAATAGTATTAATTATATTGAGAACTATATCAACAGTATGTTTAAAATTATAATCGTATATGAGCTAATTTTCGTCGCGTTTTGGAATGTTCTTTACTATTCTAATTCAGGAGTAGAGAATTGGTTCCAAGAAAAAATTTTAACAGCCATTTTTGTGTTTTTATCTACAATGGCTTTAGGGTTAACTTTAATTTATGTAATTTACTATAGTTTAAAGATTACAGGGCTATCAAAAATTTTAAAATCTCTTAAGGATCCTAGAAAAAGCAAGACGCAGTAATTAATTATTCGAAGCACACCTTTTTGAACAATATTTAACTTTTTCCCAGTTAAGCTTCCACTTTTTTCTCCATGCAAAAGGCTTATTACATACTCTGCATACTTTAGTTGGTAAGTTTTGTTTTTTCATTTAATTGTTTTCTGTTTTTTAAAAATAAGAAAAATGCAGCAATTTCGTACAAATAATGAAAAATAACGAATAATGGTTTAATTGAAAAAATTTTAGATAGGATTTTATATTTTGGAATTTTTGACCAAATTATAATAAACGCTTTAGCTCCTCCAATAACTTCACCATCATTTATTACATGCAATCTTCTTAGTAACTCTTTTTGTGACTTAGATGTTATTTTTATAGCCTCATCATTATTTGTAATGTCTATCCACTCTAAATCACTATTTGCAATTTTTTTATAGTGATTAATTTCCATTCTGCAAATATTGCAAGAATCGTTAAAATAAACTTTAATTCCCATAAGTATTATATTTAATAAATTTGTTAGCCTCTGATAATATTAATTTTTTTCTATCTTCTTTCATTTTATCAAAAATTCTTACCATCATAGAGAGTCTTGGATTTTTTAAAAAAAACTTTCTATTTCTATCTATGAAACGCCAGTAAAGACCATCCATAATATTACACCAATCACCTCTCTTAAAATCCATCATCTTCATAAAATAACTTGATCCACAGATATAAGGCTTAGTTGCAAAAATTCCTCCATCACTAAATAAACCCATACCATAAACATTTGGGACCATAACCCAATCAGATGAGTCCACAAACATCTCCATGAACCATTTATAAACTGATTTTGGTTCAACTTCGCATAAATTCATAATATTTGATAATATCATTAATCTTTCAATGTGGTGCGACCAACCATATTTCTCAGCATTTTGAATTGCATGATCCAAAGGATCCAAACCAGTACTACCATCATAAAATGTATCTTTCATTTTTCTTGTATGTTTAAAGAAATTTCCACTTTCCATTTCTTTGCTAAAATTTTGATATATACCCCTCATAAACTCTCTCCAACCAATTATTTGTCTTATGTAACCTTCTAAAGAATTAAGTCTCACAGCTTTACTGTGGTGATAAGTCATTATTTTTTGAATGATTATATCTGGCGTTATTAATCCTAGATTTAAATATGGACTTAGAGCACTATGAAATAAAATATTATTTTTTTGATCAACTGCATCTTCGTAATCACCAAATAGGTTTAACTTATCTTTAATGAAAAAATCTAATAATTTTAAAACATCTTTATATTCAGTTACAAACCAAAATTTTTTTGTATCACCTGGATGTTTGCTAAATAATTTTTCAATAATTGGTTTTAATTTTTTTGTGTGGATAGTCTCTTTAATTTCTGGAAATTTGGGTATTAAAGTATTTTTTGGTAATTTTTTTCTATTATCCTCATCAAAACTCCATTTTCCTCCTTCTGGTGTACCATCTTTGTTTAACAAAATATTTAATCTTTCACGCTTATCTTTATAATACTTAGCCATAAAGGGTTTTTTTGTTTTAGTTAAATATTTTTTAAAATCTTCACGACTATCTAAAAACATTGGAGATCGAATTATATTCCACTGAATATTTTGTTTTTTTAAAAAATTATTTATTTTTGTTTCAAAAAATTTATCCTCTATTTCGAAACTAGTTACTTCTTTTATCTTATTCGTCTTTAACAATTTTTCTAATTTCTTCGTATAGTCCTTTTTAAAATCAGTAGAATCAATTTTTGAGTAATTAAGCTTAAATTTATTTTCCTTCAATTTGTCCGCATAGGATCTCATCGAAGACAAAAATAGCAGTATTTTTAATTTATGATGTCTTTCATAAGTACATAATTGGTAGTCTTCTGACATAAAAAAGAGGTGGTCTTTTTTGAAGCGGTCTAAGTTTTTTAATGGAAATAATTGATTTCCAAGTATAAAAAATAATTTCATTAATTATTTTATGTCAGAAAAATATCTAATTGTCGGTGCGACAGGTTCTATCGGCTCTAATTTAGCAGAGCAAATGTATTCCTCTGGTGAAGAAATCCATTTAGTTGGAAGAGATGAAAGTCAGATTAAAAATTTAGCTGAGAAATTAAACTCTTCTTATACTGTGGCAGATGTATTGAATGATGGATTTGTGGATACAATTAAATCAGATATACCAGAGATTAAAGGTATAGCTTATTGTGTTGGATCTATAGACCTGAAGCCATTAAAAATGGCAACTGAGAGTGATTTTAATAAATGTATGAAACTAAATTTTTATTCAGCAGTAGATTTAATCAAAGGATATCAAGATAATCTTAAACAAAATAAAGGCTCAATTGTTTTATTTTCAACTGTTGCAGCTCAAAGAGGGTTCACAAATCACTCAATAATAGCATCAACCAAAGCGGCCATTGAGGGACTAACTGTGTCATTAGCAGCTGAATTTGCTCCAAACATAAGAGTTAACAGTGTTGCTCTAAGTTTGACTAATTCTAAGATAGCTCAACCAATGTTAAAAAATACAGCAATCGCTCAAGGAATAGCTAAAGCTCACCCACTTAAAAGACTAGGTGAGGGTAAAGATGGAGCAGCTTTAGCAAAATTTTTACTTACTGAGGAAAGTTCTTGGGTAACGGGTCAAATAATTGCAGTTGATGGTGGAAGATCAAAACTTTCATAAAGTGAAAAAAATAATATACGTATTAATTCTTCTTTTTGTATTTGGCTCAAAATCGTATTCACAAAACTTCAAATTAGAAAAATTAGTTAAACTAGACTCGCCTTGGGGGTCTTCTTTTATTAATGATAGAGAAATAATTGTTACAGAAAAAAGTGGAAAAATAAAAATTGTAAATATTTTATCTAAGGAAATTAAAGAAATCAGTCATCAACTTAATTTTGTTGTCCATGGCCAAGGTGGGTTATTAGATATTATTTATAAAGATAATTATGTTTGGATTTCCTATACAGAGGATAGGGGTGGATATAAAACAAGTACTTCTATTGCAAGAGCAGAATTAAGTAATAAAAATTTAAATTTTGAAAACATTTTTCAGGCAAATCCCCCAATAGATTCAGGTTATCATTTTGGCTCAAGATTAGTTATCAAAGATAATTTTATATTTGCTTCTGCGGGTGAGAGAGGACAAGGTATGATCGCACAAGATGCTTCAAAGCATCCAGGTAGCATTATAAGAATTCATTTAGATGGAAGTATACCAAAAGACAATCCAAAGTTTGAGGGAAAGGTAGAATGGTTGCCAGAGATTTATCAAATTGGAATTAGAAATCCTCAAGGGATGACACTTTCTGAATTTGATGGAAAAGTTTACATGAGTAATCACGGTGCAAAAGGTGGAGATTGGTTTGGAGAAGTTAAAAAAGGTGAAAATTATGGATGGAAAATTTTAGGTTGGGGAGGAACTAATTACTCAGGAATTCCAATTGGCCCAAAATGGAAACCTGGATTTACAAAAGCTATTCAATATTGGGTACCCTCAATAGCAACAAGCGCAATAACTATTTATAAAGGCAAAGAATTTAGTGAGTGGAATAGTCATGCCTTGATCACTTCGCTAAAAGACAAATCCTTAAGAAAATTGATATTTGATGATTTATCAAATGTAAAAGAAGAGGTTATTTTTAAAAATAAAATTGGAAGAATAAGAGATATTCAAGTGCATCCCTCAAACGGAAAAATTTATTTTTTAAGTCAAGATGCTTTATGGTTAATGCAAAAAAAATAGTATATATTAAAGTTCATGGATGATGTTGTCATAGTTGGTGGAGGTATAATAGGTGCTGCAACTGCCTACTTTTTATCAATGGAAGGCAGAAAAGTTAAGGTAATAGAGAGAGACCCTACATATAAGACCGCCTCATTTCCTTTATCTTTAGGTGGATTTAGAAGACAATTTTTTCAAAAAGAAAACATACTTTTAGGTAAATTTGCTAGAGAATTCATTTTTAAAATACCAGAATTATTAAAAACAAAAAAAAATCCAAACCCAACAGCAAGTATGGTTCCTAATGGATACCTTTTAATGTTTGGACCAGAACATGCAGAAGAACAATACCGAGCATTAGAAAATCATAGAGAATGCGATGCTGGTACTAAAAATATTAAAGGTTCAGAATTAAATAAAATTTTTCCATATATAAATAATGAAGGTATAGAGACAGCCACATATACTGATAATAAAAGCGAAGGGTGGATTGACCCTTTTATGTTTCATAGTGCTTTAAAAAGTAAAGCAATTGAGTTAGGTGCAGAATTTTTAAAAGGTGACATTAAAAATTTGTCTGAGATAAATGCAAAAACTATTATTTCAGCAGCAGGGTGCTGGACTAAAGAATTGTTATCAGATATTCCAGTAGAGCCACAAAAGCACACTGTATTCAGAGTAAAATGTCCAAAACATTTTCCTGATATGCCATTAACTGGAGATTTAACAACTGGCGTATATTGGAGACCAGAGGGTAAAGAATTCTTAGCAGGTTCACCTATATCTGTATTTGATGCGAAAGATTTAGAACCAGCATGGAATGATTTTGAAGAATTAGTTTGGCCTGCTCTGGCAAAAAGAGTTCCAGCCTTTGAAGAGCTAAAATTAACCGGTGGTTGGGCAGGATTTTATGATTGTAATAAACTTGATAACAACGCAGTTGTTGGCAAACATCCAAAATATGACAACGTTTATTTAGCTTCTGGTTTTACTGGAAGAGGTTTGATGCAGGCACCAGGTATTGGAAGAGCTTTAACTGAATTGATTACAACAGGTAGCTATCAATCAATAGATATCAGTGTTTTTGATGTAGAAAGAGTTTTAAAAAGTAATGCTAGACCAGAACCTTACGTTTTATAATTTTTTAATATAAACTCCTAGTATTCCGTTAAATATAGATACAGCTAATATCAATAATTGTCCTTTAAACGAATAAAATTCAAAGGATGGATAAAAACTTATGCCAATCGAAAAAAAAAGATAAGTTATCACAAAAGGTCGATAAAATTTTTTTATAAAATTTAAAATTTTCACTTATTTTCTAGTAGCAATATAAACACCAATCGTTGCAAGTATAAACCCTGCTATATCAACATTGGATAATTTTTCTCCTAAAAATAAATAAGCCATTACAGCTGTTGTAGGAGGGACAAGAAAAAATAATGTTGAAGTTTTACTTACTGAACCTGCTTTTATTAAAAACATTAAAATTGTAAAGGCTCCAAACGACACCAGAATAATCTGATGTGTCATACCTAATAAAAATCCTGTTGTAAAATTTATATAGGGAGTTTCAAATATTGATATTAAAATTAAATTAAAAGAACAGCCCCCAAAAGCTTGAAATCCATTATTAACTGATAAAGGTACATTGCCGCTTAGTTTTTTTTGCCACAAGGTTCCTGTAGTGATTGCAGCAAGGGCAATAAAACAAGTTAATAATCCATCTTTAGGAAACTCTTCTCCAAAATCTACTCCAAGTACTAGCAACGAGCCTACAAACCCAAACACAATACCAACCCACTGCCTCCATCCTATTATCTCCTTATAAATTGGTCCTGATAATAAATTAGTTAAGATAGGTTGAAGAGTAACTATTAATGCTACAACGCTTGCAGGAACTCCTACATGAAAAGCGTACCAACAACCACCAAGATATAATCCATGAAACAATACACCGGTAGTTATACTTTCTAATATATATCTTACTTTTGTAAAAATTATCTCTTTTTTAATTAATGCAAATAAAAAAAAACCTACAGTTACAATTCCAAATCTGAAGGCAAGTGCAGCAAAAGGTGATGCGTTCTGAACTATTATATCACCTGAAATGAATGCAGATGACCATAATAGTATAAACAGCAAAGGAAATGTTTTAATCATTTATTAAGGATTTATAGTCACAAATTCTTTAAACTATATTTTGACAAGCATTTTGCCAATATTTTTACCATTTAATAAATCAATAAATGATTTTGGAGCATTCTCTATTCCTTCGTAGATAGTTTCTTTAAATTTTATTTTACCATCCGCCAACCATTTTGACATTTCAGTTTCAAATGGCTCTCTTTCATTATCGTGATCAAAAATAAGAAATCCTTTAATTGTGAGTCTTTTTACTAAAACATAAGCCATATTTTTTAAACCAGATCCTGGATTTGTTGCATTCATCTGTGAAATTCTTCCACAAATCACAATACGACCATATGTTTTCATTTGGAAAATAGCAGACTCTAAAAAGTCTCCACCAACATTATCAAAATAAAGATCAAAACCATCAGGACAAATTCCCTTGAAATGTAAGACAAGGTTTTCTACTTTCTTATAATTAAAAGCATGATCAACTTTTAATTCATTTTTTAACCAATCAACTTTTTCATCAGACCCTGTGCTTGCAATAACTTTACAACCAAGATTTTTTGCAATTTGACAAACTGTGGATCCAACACTACCTCCAGCAGAAGAGACTAATATAGTTTGCCCAGATTTCAATTCTCCATGTTTGAAAAGTCCAATGTAAGCTGTATGCCCCGTCATTCCAAGCGGACCCAAATACGACTGTATAGGCATATCTATTGGTTTTAGTTTCTTAAGTTCATCAGAACTACAAACAAACTTATCTCTCATACCAAGACTGCTAAATACTAAATCTCCAACACTAAAATCTTTATCATTTGAGAGTTCTACTTTACCAATAGCATACCCTTCCATTTCTTCACCAATTTTAAATGGTGGTTTATAATTTTTTCTCTCAGTCATTCTTGCACGCATGTATGGATCAACTGATATCCATGAATTTGATACTAAAATGTTTTTGTCTTCATTAACTGAAATTTCTTTTGATTTTATTTCAAAATCTGTCTCTTTTGGTAAGCCGGTTGGAATATAATTTTTTAAAGATACGTATTTACTAACCACAGACATTTTAAGACCCCCAAATACTATTTAATATTGCTTCGCGTCTACATCCTTTTTTATATCTTAAGTAATTAAGAAAATTTATTTGGTAATAATCTTGATGAACAGCCTCAGCAATATAAAATTTATCAAATTTTCTTACATAAGTTACTACTTTTTTTTTGAATTTTTTCTCTATTTCCTTAATACTATTTTCTATTAAGTTTTTTTGCTTATCATTTTGATAAAATGCCACTGATCTATAACTATATCCCTTGTCACAAAATTGTCCTACAGCATCAAATGGATCAATGTTTACCCAGAATTCTTCTAAGAGTTTTTCATAGCTAACTACATCTGGAATATATATGACTTCAATAACCTCAAAATGGCCTGTGTTTCCATATGTAACTTCTTTATAAGTTGGATTTTCTGTTGTGCCACCTGAATAGCCAGAGATAACTTTTGAGACACCAAGAATATTTTCAAAAGATTCTTCCATACACCAAAAGCATCCTCCAGCAAAATAGGCTTTTTCAAAATTTGGTGAATTAGCAAAGCTGTCTGAAGAAATTAGAAAGAAAATTATTGATAAAAGTTTTTTCATTAAAGGTAGCTATCTAGATTAATGATAGCTTACCTTTAATGTTTTATATTTAAAACTCTATTTTTTTTGATATTTTGCCGCTTCTTCAGAACCGCCTGTAGCGCTTCCTTTACTGTAAGAGTGAGCACCCATTCCTGCTAACTGTCCATCTTTGACAATTAAATATTGATCTCTCATTTCAGTACCATCAAAAAAGCACTCAAGTATTTCTCTAACACCATCAGCATATCTAGCTTGAGCAGATAGTGAAGTTCCAGAAGTATGAGGTGTCATCCCATGGTTTGGCATTGTTCTCCATACATGATCGTTTGGAGCTGGCTGAGGAAACCACACATCTCCTGCATATCCACTTAGTTGACCACTTTCTAAAGCTTTAGCAATTGCATCTCTATTACAAATTTTACCTCTTGCTGTATTCACAATATATGCACCTTTTTTCATTTTAGATATCATTTCATCATCAAATAAATTTTCTGTTTCAGGATGAAGAGGACAGTTAATTGTAACAACATCACATACTTTAACCATAGACTCTACAGTTTCATGAAAAGTAAGATTTAACTCTTTTTCAACTGATTCAGGTAATCTATGTCTATCAAAATAATGAAGATGTACATCAAATGGTTTCATTTTTCTTAATGCATCTAAACCAATTCTTCCAGCCGCAACTGTTCCAATGTGCATTCCTTCAACATCGTAAGACCTTTGAACTGCATCAGCAATATTCCATCCACCTTCATTAACAATTCGGTGTTGGTTGTGATAATCTCTTACCATTGAAACAATCATCATTACTATGTGCTCAGCAACCGATCTTGAATTACAAAATGTTACTTCTACAACATCAATTTTATGATCCATTGCTGCCTGTAAATCTACATGGTCTGAACCAATTCCTGCTGTGATTGCAATTTTTAAATTTTTTGCTTTTTCAATTCTCTCTTTTGTTAAATAATATGGAAAGAATGGTTGAGAAATAACTATATCAGCATCAACGATATGTTTGTCAGCTTCACATCCGTCTCCATCTTTACTATTTGTTACAACTAACTCATGACCATTACTCTCTAAAAATTTTCTTAATCCTAATTCACCAGATACACATCCTAATAGTTCTCCAGGCGTAAAATCTCTACCTTTTGGACTTGGTAGTGTCATCCCATCTGGATATTTTTCTAGTTTTGGAAGATCTGACAATGGGTAGCTTTTAGGCATCCCACCTTTTGGATCATCATATAATACGCAAAGTACTTTCATTTTTTCTCCTAATATTTATGTTTTAAAATCTCTCTATAGATATTTTCTTAAGAAAGTGTAGCATAAAATTAGAACATCAATCAAACGAATAGTAGTTGATTAGGGGTATTTCTTTTTAGCAATGAATTTATTCAGAAAAATTCCAAAGGCTATTATAATCAAACATCCAGTTAATATTGGAGAGAACAAATAGTCAAACGATACTGAGCCCAATATGACTATAATAGGATTTCCCCCAGCTGGAGGGTGGGTTACATCTAGTAAAATCATCAATCCAACACCAAGGCCTACCGCTAAAGGTATTAATATATAAATTGGCAATGGGATAAAATTATAAAATAGAATTCCAATTGTTGAAGTTACTAGATGACCAAATAATATATTTTTAGGTTTCGCAAATGGACTTTCTGGGTAACCATATAAAAGAACCATTGAGGATCCAAATGATGCAATTAAAAAAAGTCCAAAATTAGTTTTATAAGTTAATAAAGTGAGAACACCAATTGTTATAGTTGTAAAAATCAACGCTAAAAGGGATCTTATAATTTTATCTTTGTTCATTTATTGTATTACTTTTTTTAAAGCTTCTATTGGAAGCGTTAAACATTCTTTTCTTGCATAATTTTTTTTATCAAAGATTTTTTTAAACTCTTTCCATTCACTTGGAAATGAAATATTTTCTTTATCATTGAACTCATCCAATAATTTTAAAAAATTTTTAATTTTATCTTTACTTTTTTTCTTAAAATTTTTTGTAGCTAAATTTGCAGATGCATTGCAATATATGCAAGATTGAGATTGATAAGAGAAATCTTTAATAACATTGTCTTTAATAATTAAAAAAATTTCAATCTCATCACCACAAATTTGACTTTTATATTTCATCGAATGAGTGCAATTATGAATATGTTTATTGTTTTTGGTATCAGAAGCTATTTTTAAAATATTAATATCCATTAATTTGAGTATTTATTTGATTGTTATTATACAAATTTATATTTATATTTTCATACTTCTTAAATAAAAAAATAGCACATGCTAAACTTAAAAAATCCTAAAGTAGCCATCCCAATCGTATTAATTGCTGGTATTTTTTGGTCATTTGGTCCATATGTTGTAAGGCACATCGATCAGCCAGAAACAGTTCCTTGGCAATATTTATTTACAAGAGGAATAGTTATTTTTCTTTTGCTTAATATGTATTTGTTCCTTGAGGAAGGAAAAGAATTTTATAAAAATTATTTTAAGATTGGTATATCTGGTCTAATCGGAGGTATTGGTCTTGGGACCGCAATGATAACATTTATATGGTCAATTACTAATACGACAGCAGCTATTACTTTACTTTGTCTTGCGGCAATGCCATTTATAACAGCCTTATTAGGGTTCTTATTCTTAAAAGAAAAAATTTCATTAACAGTATGGATTGCGATTGTAGTTGCTGCAGCGGGCATATGTATAATGGCTTTAGATAATTCTAGTAAAAATTCATTGCCAGGGCTTGTGTTTGGACTTATTTCAGCATTAGGTTTCTCAATTTTTTCTGTTTCACTTAGATGGAGAAAAGAAACACCAAAATTTACTACAGTAGCCTTTGCTGGGTTGTTCTGTTTCATATTTTCTGCTGTAATGCTTATGTCGAATGATGCTAATTTTTTATCTACTGGAAAAAATGAAGCTTTATTTGCTACTCATGGAACTCTAGTATGTATGGGTCTAATTTTGTATTCAATTGGATCAAAAAATATTCCAGCAGCTGACCTTACTTTACTTTCACTGACTGAGGTAATAGGTGGAATATTCTGGGTGTGGTTACCATGGATGGGAATTAATGAAGTCCCATCTACGAATACTATTATTGGTGGATTTTTTATCTTTATGTCAATTTTTTACTACAGCCTAATTATGCAGTCAAATAGAAGGTTTATAGGTTTAAATTAAAATGAATAACCAAAAAGTAATTGTTAATAGTTGGAATGAATGGGATCCATTGAAACATGTAATAGTAGGTAAAGCAGATGGTACTTGTATACCTGCCCCTGAGCCAGCATTAGATGCTAAAGTTCCAGAAGACAGCGATATGAGAGGAAAATTTGGTCCAAGAACTAAAGATACTGTAGATAAAGCAAATCAGCTTTTAGATGATTTCTCAAATATATTAAAAAAAAGAGGGATTACAGTTGATAGACCCGACCCAATTGATTTTAATCAAAAAACATCCACACCTGATTGGCAAGCGGAGACAATGTTTGGATGCATGCCACCCAGAGATGTTTTGCTAACTGTTGGTAATGAAATTTTAGAGGCTACGATGAGTTATCGTTGCCGATGGTTTGAATATCTATGTTACCGACCACTTTTAAAGCAATATTATAATTTAGATCCAAATATGAGACACGAATCTGCTCCTAAACCTAGATTAACAGATGAGGATTACAGAGAAGATTACTTGTCAGATAAAATAGGAATTCAAAAAAGACTGGAATGGACAGAAAATAAATATTTTGTAACCACTGAAGAGGAGCCATTATTTGATGCTGCTGACGTTCTAAGATTTGGTAAAGATTTAGTAGTACAACATGGTTTTACAACAAATTTAAAAGGAATTGATTGGTTAAAAAGACATTATAAAGATCACAGGGTTCATGCTGTTAATTTTCCAGGTGATCCTTATCCAATTCATATAGATGCAACTTTTACACCTATAAAGGAGGGTTTAATAATTAACAATCCTCAAAGAAGGCTTCCTAAAGAGCAAAGAAAATTGTTTGAAAATAATGGATGGGAAATTATTGATAGTGCTCAACCTGCACATAACGAACCTCCGCCTCTATGTTACTCCTCAACATGGCTATCAATGAATGTTTTAGTTTTAGATCCTAAAACTGTATGTGTAGAAAAAAGTGAAGTTTATCAAGCAGAACAACTAGATAAATTAGGCATGGAGGTTGTTCCTGTTGAGCTCAGAGACGCTTATGCATTTGGAGGTGGGTTACATTGTTGTACAGCAGATGTTTATAGAGAAGGTGAATTAAAAGATTATTTTCCAAAGCAATAATTGTGACACAGATAAAAACAAAAAGAGAAAGAGTAAAATTTGCTTCAGATAATGTTACAGGTGCATGTCCTGAAGTCTTAAATGCACTTCTTAAAGCTAATGAGGATGACAAAACTCCATATGGTAATGATGATCTGTCGAAAAACTTACAAAATAAATTTTCAGAAATATTTGAGAAAGAAGTTATAGTTTTTCCAACAGCCTCAGGAACAGCAGCTAATGCTTTAGCCTTATCAACTATGACTCCTTCTTTTGGAAATATCTATTGCCATAGACTATCCCATATAAATGTAGACGAATGTGGAGCTCCCGAATTTTATACTGGAGGTGCAAAGTTAGTAAATCTGGACGGTAATAACGGAAAAATTATAGCTGAAGAATTAGATAGTAATATCTCTGGAAAAGGCGTGGTTCATCATACTCAACCATCATCAGTAAGTATTACTCAATTATGTGAAACAGGTGTTGCTTACAATTTAGATGAAATAAAAAAAATATCTGAGATTGCTCACAAACATGATCTAAATATTCATATGGATGGAGCAAGATTTGCAAATGCATTAGTTTCATTAAACTGTTCACCAGCAGAAATGACATGGAAGTCTGGAATTGATGTACTGTCATTTGGAGCAACTAAAAATGGATGCCTAGCAGCAGAAGCCATTATTTTTTTTAAACCAGAGTTAGTTGGAAATTTAGCTTTTTTAATGAAAAGAGCAGGTCATTTACTTTCAAAGATGCGTTTTGTATCAGCCCAATTAGATGCTTATATTTCGGATGAAGTTTGGTTAAAAAATGCAAAGCATGCAAATTCCATGGGAAAAAAATTAAGCCAAGGCTTACTGAAACATAAAAATATTGAATTAGCTTACCCAACAGATGCAAATGAGGTTTTTGTTAAAATACCAAAAAATATAATAGATCAATTTAATTCACAAGGTTACAAAATAAACGATGAAGAGTGGGAATGTAAAGCAGTTAGGTTAGTCACTGCATGGAACACAGATTCATCTGATATTGAATCTTTTTTAAATATAATTAAGTCTTGATTAACTAGGGTTTTCTTTAAGAAAGTTAATATAGTTTACTACCACATCAAATTTTTCATCCTCAATATCTTTGTAACTTGCATTGAATTTACTCTTTACACAAATTGCTACATGAGCATAAGGGTTTCTACCTTTTGGGTGATTTGGGTGATCTGGAAGTTGTCCTTGTAAATAATCGCCAGCTTCCTGTATCATTTTCCACAGTTTACTTGCGTTTTCTTTATTCACATTAACCTATTTTTTGTTTTATCTCTTTTGTTTCAAGTTTGTTTCAAGTTATCCTATAAAATCCTACAACCCAGAACCACGACCCCTAAAAGTTTTCTCATTAAAAAGATTTTTTAGAACAATTAAATTTTTTGCCCCCCTTATATTCTAGACTGAAATAATGTTTAGTAGGTTGATTTGTATCGTCCATAACTATTACTTTATCATTGATAACGGTTCCGATTGGTTCTATCTGAGATATTCCAGTGTGTCTATTTATAATCCAAAATCTAATTTTTTCGTCTGCATATTCTGCTATGTAAGCATTCAATGTAGGAGCCAATGATACATTTCGTTGTTTTTGTGATAGAAAATTATTTATAATTATTTCTTCTTTTAAATAAAAACCAGAAGATATTTTTACACTATGAAAATCTAATATAAAATAATCGTTGTTAGATCTTACTGTATGTAGAACTGTAACTTTTCCAGATGGATAAATTTCTACAGCTTTTTTTAATTTATCATCTATAAAAATTTTAAAATGAGTATTTTCATTAATTTCAAAGCAATTTAATTTGATTAAATTTTTATTTTCAAAAATTTTTTTTATAAAATTTAAATTTTGTTGAGTTTCAGCTGCTTTTTTTTCCTTTTTTTCATAAAATTTTTTAATCTTTTTTTCTTCTATTTTTGCTAATCTTTCAGCTTCAATTTTTGCTAGTTTTTCAGCTTTTTCAGCCTCAATTTTTGCACATTTTTTAGCTTTTATTTTTTCTAATCTTTCAGCTTCTATTTGTTCTGCAGTTTTTTCAAATTCTTTAGCTATCAATCCAACAATAATGTTATTTGGATCATTAGAATCCTTTTTTTCAAACTCAGATACTTGCTTAACTTCATTGTCTACTTTCTCTGAACAAGTTATTAAATTTTCAGCTTTAGTGATTTCAGAGTTTACAATTATCATTAAACTTAAAAATATAAATTGTAATATTCTTTTCACAATTTAATATTAACAAATCCTGAACCATGAGTCTATTTGCTTTAAAAATAGCTATTTGATTTATCTCTTTTGTTTCAAGTCTGTTATCAAGTTTTTTAATTAAATTGATGAGTCTTTAAGCTATTTATTTCAAGCTAACTTTTTAATATCCACATAAGTACTGTAGTTTAATGCAGTTTAATGTGGATTAATGTGAACCTCTAATCCCCCAAATAATCGCCAGCTTCCTGAATAATTTTCCACAGTTTACTTGCGTTTTCTTTGTTCATAATTCACTTAGTCTTGTTATATCTCAAAATGTTCTAGTTTGAAGCTGTTTCAGTAAAAAGTATTCTAGAGAATAATTCTAGACAAAAAATAAAAAGGCAAAAATTAAAAGCAACAAAGATTAATTTATAAGAAATTTTTTTGAACATTTTTAAAACATTTAATATTTTAAATTATAATAAAATCTACCAATCATTTCTCTCATAAAAAAATATGTTTCATAAAGCGAATATGCTGATGGTATCAAATCCATAGAAGTGAATGTGGAAGAAGTTTGTTTATAGTCAACCGGAAAAGGTATTAAACTTATATTAGCCGCTTCAAACACTTTTACTGCCCGCACCATATGAAAAGCTGATGTTACAAGTATTATTTTTTTATCATCTTCAGGTAACAGCTTTTTAATAGATCTGGCTTCTTGATCAGTATTTTGAACATTTTCGGTTATCAGGATATCTTTCTCCGGAATACCGTTATTTATAGCAAATTCTTTTAAATATTCACCTTCAGGCTTACCAATTGACCAAGGAAGTTTACCGCCTGTCAATATTAAAGTTGGAGCTTTACCTATTTTAAATAATTTTATACCAGCAATAATCCTGTCTACAGCTTCGTTAAATTCGAAATCAATATTCTCAATATTTTTGTTGGATCTGGTCATGCCACTTAAGACAACTATGGCATCTGCATTGTTTATTTCCGAAATTTTTGTTGGTTGATAATCAATTTCTAAAGTTTGAATTAATTTTTTTGAAACTATTGGCAGAGAAAAGAAAATTAATATTATAATTCCACAAAAAGTAATTTTTCTTGAATTAAAAATAATACCTAAAAAAATTATTAAAATAAAAAACATTAATGGACTAAACAATTTTGGTAAAATATTATGTAAATAAATCATTATTTTAGATCATAGGGTATTCAAGTTCTACAAATAGACTTTTTTTGTTCATACAAACATAAACCTTGATTAATCTCTAAAGTTTATAAATTCAATTGGAATCCCTACATCTATAGCTTCTATGGCAGATATTGCTTCTTGAAGATCATCTCTTTTTTTTCCTTGTGCTCTTAATTCTTCTCCTTGAATTTTAATTTGGATTTTAAGTTTTAGTTTTTTTACATCAGCAATAATCTTCTTAGCATTTTCTTGACTAATGCCCTCTGCTAATTCACTTACTTGTCTAATGGTTCCACCAGCTGCACCCTCTGAATTTTTAACAATTATTACTCTTGGATCTACTTTTCTTCTTATAAGATGAACTTGTAGCAATTCATTTACTTGTTTTAATTTTAATTCATCTGGCGCTATTATAGTTATTATTTTATCTTTTCTCTCAATTGAAATATTAAGTCCCTTAAAATCATATCGATTAGAAATTTCTCTTAAACAATTTGCAAGAGCATTGTCAAATTCTTGATAATTAATTTTACTTATTACATCAAATGAAGGCATAATTTAAATATCCTATACAATATTACATTTTTTTATGAGAACAACCTTCTTTAATCATTGTTATAATTTTTAAAATTTTAGTATATTTTAATTTTAAATGCCTAAAGGTAAAATTAAAATTCATATAAGAAATAATCACTGGAAAAAAGGTTCTTTGCCTTGTGATTTAGAAGGTGAAAAAAATAGTAGTGTTCCAAAAGAATTATTTGAGAATTTTCTCAATAAATATTCTGATATAAAAGATAAGATTTCATACATAGTTGATTGGGATGATGATAATTGGAAATCTTCAATGAAAGATGCAGATATTTTGCTTACATGGAATTTTCCAACAAATAATCTAAGTAAAATAGCACCAAATTTAAAATGGATACATATTGTGTCAGCGGGTGTTAATCATCTTTATCCATTTAACTGGCTTAAAAAAGATTTAATTTTAACAAATAGTAGTGGAATACATTCTAAAAAGGCAGGTGAATTCGGATTAATGAGTGTTTTGATGCTTCAAAACCATATGACAAGAATAATTACTAATCAAAAAAAAAAAGAGTTTGTAACTTTATTAAGTAACCCAATTGATAGTAAAAAAGTTGTAGTAGTAGGCACTGGATCGTTAGGTGGCTCAATGATTAAACATATTAGCTTATTAGGAGCAAAAGTTATTGGAGTTAATAGAAGGGGTAGAGCAGTTGAAGGTTGTTCAAAAGTTATAACTTTTGATAGGATTGATGAAGTCTTACCTGAGGCTGATTTTCTTTATCTAGCTGTTCCAGAAACAAACGAAACAAAAGGATTAATTAATAAGAAAAGATTAGATCTTCTTAAAGCTACGTGTGGAATTGTTAATATTGGTCGCCAATCTGTGATGGATTATGATCATCTAAGAAAAAAATTAAAAAAAAATGAAATTGCTGGAGCTATTTTAGATGTTTTTTCAGAAGAACCCATAAACAGAAATTCAAAATTTTGGAATACTCCAAATTTGGTAATTACACCTCACATATCTTCAGATAGTAAAGGAAATTATATTGAAATGGTTTTAGAAAAGTTCTTCAAGAATTTAATACTATTTATTGATAAAAAAGATTTACATAATCAAGTCGATCCTAAATTAGGTTATTGATTATTTTGGTAACCAGGAATTGTACAAAGGATTGTCATTGGTAATTGGAAGTTTGATACTTTTGTTTTGTCTTGATGAACTGTAAACAGCTGTTACAAATTCTAAAGATTTTCTAGCATCCAATAAAGTTACTTCATCACTAACTTCTCCATCAAGTTTGTTGGCTATTTCATCAAACATTCCTGCGTACCATGATTTAGGTTTTTTGACTTTTGACAATACTTCATCAATTTGACTTTGTGAAATAGGAGGTCTTGGTAAAAATGTCCATTCATCGTCAGCTGGATTATAAGGTTTATCTGGAGATGCCCCCGATTCTACTGTCAGTCCATCAAAACAGAATTTTAGTCTACTGGTATCATTTGCTGCACCTAGGGTGATTGAGCTAGTGACCAATGTTCCATCTTCCATTTCAATTGATAAAGATGCACAGTCTTCGACTTCTATATTATTTACTCTTGTTGTTAATTTTGCAAATACATTTGAAACTGGTCCTAGTATCATACTCACTAAGTCATGAATATGTATTGAGTGACTTAAAATTGCTCCTCCTTGTTCACCATCCCAAGTACCTCGCCAAGGTTTTGAATAATAATCTTTTCCTCTATTCCAATGAGTTTCTAATGAGGCGATTAAAGGTTTTCCAGCAAGTCCCGAATTCATTAGTGCTTTAAATTTAGAAAATCCTAATCCATACCTATATTGGAATACAGGAAAGATTATCTTTCCTGTTTCTTTGCTGATATTTTCTAGCTTATCAATTTCTTTAAGACTTGAAACCAATGGTTTTTCACAAATTACATGCTTTCCAGCTTCAAGAGATTTTTTACACGCAGAAAAATGTAAATGAGGCGGGAGACAAATATCAATTATATCTATTTCCTTTACTTTTAATACATCATCAAAGTTTAATGACATTTTAGTATCATTATTTGACGCCAATATTTTATCTATTGCATCTCTTGTTAAACCACACAATGTATGAACATTAAATCGGTCTGATACTTTTTGAAAATCTTCAAAATGTTTAGCTCCTATATTAGTTCCTATTATTGCTACCTGATATTTTTTCATTTTTTTTCAGCTAATTCTTGAGCTTTAATTGCTAGTTCCATTGATAAGTAAGTAAGTTCTTGCGAACAAGCAGTATCAGTTCTATTCAAAACATCTTGAATTAAATTACTAAAGTAGGGGAGTTTTTCATTCGAACAGTCAATATGTTTAACTTCGTTATTATTTGCCAAAAATAGTTGATTTCCTTTTTCAGATTTAGCTAGGTCTATGTACTTTCTAATTTCAATAAAACCTTTATCACCCAGTATAAATAACCTTCCATCTCCCCAAGTAGGAAGCGCATCAGGAGTAAACCAATCTAAACGAACATATCCATGACCACCATTTCCAGTGAGATTAACTTCCCCGAAATCTTGAAAACCAGTAAATTCTTTCTTAGTCGTATTTTCAACTAACGCATGATTCACTTTAGCTTCATTTGAATTTGTAAATACTAAAAATTGATGAATTTGATGTGAGCCTATATCTGTTATTATTCCACCATAACTATCACGATCATAAAACCAATCAGGTCTTTCATAATTACCTTGTCTGTGAGGGCCAGTACCAATTGTTTGTTTTACTTTTCCAATTTTACCTTCAGCAACTAGCTCTTCTGCTTTTACAACAGCTGCTACATGAAATCTTTCTGAAAAATTAATTGACCAAATTTTTCCTGTCTCCTTAACTATTTGTTTTAGATTATTAAGTTGCTCAAGTGTTGTACATCCTGGCTTATCAACCATGACATCTTTTCCAGCTTTCATTGCATCTATAGATAGATTTGCTCTATCTATAGGTATGGATGAAATTAAAACCATATCAATAGCATCATCATTTAAAATATCACTTTTATTATCTACTCTTTTTATTTGAGGATATTTTTTGGTAAATTCATCTAATGTTAACGGAGATCCTTCGGTCCAAAAATAATTACAACTACATCCCTCTTTAAGCATCTCATCAAGCATATCGAAGATATGACCATGATCAATACCCAATACTCCAAGATTTATAGCTTTAGTCATAAACTATTTTAGCAGAATAAAAATTTTAAATAAGATTTTAATTATTGGGAAGGGTTATTCTTTTCAATAACTGTTTCTTCGGTTACTACTGGTTTTATCGGATCTTCGATAGGTTCTGTAGCTGGATTAAGTTCTAAGCCAATAGGAGTTATTGTTGTAGGAAGTGGTGTGAATTGAGAGTCAGGGTTTTCAACTACCTCTCTTACTTTCATCCTGTAAATGCCATATGCTCCTATTAAACAGTGAAATATAATTAGAAATACAAAATAACCATTCTCTCCAATTAAATCCATAAACATTGAACATAAAAAAGGCCCGCTAATTGCACCCATTCCAAAGGTAAATTGTAAACCTGCACCTGCAGCTACAAATTTTTCTTTAGCTACAAAATCATTAGTATGAGCAAAAATTAGTGCAAACATAGGAAGACTAAAGAAAGCATATAAGCCTGTAAAAATATAAAACCAAAATTTTGAGCTCGCTAAACCTTCAGGTAAATGCATCGTACCCACTGAAAAAATTGCACATAACGCAAAGAAAGCTGAAGCAAATGTAGAATATACTGTGACTGTTCTTCTGTCATAAATGTCTGATAGTTTACCAATAGGCCATTGTGAAATAGCACCAGAAATAGCAATTAAAAATGTTACAAAAGAAATTTCAAAAATACTAAAATTCATTGATGCTGCGTAAACAGCAATTAAAGCAAACATTGCAGAGTGACAAATTCCACATAAAAGTGCACTTACCATTCCAAAAGGAGAGGCTTCATAAAGTTCTTTAATTTTCATTCCTATAATTTTTTTAAATTTTGGTGGTTTTTTCTTAGTTAATAATATTGGAACAAGTGAAAGTGACATGAATAAAGAAACAAGTATAAATGGCTGAAAATTTTCTGGCTTACTGAAGTTTAAAAAAAACATTCCAATCGCCATAGATGAGTAAAGAACGATCATATAAATTGATAAAACACTTCCTCTATTTTTATTGCTTGCTCGGTCGTTTAGCCAGCTTTCAGCAATTGTATATAAACATACCATTGAAAAACCTGAGGCAATTCTCAATATAAACCATGTAAATGGATTGACGATTATAGAGTGTACTAAAACAACGATAGAAGCAATTGATGCAAAAGCAGCAAATACTCTTATATGACCAACTCTTGAAACTAAAATCGGAACTGTTTTTGCTCCTATAAAATAACCTACAAAATATCCTGACAACATAAAACCGGTTGCCGTTAAGCTGAAACTTTCATGAACAGCTCTTACTCCAAGTAAAGAAACTTGAAAGCCATGCGCTATCATAATTAGACCCATACCTGTGAATAATGCCCAAGAATTTTTAAGTATCTTTTCCATAATTTCGCTATCTATGGATGATTTGATAGTAAATCAAGAAATTAATTAATAATTTTTTCAGGCTCTCTTAGTTTAATAAATGAGTGAATGCCTAAAGTGATTATGATCACGGCGCCTCCAATGATCGTCTCCAAAGTTGGTTGCTCTTTAACAACTAACCAAACCCAAATTGGACCTATTATTGTTTCTAATAAGAAAAATAGATTTACTTCTTCTGCTGGTATAAATCTTGGTGCAATTGTTACCAAAACAAAAGGCAGGGCAACACAAATAATGCACATTATTGGTATGTAAATTTGATCGGTTCCAATTAAATTAAAGTTTTCAACAAAAAAGAAAGCAAATACTGCAACTCCTAATTTGCCCATTACAGCAGAAGGCAAAAGATCTCTGTCCTTGGCATATCTAATCAGAACTGCATTTACCGCTAATCCAGCAGCTGTAACAAATCCCATTATATTCCCAAAAAGATTACCGACTTGCAGCGAGTCATAAAAAATAAATAAAGCCGCTAAAAATGTAATGAAAATAGCGATCCAAGTCCCTTTACCAGGCATTTCTTTTAAGAATATTGCCCCAAGTATTGCGGAAAGCATTGGGGCTAAAGCAATCATAATCAACGTGTTGGCTACGTTAGTATTTTGAATAGATACAATGAAAGTGATGTTACAAATAGAAAAGCTAATTGCGTAAAATATACCAACTATACCAACTTTAAAAAAAGCATTAATAAAATTTTGCCTATAAAATAATAGTAGTCCAATTAAGACTATAAAGAAAGGTATAGCACCTCTATAAAAAAGCATTCCCCATGTTTCGATGTTTGAAAGCCTGATAAGCAATGAATCAGGTGTAATGAACATCACAGCAACGAAGGCTAGTAACGAACCTTTCTTTTGATCTGATAATTTATTCAAGCTCTTAAACCTTTCCAAAATATCTTAGCAAGATTGATTTTAGAAAGGTCATAGTACGTTTTTAATCCAGTAGGAGACGTAACATTAATATCTCCATTTAGTTTCTGATCTATGAAGTCAATTCCAGCAAAATAAATATTATCATTCTTTAATTTTTTTCCAATAATTTTTGAAATTTTTAATTCTTGTTTAGTAAGTTTTGTAAGTTTAGGCACAGCACCCTTGCTCATATTACTCAAATATGAACCTTTTTTTGGAACTCTTGAAATTGCACCACATACTTTACCATTAATAATAAAAACTCTTTTATCTCCTTTAGAAATATTTTTTAAAAATTTTTGAAACATTGAATGGCCATTTTTATTTAAAAAATTTGTAATAAGTTTTTTATTAAACTTATTTTTAATGAGATGAATTTCATTACCTCCATATCCATTAATAGGTTTCATAATCATACTTTTATTTTGATTATAAAACTTCTTAATTTCTTCTATATTACTTGAAAATAAAGTATTTGGCATAAATTTAATAAAATGCTTTGAGTACAGTTTTTCTGATACATTTCTGATAGCAGTTGGATTATTTATTACTTTTACTTTTTTTAAGCCATCTAAAATAAGAGTAGTTATTAAATATTCTGAATTAAAAGGAGGATCCTGCCTAATTAAAATAAATTTAAGATTTTCAACATTAATTTTT
>CACJVQ010000011.1 GCA_902596915.1 uncultured Pelagibacteraceae bacterium | reverse complement strand
TTTAAAAGTGAATTTTTTGCTTCTTCTGGATTTTTTGAGGATCTGATAATTTTAATGACTTTATCGATATTTTCAACACTGACAGATAATCCTAATAAAATATGAACTCTCTCCTCTGCTTTTTTAAGATCAAATTTAGTTCTTTTTATAACTACATCTTCTCTAAATTTTAAAAAATTTTCTAAAAAATCTTTGAGATTACAGGTCTTAGGTTTTTGATCAACAATTGCTAATGAATTAAAGCCAAAGGATGACTCTATTGAGGTATACTTATATAATTGTCTCTTAACTGTTTCTGGTTCAACATTTCTTCTAAGATCAATTGATACTCTTATACCTTCGCTATTAGACTCATCTCTAATATCACTTATACCCTCAATTTTTTTATCTCTTACCAGTTCTGCAATTCTTTCGTTTAAATTAGATTTGTTAATTTGGTAAGGTATTGATGAGACTACAAGTCTATCTTTTCCATTTTTTAGATTTTCAACAGAGATTTCACCTCTTATTTTAAAAGAGCCTCTTCCAGTTTTATAGCCTTGTTTAATTATATCCTTACCAATAATTAATCCTCCTGTTGGAAAATCTGGGCCTGGGATATGTTTCATTAATTCATTAATTTTAATATCTTTATTTTTAATTAAAGCTAAAGTTCCATCAACAACCTCACCTAAATTGTGGGGTGGTATGCTTGTTGCCATTCCTACAGCAATTCCTCCAGCACCATTAACAAGAAGATTTGGATATTGAGCAGGCAATACAACGGGTTCTTGCTCTGTTTCATCATAATTACTCTTGAATGAAACAGTATTTTTTTCTATGTCATCAATTAAAAATTGTGAAACCTTAGCAAGTTTAGTTTCGGTATACCTCATTGCTGCTGGTGGATCTCCGTCGATAGATCCAAAATTACCTTGGCCGTCAACTAATGGTAAGCTCATTGAAAATTCTTGAACCATTCTAACTAGAGCATCATAAACTGCTTGATCTCCATGTGGATGATATTTACCAATTACATCTCCAACAATTCTTGCTGATTTTCTAAATTGCTTTGACCAATCAAATCCGCCTTTGTGCATGGCATAAATAATCCTTCTATGAACCGGTTTTAATCCATCTCTTATATCAGGTAGTGCCCTACTTACTATGACACTCATAGCGTAAGATAAGTATGACGAACTCATCTCATCATACATTGAGATTGGTTTAATATTATTATTTATTTTTGGAATTTCGTTTTTTTCCATGTTAACTAAAATGGAATATCGTCGTCTAAACCACTTTGATCTGGTGCAGGAGCATCATCAAAATTTTGCTTATTATCTTGTGATGCAATATTATTTTGATTACCACCTCCAAGCATTGTTAATGATGAGTTGTAACCTTGAATTAAAATTTCAGTTGAGTATTTATCTTGACCGCTTTGTTCGTCTTTCCATTTTCTTGTTGAAAGTTGCCCTTCAACGTATACTTGTGCACCTTTTTTTAAATATTGCTGAACTACATTTACTAAACCTTCATTGAAAACTACTATTCTATGCCATTCGGTCTTCTCCTTTTTTTCACCAGTATTTTTATCTTTCCAGGATTGGCTAGTAGCAAGGCTTAGTCTAGCAACACTTTTTCCGTTTACCATTTGCTTAACTTCAGGGTCTGCGCCCAAACGACCAATTAATAATACTTTATTTAAACTTCCAGCCATAATATTTTAATATTTAAGAATGTTTATTATATCACTTATTAACTTGAATATTAATTTTATTAAACTAAAGCAACAAAAAATATGCTTAAAAAGATAGTTATTAAGGGTGCAAAAGAGCACAATTTAAAGAATATTACGCTAGAGATTCCAAAAGAAAAATTTGTTGTAATCACTGGGCTATCTGGGTCAGGAAAATCATCTTTAGCTTTTGATACTGTATACGCTGAAGGACAAAGACGTTACGTCGAAAGCTTATCAGCTTATGCAAGGCAGTTTCTGGATAAGATGAAAAAACCAAATGTTGATTTAATTGAAGGATTAAGTCCAGCAATCTCAATTGAACAGAAAAATACATCAAAAAATCCAAGATCTACAGTTGCTACTGTTACAGAAATTTATGATTACATGAGGGTTCTTTATGCAAGAGCCGGCATTCCGTATTCGCCATTTACTGGACTGCCAATCACTTCTCAAACTATAAGTCAAATTGTTGATAAAATTAAAACACTCCCAAAAAAATCAACAATTTTTTTATATGCGCCAGTTGTAAGGGGAAGAAAAGGAGAATATAGAAAAGATATACTTAGCTATAAAAAGAGAGGATTTAGAAAAATTAAAGTTGATAATAAACTTTATGATATCGATGAAGTCCCAGAGTTAAATAAAAAATTAAAACATGATATAGCAGTTCTAGTTGATAGGATTGTTTTAAATGCTTCATTAGGAAATAGATTGGCTGAAAGTGTCGAAACTGCAGTTAATCTAGCAAATGGACTTATGTTTGTAGAATATGAGGATGAAACACTTCCAAAAAAATTTAGAAAAACTGAAAATTTAATCTTTTCAACTAAGTTTGCTTGTCCTGAAAGTGGTTTTACAATTGAAGAAATAGAGCCAAGACTTTTTTCTTTTAATAGTCCATATGGTGCTTGTGAAGAGTGCGAAGGTATAGGTGTTAAATTAAATGTAGATCCAAAATTAGTTGTGCCAGATGAAAAAAAAACAATAGCAGATGGAGCTATTGAACCTTGGTCAAAGTCATCTTCTTTATATTATGCACAAACTTTAGCTTCAATAGCAAAACATTACGGTTTTTCATTAAATGATAGATGGTCTAAACTTTCAAAAAAAATTAAAGATGTAATATTATTCGGATCTGATGAGGAAGAAATCAAATTTTCATATGATGATGGATATGAAAAATATTCACATAAAAAAACATTCGAAGGAGTGGTAAATAATCTAGAGAGAAGGTTTCTAGAAACTGATAGTGATTGGAAAAGAGAAGAAATATCTCAGTACCAATCAGATACAAAATGCGAAAGATGTAACGGTCACAGATTAAAAGATGAAGCACTTTGTGTTAAAATTAATGACCTTAACATAAGTGAAGTAACTGAAAAATCTATATTTGATGCAAAAGAATGGTTTAAATCACTCGAGACAAAATTAGATAAACGTCAACTTAAAATTGCCCAGCACATTTTAAAAGAAATTAACGAAAGATTAAATTTTCTACTTAATGTTGGTCTTGACTATTTAACTTTATCAAGAGAGTCTGGAACTTTGTCAGGTGGTGAAGCACAAAGAATAAGGCTTGCTTCTCAAATAGGTTCTGGATTGACGGGAGTGTTATATGTGCTTGATGAACCATCTATTGGTTTACATCAAAAAGATAACGTAAAATTAATAAATGCATTAAAAAGACTTAGAGACTTAGGTAATACAGTCATTGTTGTAGAACATGATACTGAGACAATGGAAAATGCAGATCACATAATCGATCTTGGTCCAGAAGCTGGAAACAAAGGTGGCGAAGTAGTAGCTCAAGGATCCTATAATGATATATTAAATAATAGCGATAGCATTACAGGAAGATACTTATCAAACAAAAGCTTTATACCAATACCAAGAACTAGAAGATTAGCTAAAAATGGAAGATTTTTAGAAATTAATGGTGCAAGTGGAAATAATTTAAACAACGTAAATCTTAAAATTCCACTTGGAAGTTTTACATGTGTTACAGGTGTTTCTGGAAGTGGAAAATCAACATTAATACTTCAAACACTGTATAATGCTTTAAATCTAACTTTAAATAATAATAAATCGAGAAAAATTCCAAAACCTTTTAGAGGTTTTAAAGGTATTGAATTAGTCGATAAAATTATAGATATTGATCAGTCTCCTATTGGCAGAACACCTAGGTCAAATCCTGCAACATATACTGGAGCTTTTGGGCCGATTAGAGATTGGTTTACAAATTTACCAGAGTCAAAAAGCAGAGGTTACAAACCAGGAAGATTTTCATTTAATGTCAAAGGTGGTAGATGCGAAGCTTGTGAAGGAGATGGAGTAATAACATATGAAATGCATTTTTTACCAGATGTTTACATAACTTGTGACGAATGCAAAGGAACTAGATACAATAGGGAAACACTAGAAATTAAATTTAAAGATAAGAGTATTGCAGATGTTTTGAATATGACAGTGGATGAAGGTTGTGAATATTTTGAAAATATTTCTAATATAAAAACAAAACTACTTACACTTAAGAAAGTTGGTTTAGGGTATATAAAAATTGGTCAACAAGCTACTACGCTATCAGGTGGTGAAGCTCAAAGGATAAAGTTAGCAAAAGAATTATCTAAAAGATCAACTGGAAGAACAATATATATATTAGATGAACCGACAACAGGACTGCATCAACACGATATTAAAAAATTATTAGAAATTTTACATACGTTTGTTGCAACTGGAAATACTGTAGTTGTAATAGAACATAATTTAGATGTTATAAAAACTGCTGATTATATAGTCGATATGGGTCCAGATGGTGGTGTAAAGGGAGGAAATATCATAGCTGAAGGTAAACCTGAGGAAATAATTAATGTTAAAGATAGTTATACAGGTAAATTTTTAAAACCAATGTTGGACAATAAGTTCAAAAAAACTGCTTAAATTTTAATTAAAAATGTTATAAATTATAATTAATATGTTTTCGATTCTTCAATCATTATCTAAAACAGTTCATATCTCTTTAGCATTATCCATTTTGCTATTTTTAGGTTTATACTTTGGAAATGGTGGTTTTGATATCGACGTAGTTTTTTGGAGCTGGTTATTTAGATATATTCATGTCATTGTTGCAATTATGTGGATCGGTTTACTCTGGTATTTTAATTTTGTTCAAATACCAAATATGGCTAAAATACCTGATGAGCAAAAACCAGCGATTGGAAAAGTTATAGCTCCTGCAGCTCTATTTTGGTTTAGATGGGCAGCTTTAGTTACAGTCATATCAGGACTTATCTTAGCTTATTTAAACGGTTATGTTCATCAAGCTATGACCTTAGGAATTGGATCAGGTGGAGGAAAAGCAACTGCCATTGGTATAGGTATGTGGTTAGGAATTATAATGGCATTTAATGTATGGTTTGTAATATGGCCAAATCAGAAAAAAGCTTTAGGAATTGTTGAGGTTGAAGCTGATGTTAAAGCTAAATCTGCAAAAATTGCGATGTTATTTTCAAGAACAAATACACTTCTATCTTTGCCAATGCTTTTAACGATGGTAATAGCCCAAAACCTATATTAATCTTTTTCTTCTTTAACTATTGTTCTTTGGCTGACATTCAGTGCAACTAAAATAGGATTAGCGATATATATTGAGGAGTAAGTTCCAAAAATAACTCCTAATATCATTGCTAAAGAAAAGCCTTTTAGAATTTCACCACCGAATAAGTAGATTGATAATAAAGCTAACAATGTAGTCACAGATGTAATTATTGTTCTAGATAAAGTTTCATTAATTGAAATATTAGTTAAATCAAAAATTTTTATATCAGAAAACTTTCTTAAATTTTCTCTAACCCTATCGAATATAACAACAGTATCGTTCATAGAGTAACCAACAATAGTTAAAACAGCTGCAACGATTGAAAGGTTTATTTCGAGAGAGAAAATAGAAAATATTCCTAATGTAATTATAACATCATGAAATATTGCTAAAATAGCTCCTAAGCTAAACTGCCATTCAAATCTTATCCAAATATATAATAGCATTGCTGCAAGCGATAAACTTATAGCAATAATTCCAGATTTTAAGAGTTCTGAACTTACTTTAGGACCAACATTTTCTACTCTTCTAAAATCGACATCACCAATAGAGCTAGATAATTTATTCTGAATATTTTTAATAAATTCAGGATCATTTGAATTTTGCTTTTCAAACTTAACGATAAAGTCTGTTTCATTGCCAAATTTTTTAACTGATACATCACCCAAATTCATTTGATTGAAGCTATCTCTAATAAGACTAATATTATTAGTTTTATCTGAAGTTCTTAATTCAATTAAAGTGCCACCTTTGAAATCAACACCATAATTTAAACCTTTAAAAATTAAAAATACTAATGAAATCACTATTAGTACAAGTGATAATATATTAAATTTTCTATAAAACTTATTAAAAGAAATGTTTCTCATTTTAAAGTAACTGCTCCTTATCTTTATTTTTAACTACATATAAAGAAGTTAACAATCTTGCTATAAAATATACTGAAAACAAAGTAGTTAGAATTCCAACACCTAAAGTTACAGAAAAACCTTTTACAGGTCCTGATCCCATAAAAAACAAAATGAACGCTGCAATTAGTGTTGTAATATTTGCATCTAAAATTGTTGTTCTTGATTTTGTATATCCAGCATCAAAGGCAATTATTGGATTTTTTTCATTTTTAGTCTCTTCTTTGATACGTTCAAAAATCAAAACATTTGCATCAACAGCCATTCCGACTGTTAAAATTATACCTGCAATCCCAGGTAAAGTTAATGTTGCCTCAAATAAAGTTAGAATACCAATTAGCAGAAACAGATTTGAAACAAGAGCTAAATTAGCAATTAATCCAAATGCTCTGTACTTGTAAATCATAAATAAAATAACTAGCAAGAAACCGATAAATAAAGATAAAATTCCAGCGTCTATTGAGTCTTGACCTAAGTCTGGTCCAACTGTTCTTTCTTCAATTATATTTAAAGGTGCAGGGAGAGCTCCAGATCGAAGTAGTAATGCAAGATCTGTTGCAGATTGAAAAGTAAAGTCACCTGAGATTTGTCCAGATCCACCAATTATGGGTTCTCTAACTGAAGGAGCACTAATTATTTTACCATCTAATACTATTGCCAGTTGTTTTCCAACACCAGTACTAGTTGCTTTACCAAACTTTTTAGCACCCACTCTATCTAAACTAAAGGAAACGACAGTTTCATTTGTTTGTGAATTCATTGTTGGCTTTGCATCAACTAGGTTATCACCACTTAAAATTATTCTTTTGCTAACAATTGCATCTCTAGATCCATCTTCAAAAGATAATTTTTCAGTTCCAAAAGACTCTTCATTATTTTGTGAAATAAATTGGAATGTAAGATTAGCTGTTTTTCCAAGCAAAGATTTAATTCTATTTGGGTCATCTAAGCCAGGTAATTCAACTAATATTCTATCATTTCCTCTTTTTAAAATATTAGGCTCATTTGTCCCAACCTCATCAACTCTTCTTCTTACAATTTCAATTGCCTGATCCAGTGAAGAATTTTTTAATAAGACTAAACCATATCTAGAGTAATTTAATGAAAAAAGATTTCCATTTTCTAACACATCAAATTCATGCGATTTATAAGTTGGGTAATAAGTATTAACATCGCTTTCTTTGTCATTTAAAATATTTTTAACATTTTCAATTTCGTTATCTGTTGTTTCAAATAAAATTGTATCCCCTTTAAGTGAAAAATTTTTGAGAGTTATTTTCTTTTCTTTAAAATATCTTTTTAATTCAATTATTTTGGCCTGTAGTTTTTGAGTAATTACTGGTCGATTATCTATTTCAAGAAGCAAATAAGATCCACCTTGTAGATCTAAACCTAAATTTATATTTTTTGAAAAAAATTTATCATCAAATTTAACAAAATTTGAAAAAGCGAAATAGGAAAAGATAACTGTAAAAACAATTACTGAAATTATTCGTAATTTTGAAAAGTATAACACTTTTTTATAATGTTATTTTTTTGGTTCTGTAGAGCTTACTAAACCTTGAATTCCAGTTGCTCTGACAACTTCAACATTCACATTATCAGAAATTTGAACTTCAACTTTTTCGTTATCAATTATTCTTTCAACAGTACCAACTATACCACCAGAGGTAATGACTTTATCTCCTCTTTTAAGGGCTTCAACCATAGCTTTGTGATCTTTTACTTTTTTCTGTTGAGGTCTAATAAGAAAAAAATAGAAAATAACAAAAATTAAAATTAAAGGTATAAATTGTCCAATTCCAGCATCCATAACGTATCCTATTAAGTTAAGGCTATTTATCCTATCTATAATTCAAACTCAACTCTTAATTGATAGAAATTTTATCTATATTTGGCATATATGGCTTAAGAACATCAGGTATCAAAATAGATCCATCTTCCGTTTGATAATTTTCCATAATAGCAATCATAGTTCTGCCAACTGCTAAACCACTACCATTAAGTGTGCCAACAAATTCTTTTGAATTGTTTTGTCCTTTATATCTAGCCTTCATTCTTCTTGCTTGGAAAGAACCACAAGATGAACAGCTTGAAATCTCTCTATACTTATTTTCAGATGGAAGCCAAACTTCAATGTCATAAGTTTTTTCTGCACTAAAACCCATATCACCAGTACATAAAACAATTTTTCTATAAGGAAGTTTTAAGGCATCTAATATCATTGTTGCAGAGTTAGACATTCTTTCTAACTCCTCTGTACATTTATCGTTTTCTACAATACTTACTAGTTCCACTTTATAAAACTGGTGTTGTCTGATCATACCTTTGGTATCTTTACCATAACTACCTGCTTCTTTTCTAAAACATGGTGTTGATGCGACTACTCTAATTGGTAATTCATTCTTTTCTAAAATTTGATTTTTTACAATATTTGTCAAAATTACTTCAGCGGTTGGTATTAAAAACTTTCTTCCATCACCTTCGTCTAATTTAATTTCAAACTGATCATTTTCAAATTTTGGTAACTGTCCAGTGCCAAACATTGTTTCAGCAGTTGCAATTAATGGAGGCGATATTTCTGTATAACCATTTTTTTGAGTATGTGTATCAATCATAAAATTTGATATTGCTCTTTCTAATTGAGCTAACTCTTTTTTAACAAAAACAAATCTAGAACCAGTAGTTTTCGTTGCTAAGTCAAAATCAAGCATATTTAATTTATCTCCTAGTTGATAATGAGATTTAGGCTTAAAATTAAATTCTTTTATTTCACCTTTTTTTTCAATTTCTTTATTAGAATTTTCATCTTGTCCTACTGGGACATCGCTTAAAGGTATATTCGGTATAGAAGATAAAATATCAGTAATCTGGCTCTGTAATTTTATTTGATTTTTGTTAATTTCTTCAATTTTTAAAGAGAGCTCTTTTGACTTTTCAAATAAACTTTGATCTTTGGATTTTGATATAGCTTTCTTTTCCATTTCAAATTTTTCTTTTTCTTGAATAAGTTTTCTATTTTCCTCATCTAAACTTATTATATTATCAAGACTTATATCAATATTTCGATTTTTAAGTTTTTCTTTAAAGTCTTCGAAGTCATTTCTGATATCTTTAATATTGTGCATTTTTTTCTGCTGCTTTCTTTTCAATTATTCCTACTGATATTATTGATAATTCATATAAAATTAATAAAGGTATACCTAAACCAATTTGTGTGATTGGATCTGGTGGCGTTAATATAGCTGCTGCAGCGAATATTATTACAACAACATATTTTCTTCTCTCTTTTAAAAATGTTGAATTCACAACTCCAATTCTAGCTAATAAACTTAATACTACTGGTAATTGAAAACTTAAACCAAATGCAAAAATAAGCTTCATTACCAATGATAAATACTCATTTACTTTAGCTTCTAATTGAATTGGTAGATTTGTGGCTGCACCTAAGCTCTCAAAGGATAAAAAAAACTTTATAGCTAAAGGCATTATTAAATAATAAACCAACATTCCACCAAGTAAGAATAGTATTGGTGTTACCACTAAGTAAGGCATTATCGCTTTCTTTTCATGATTATAAAGCCCTGGTGCTATAAATTTCCAAATTTGGATTAATATAAAGGGACTTGTAATAAAAAAAGCAGCAAAAAAAGAAACCTTTAGATATGTTAAAAATGTTTCTTGAAGTGCAGTAAATATTAGCCTTCTATTCGTATCGTCATCTTTTACAGCATTTGCATACGGTTCAACTAAAAAACCGTAAATGTACTCAGAAAAATAATAACAAATTACAAATAAAATAGCTAAAAATATAAATGAGTTTATTAATCTTTTTCTAAGTTCAGTTAAATGACTTATGAAACTTCCCTCTTTATCTTTACTCATCTTTTTTTTTCTCTTGGTTTTGTGATTTTGGTTTTTCGTCTATATCAGTATTTAAAGTTTCATTTGTTAAATCACTAACTTGTCCTTGAACATCACGAACATATCTCTTGGCTGAACCAATCCATGAACCAATTTTTTTTAACATGTAAGGAAAATCTTTCGGACCTACTACAATAATTGCTATTGAGACTATGATTAGTATTTCTAGCCAGCCAATTGACGGCATTTGTTATTCTTTTTTATTAGAGTCTTGATTTTCTGAAATATTTTTAGTTTGGTCATCATCATTAACATCTGTAGCCATTCCTTTTTTGAAACTTTTAATTCCTTTAGCTACATCACCCATTAGGCTAGAGATTTTTCCTCTACCAAAAAGTAAAACTACTAAAATTACTACAATTGCTATTTGCCAAAATCCTATACTCATAAATTATTTATAACCTTATTCTTGATTTATTAAAAGTGATTTTTTAGGTTTCGTCAGATTTGAGGGTACTACTCAACATTTCATCAATATCAGAATAAATATTTTCCTTCTTGTCGACTTGTTTTTCTTTAAAAAATTTACCTGTTCCAAATATTGCAGAGTCTACACTTGAAGTATCAATTAAGCCTGCTGAGCCTAATTCATTCACAGTTGGTAAATCTGACAATTTTTGTAGATTAAAATGACTTAAAAATTCATCTGTTGTTCCATATTGAATTGGTTTTCCAGGGACATTTTTTCTACCTTCGTGTTTTACCCAATTTAACTCCATTAAAATTTCTAAAGTATTAGTTCCAAAAGCTACACCTCTTATCTCTTCAATTTCAGACCTTGTAACAGGTTGATGATAAACAATAATAGCTAGAGTTTCGATTGCAGCTCTAGATAATTTTTTTTCAACAGTTTTTTGTTCTGACATTAAAGAAGATAAATTAACTGCAGTTCTAAATGACCATTTATTAGATATGCAAATCAAATTAATACCCCTATTTGAGTAGAAATCTCTTAGTTTTTCCAGGGATTGCTGAATATCTGTTTGTTTAGATAATTTAGACTCTATTGTTTCAACTGAAAGAGGTTCAGCAGCAGCAAATACAATAGCCTCAATCTCTCTTTCAATGTCGGTGAGTTTAGTTGGAAAACTTACAATATTATTTTTTTTAATTTTGTTCATTAATTTTCCTTAATATAGATATCATCAAATAATTCTTTTTGTTTTAAAGATATATTCCCTTCTTTTACCAATTCTAAAGATCCAGCAAAAATTCCAGCTTTACCTGTTTTTTTTAAATTAGGAGATTTATTAAATCCTGAGGGAACTAACTCAGACAAGTTTTTCCAATCATTAAGCGTGCCAAAGAACTCCTTTATTCTTTTAATAGCATCTTCAGTAGTAAAGACTGGAAGTTTGGGTATGTTCATAGTATGAAAATCTTTGGTCATGACTATCCCTGAATATGCTTTTAATAATTCAAATAATGTTAAAGAAACTTTTTTATCATAAATCGACTTTACACCACTTTTGGAACCACGCATAAAAACATCTCTACCCAGTCTTTTTCTATCTAACATTTGAGACGATAATAATCTAATTAACTCTAATTTTTTTAATTGTAATTTAAGTTTCTCAGCAACTTCAAAAGCTTTAAACTCATCCTCATCAGTTTCAGGAAGTAACAATTTTGATTTTAAATAAGTAAGCCAAGTTGCCATTAATAAATATTCAGAAGCTATTTCTAAATTTAAATTTTCTTTTTCTGTTAAATATTGATGAAATTGATCAGCAAGTTTTGTAATAGAAATTTTTTCTAAATCTACTTTTTGCGATTTAGCAAGATCTAGTAAAATCTCAAGTGAGCCACTGAAATTATTTAAATTTACATTAAAGTCTAAAGAATCATCGGACATCAAGAATTATTCTAACCTATAATTTTTATTAATTGTGATGTTTTTTTCGTTACAAATTTGTCTAATTTTGGTGAGTTTTGTGCAACTGTAACCATTTCACTTAAATTACCATTGCAATGTAAGGCTAAATTGCATCCAGCTAAAAAAGATTTTTTTACCCTAACATCAAGTTTATCTTTTAAAGCTTTCATTGAAAGGTCGTCTGTTAAAATTAGACTTTTAAATTTTATTTTATTTCTTATTAAACTAATAATTTTTTTTGAATGAGTAACATTATTTTGTGGATCAATTTTTTGAAATAGTAAATGACCTGTCATTGCGATCAATGCTTTCTTATTTTTAAAAGTATAAAAATCATTTTTAACTAAATAATCCTTATTTTTATTAATTTTAGGAAGATTTTTATGACTGTCGACTTTAGCTAAACCATGGCCTGGAATGTGTTTCATTACTGTAGCAACACCATTTTTATGAAAATGATTGATACAGATATCTCCCATTGTTGATACTATTTTTTTGTTACTGGAAAATGATCTATCATCAACAATCTTATGAAAATTTTTTCTTTTAAGATCTAGAACTGGAACTGCATTGATATTTATACCTAATAATTTTAATAGGTATGTAATTTGTTTAACATAAACATTATAATAAATATTAAACTTTTTTTTATCTTTTTTAAAAAGATTACCAAAATATTCTGCTGAAAAAATAGAATTATCAATAAATTTCCTTAACCTACTAACTCTACCACCCTCTTCATCTATCATAATAGGATAATTTTTATTTTTAAAAATTTTTTTAATAGAATTTGTTAATTCTTTAGTTTGATTTATTGAACTTATATTTCTAGAAAATAAAATAATTCCCCATGGTTTATATTTTTTTAAAAAACTTATTTCCTTTTGGGTAAGATATTTACCTTTTATTCCACAAACAAAAGATCTATGGGATTTATTTGTCATTATAAAGAAGTTCCCAAAAAGAATATTTATTTTTTTTCTTATTATTTTTAAATTCTACATATTCAATAATATTTTCTGTGTCATTTTCTAATAATATAAGATCTTTTTCGATAATATTAATTTTTTTATCAATTGAAGAAAGTGATCTGTAAGATTTCTTAATATTTTCATCAGAGAAATAATATCTGGCAGTAAAAAAAATAAAGAAGAAAATTATAATAAGAAAAAAAAGATACTTTAGTTCTTTAATCATTACATTTTTTCAGGTGTGTCTACACCCAAAATATTCATACCTGTTTTCAAAGTATTGGCTATAGATTTTAGGAAAACTAGTTTTTCCATTTTAATTGTATTGTCTTGATCGATAAATCTTTTAGAAACATCTTCCTTGCCCATATTCCAATAAGAGTGGAATTCAGAGGCTAATTCATAAAGATAAACTGAAATTCTATGTGGCTCTAATTTTTCTGAAGAAACTTCAACACATTTAGGCCATTCACTAATTTTTTTAAATAACTTTATTTCTTCATTGCCAAAATTAAAATCTGAATTCTTAATCTTAAGATTACTATTGATATCATTTTGGGTATTTCTAAAAACAGACGAAATTCTAGCATATGCATACTGAACATAGTAAATAGGATTTTCTTTCGATTTTTCTTTTACTTTGTCAAAATCAAAATCAATTTCCGCATCACTACTTCTGCTTAACATAATAAACCTTGTTGCATCCTTACCCACTTCATTAATAAGATCCTCAATAGTAATATAATCACCTTTCCTTTTAGACATTTTAAAAGGTTTTTTATCTTTAATGAGTTTTACTAACTGACTAACTTTACAAATTAATTTATTTTTTTCACCTGACAAAGCTTCAACTACAGAAGTAATTCTTTTAATATAACCAGCGTGATCAGCACCAAGTATATTTATAAGAATATTAAAATTTCTTTTTAATTTTGTATTATGATAAGCAACATCACTTGCAAAGTATGTCCATGATTTATCTTCTTTTTGTAGAGATCTATCTTTATCATCGCCAAAATCTGTAGATTTAAATAATAATTGCTCTCTTTCCACCCAATTTTCGTTACTTTCTCCCTCGGGAGCTTTAATTTTTCCCTCATAAATATATTTTTTATCTTTTAAATTTTTAATTACTTCATCAACTTCATTATTATTTATAACTTCAGTTTCGCTGGCAAAATTATCATGTTTTATACCAAGATTTTCTAAATTAATTTTTATTAACTTTAAAGACTCTTGTATTGAAAGATGTTTTAGTTTTTCTGATACAGAATCGAAGTTTTTAAAATCTAAATCTTTATTATTTGAAATTATTTTTTTTGCTATATCTATAAGATAGTCTCCAGGATATAAATCGTTATCTTCTATAGGAAAAGTTTCACTATAAAGTATTTCTTTTATTCGTAAATAAACTGATTTTGTAAAATGAGAGATTTGATTTCCATAATCATTAACATAATATTCTTTTGTAACTTTATGACCATTAAAAGATAAAAGATTAGATATTACATCTCCAAGTATAGCGCCTCTTGAGTGACCCACGTGTAAAGGTCCAGTTGGATTGGCAGAAACAAACTCTACTAAATAACTATTTTTTTTTCCACTAGCACTATTTCCATATGATGAATTATTTAAGACATCTAATATAAAACCATTCCAAAATTCATTTTTAAATTTTAGATTGATAAAACCTGGTTTTTCAATGCTAATTTCATCAATATTGCTATCACTATCTTTTATTAAATCAGCTATCTGTTTAGCAAGTTCTATAGGAGGTTTTTTATTAATTTTGGATAAAACCATTGCAACATTTGTAGAAATGTCTCCAGTAAATTTTGCAGGTGGAATATCAACATTTATACCCGATAAATTATCTGGCAACTCTAACAAATTATCATTGTGGGCAGATTTAATAACTTTTTCTATCTTTAATAAATAATTTTCAAATATATTCATTTGTGTGACTTGTATAATTGTATTGCGTATCTATCAGTCATTCCTGATATATAATCAGAAATTGCTCTATATTTATTATTATCTATAGATTTATTAATAATAAACTTTTTGGGTTTCTTTTCTATTATTTTAAATAAATTTTCTACTATTTTTTTTCCTCGATTATTTTTCAATTGTACGGTCTTATTATTATACATATTTGCTTTTAAAAAATTTTTAACCTCTTTTTCTAATGATAAAAATTTACTAGAGAAATTGATTATTTTATCTTTATACATATAAACGTCTCTTTTAGTATTGATCTTATTTTTCTTTAAATTTTTAATACTATTTTTAATTACATCTTGCACCATTAAATTTATCGAGTCTCTTATAATTTGATAAACTATTATATCTTTATTTGAACGATTAATTTTTGTTCTATAGGACTTGTAGATTTGTTTAAAAAAATTAATTTCACATAATTGATTTAGAGAAAACAATTTAGCCTTAATACCATCTTGTATATCATGATTGTTGTAAGCTATGTCATCAGATATAGCTGCAATCTGTGCCTCAAGAGAAGAATTTTTTTTAAAATTAATTTTTTGTTTAAATTTTTTAGCTCCAATTATTCTATTTATTTTATCAACATTACGTATTGGTCCGTTATGTTTTAAAAGGCCATCCAGTGTTTCAATTGTTAAATTTAAACCTTTAAATTTTAAATATTTATTTTCTATGAACATCACTATTCTTAAGGTTTGAAGATTATGATCAAAACCCCCATACATTGCCATTGATTCATTTAAGGCTTCTTCACCAGCATGACCAAATGGAGTATGCCCCATATCATGGGCTAAACTTAGTGTTTCAACTAAATCATCATTTAAATTTAAATACCTAGATATTGATCTTGCAATTTGAGCAACTTCTAAAGAATGAGTTATTCTCGTTCTATAATGGTCACCTTCTGTATTAACAAAAACTTGGGTTTTGTGCTTTAATCTTCTAAAAGAAGCTGAGTGAATTATTCTATCCCGATCTCTTTGAAATGGCGTTCTAAAGGGACTATTTGGCTCTGAAGTTAAACGACCTTTTGATGTAAAAAAACCTAATTTTGAGTAATTATTCATTCTTTAAAAATGGCAAATATTAATTATATTAGTAATAACAGCGATAAATAATGATTAAAGAAATTAAATTTACAGATAATGCGATAAAACAAATCAATAACCTTCTATCATCTAAAGATGAAGGTTCTTTTTTTAGAATCGCTATCAAAGGCGGTGGATGCTCGGGGTTTCAGTATGATTTCTCATTTGATAAAACACCTCAAGATGATGATTTAAGACAAGATAATATTTTAATAGATAAAACTTCAGCTGATCTCTTGAAAGGATCAGAGGTTGATTTCGTAAAAGAATTAATCGGAGACCAATTTAAAATTAGTAACCCACAAAGCAAATCATCTTGCGGTTGTGGTGTTTCATTTTCTCTTTAATGATCATTAGCTCATGGAATGTAAATTCTATTAGAGCAAGAATATTAAATGTTCAGGAATATTTAAAAAAGTTCAATCCTGATATTGTATTAACTCAAGAAATAAAAACTCAAGAGGAAACTTATCCATTTGATGATATTAAAAAACTCAAATATGAAAGTTATGTATTTGGACAAAAAAGTTACAACGGCGTTGCAATACTTTCCAAAAAAAAATTAGATAAAATCGAAAAAGATATTTTAAATGATAAGAACAAACAATCGCGAATAATTACAGCAGATGTAAAGTATAAATCTAAAACTATTAAAATTTTAAATATCTATTTGCCAAATGGTAACCCAGTAGATACTGAAAAATATGATTATAAATTATATTGGCTGAATAGTTTAATTAAAAAACTTAAAATCCTTTTAAAAAGTTATGATAATATAATTATTGCAGGTGACTTTAATATAATACCTTCTGCTGAAGATGTTCACGACCCTAAAGGATATGAAAATGATGCTCTTTTTAGAATTGAGATTAGGAAAAAATTAAGAGAAATGTTTAATTTAGGATTTCACGATGCGTTTAGATATATTTATCCTGATAAAGAAGAATATACTTTTTGGGATTACACAAGTGGTGCTTGGCAAAAAAATAATGGAATGCGGATTGATCACTTTTTAGTGACCAACAGTTTACTGAATAATATTAAGGATGTTAAAGTTAATAAATATCCTAGAGGTAGAGAAAAACCATCTGATCATACACCAATTGAATTAGAATTAGCTTAAAGATTTAATTTTATTAACTAGATCCTCATTAATATGTCTAGGTCCTTTGTCTAATCTATTCTTATGTCTTCTCTCACCAGGAAGTCTAACATCACCCATTGCTTTCATTTTTTCAAAAAATTTTGATGAATGTTCGTCCCAATTATTTTGTGATAATTTATCTGGTGATATGGCTAAAATGAATTCTCCGCCACTTGGAGGACCTCCATCGTTATTATCCTTCTCAGCTGTCTCATAACTGAAATTATCTCCCACTAAGGCACCTGCAAGCAACTCGACCATCATCGCAATCCCTGAGCCTTTATAGCCGCCGAAAGGCAATAAAACGCCCCCATCTGCAATCTGAGCAGGATCTGTTGTATCTTTTCCATCTTTTGTAAGTCCTGTACCTAATGGAACTTTATGACCTTCTCTTTTAGCAACTTGAACTTCACCCATAGCCATTGAAGCTGTTGCCATATCGTAAACTACTGGAGGTTTGTTTTTTCTTGGCCAAGCAAATGAAATTGGATTAGTTCCAAATAAAGGTTTAATTGATCCAGCAGGTGCAACAGCTGGTTTGTATGATGTGCATGCAAAAGCAACTAAGCCCTGCTCTGCAATTGCCTCTGTTTCAGGCCACATTGCAGCCATGTGATGAGAATTTGTTATTGCTAAAACCGCTATACCATTTTCTTTTGCCGCTTTAATTAATTCTGGAATTCCTTTTTCTAACACCATTGGTGCTAAACAATTTTTTCCATCTACTTTAATAACGCTTGGAGTTATCTTTGAAACAACTGGTCTGCTTTTGCCATTTATTTTCCCACTTTTTAAGCCTGAAATATATGCAGGCAATCTAAATAATCCGTGAGATAGAGAACCATCTCTTTCAGCTTTCATTATTAAATCAGATAAAATGTTTGATGTTTCTTCATCACATCCATTAGCTAGTAAAGTTTTATTAGCTAGACTATAAATATCTTCCAAAGTTAAAGGAATTGTTGTCATTAATTTTATTAGATCTTATTTAATTGAAAAGTTCAATTATTTTTAATGATTATGATTGTGTTCTTCGTTTAAATTATCAATATCAATTTCTTGAATTTCATTAATGGGCTTTGCTATACGCCAATTCCTTACTTTCCCATTTTCTGCTCTTTCAGTTATTATTGTCTCTATAGGAGGGCAATTAGGTTCATGACAACTTATCTCAGCCATGCTTAAAATAGATTTTTCTGGAATTTGATGTTTTTTTGAAAATAAATGTTTTAAATTTCTAATAGTTTCAGCGTTAGGTTTCTTTTTATTAAACATAAATTATTTTTTTTCCTCATCCCAAATCGATGTCCATAAAATATTTCCTCCCATGTCACCAATTAATAAATGTGAGCAATCTTTGGTTACTGCAATTGCTGATACTTCAAATTCTGTAAAGCTTCGAATAATAATTGTATTGCTTGCTTTTTCGATTTCTGACAAAAAAACCGAACCGTCACTTAACCCAGTTAAAATTGCATTTTCATTTGGGAATGGTTCAACGAATGTTACTAATTTATTTCCTACATAAGGAAGACAAATGGGTTCTCGACCTACTGGTCCATCTCCATCGAATGGCCAACATACTGCTTCTTTAGCTCCCGATGTTGCTAAATATTTTGAGTCATCTACGAAAGCAAAACTTTTAATTTTTGCACCATATCCAGACATTGCAGAGTCAATTTTGTCTTTTAATCGCCAAAAATGTAGTTGGTTTTCCTGCATTGATGTAACCAGGTATTTACCATCAGGACTAAAAATTACTTTGTTATGAGAACCCTTCCAGTTTAATTCTGATGAATTCCATTTGTTACTATAATCTTTTTTCCAAAGAGTTACTCCTCCATAACGAGAAACTGCCAATCTTCTGCCTTTAGCATCAAATGCTATGCCTCCAATAGTGCTATTATGCTCAAATAATTTTGGTTCTTTATGATTTGGTGACCAAAGATAAACAATATTTCCAGATGAACAAACTAAACTTCCATTATTTGCTGTAACATGATCTACCCAACGAGTACCAAAGTTACCAATCTCATTAATCTTTCCATCAAGGGAAATGTTTAAAAATCGACCATCATCCCCACCAGTTAAAATATTATCACCATCTTTAGACATGCAGAGTACAATGCCTTTGTGAGCTTTTATTGGTTCAGAACTTTCGCCAGATGTAAAAATTCTTACTGTACCATCACCAAATCCAACAGCTATTGAATTACCAACTGTAACAGCATTAGTTATAGGAATTCCGAGTTTAAACTCTGTTCCTCTTTGTTCAAATTTAGTCTTATCTAATTCTGGGAATTGATTTGTATCAGCCTTCATGCCGATTTACAGTTTTCAAATCCTTCTTTTAAATTCATACTTTCAAGGTTTCGACCAATGAAGACTAGTCGAGAACTTCGTTCTTTACCCTCAGGCCATTTACCCATTGGTGAGGCATCCATAAGCATATGAACACCTTGAAATACATATCGATCACTTTCTCCTGTAAAGTCGAGTATACCTTTGGTTCTTAAAATATCCTGACCTTTGGTTTGTAATAGTTTACTAAACCAATCTTGAAACTTTTCCATATCTAAAGGGGTATCAGACACAAATGATAAGCTAGTTACATCGTCATCGTGCTCATGGTCGTGATCTGATGTAAGAAAATCAGGCTCAACATCTAAAACACGTTTTAAACTAAATGCATCAAGATTTAAAATCTCATTTAATGATACTCCACATTTGGTTGTATTAATAACTTTTGCAAAAGGATTAATTTTTTTAATTCTTTCTTTAACAACTTCTAATCCACCTTCATCAACAAGATCTATTTTGTTTAATAATACAACGTCTGCAAAGGCAATTTGTTCCTCTGCTTCGTGATGATCTGTTAATTGTGTACTTAAATGAACAGCGTCAGCAACAGTAACAATTGCATCTAACTTTGTTCGATCAGCAACATCTTGATCGACAAAAAAAGTTTGTGCAACAGGAGCTGGATCGGCTAATCCTGTTGTTTCTACTATGATTGCATCAAGCTTATCCGCACGCTTCATAAGACCACTTAAAATCCTGATTAGGTCTCCTCTTACGGTGCAACAAATGCAACCATTGTTCATCTCAAACACTTCTTCATCAGCATCAACAACTAAATCGTTATCAATGCCCTGCTCACCAAATTCATTAACTATTACAGCATATTTTTTGCCATGCTGTTCTGTTAAGATTCTGTTTAAAAGAGTAGTTTTTCCAGCACCTAAAAAGCCTGTTAAAACAGTAACTGGAACTTGTTTGTTAGTTTCTTCCATCAATTAAATTAACATCCTTTAAAGGATTTTGACATGTTTTTTATCAAATCAAAATACAAACCTTTTCCAGGAGTTAAAGTTGCACCCAACGGGTCAACAATACCAGTTTTAATATTCATATCTTTTGCAACAGCTTTAATGATGTCTGGATTAAATTGAGGCTCAGAAAATACACAAGCTACTTTATCGTGCTCAATTACTTCTCTGATCTCTGAAAGTTGCTCCGCACCAGGTAATACATCTGTGTTAACTGTGAAAGCCCCTAATATATTTACATTAAATCTTTTCTCAAAGTATTGGTAAGCGTCGTGAAACACGATTGAGGCAGTACTTTCATTGAGTTCTGCAGTTACATCATTCGTAAGTTTATCAATTTCTTTATAAGCCTTACTTAAATTTGCTCTATAAGCAGCTTCATTTGTTGGGTCATTTTCAATTAAGTGCTTAGACATTTCAAATAAAATAACTTTTGCATTAATTGGGTCTAACCAAATATGTGGATCAAATTCACCGTGGTGGTGTCCTTCGTGTCCATCATGATCATCATGGTCATCATGCCCATCTTCTTTTTTTGCATGATCGTCATGGTCGTGGTCATCGTGGTCATCTTTTTTCTTATGGCCATGATCGTCATGATCGTCCTCTTTATGCCCATCTTCTTTTTTTGCATGGTCATGATCATCGTGATCATCTTTTTTCTTGTGTCCGTGATCATCATGATCATCGTGATCGTCATGGTCATCAAAAATATTTCTCTCTCTAAATTTTAACTTAACTAAACCTTTAACCTCTAATAACTCAATTTTTTCTGCCTCATTAGCAATTGAGTCTAATGGTTTTTCTAAAAAATTTTCTAAATCTTCACCTACCCAAAAAACAATGTCAGCATCTTGTAACATTTTTGCATGCGAAGGTTTCATGGCAAATCCATGTGGTGAAGCGTATCCATCAACTATTAAATCTGGTTTAGCTACACCATCCATTAAATAGCTAGCTAAAGAGTGTATTGGCTTAATTGATGCAACGACTTTGATGTCGGCATTTGCTGATGTAAATAAAGTTAAAAATGATAGTATTGTTAAGATTATTGAAGATTTTTTTAGATTTTTCATAATATTTGGTTATTGTTAATTGTTATAATATAACGCTGTGTAATAATATAACATATTTAAGTCAAGTGAATAAATGAGCATAGAAAATAATATTTTAGTAAAATTAAACAATGTTGGTTTTCAACAAAATCAAAAGTGGCTTGTTAAAGGTGTTTCTCTTCAAGTTGAAAAAGGTAAAATTGTTACCTTAATTGGTCCTAATGGTTCTGGTAAAAGTACAACTGCTAAAATTGCTCTAGGTTTATTTAAAAATATTGAGGGTCAAGTTGAAAAATTCACAAATAATATTGGTTATGTTCCACAAAAAATATCAATAGATTGGACACTTCCTCTAAGAGTAAGAGATTTTATGCTTTTAACGGATAATCTTACAGAAGACGTAATTGATGAAGCACTTTCATTAACTGGAGTAATTAATTTAAAAGATAAAAGTTTGGGAAATTTATCAGGTGGAGAATTTCAAAGAGTATTACTTGCCAGAGCTATTTCAAAAAAACCTGAATTGTTAGTACTTGATGAGCCGGTTCAAGGTGTAGATTTTACAGGAGAAATTGCCTTGTATGAATTAATTAAAGAAATTTCAGAAAAATTAAATTGCGGTATTTTATTAATATCACATGACTTACATACAGTAATGAGCGCTACCGATCATGTTGTTTGTTTAAATGGTCATGTCTGTTGTTCGGGTTCACCTAAAGAAGTTGCAAAAAATAGTGAATACAAAGCATTGTTTGGTGAACAAGCTGCTCAAACACTTTCAATTTATGAACACAAGCACGATCATATTCATACTAATGATGGGGATATAAAAAAAAATTGATATGTTTGATGATTTTTTTATAAGAGCATTGGTTGCAGGTATTGGTATCGCTTTTGTTGCTGGTCCTCTTGGTTGTTTTGTTGTGTGGAGGAGATTGTCTTATTTTGGAGATACACTCGCCCACTCCGCATTACTTGGTGTAACAATTGCATATTCATTAGAATTTAATATTGCTGTTTCAATATTTTTAATTTCATCAGCAATTGCATTAATTTTAATACAACTACAAAAAAAAACTAATCTACCAAGTGATGCATTGTTAGGGTTATTGGCTCACTCATCATTGGCAGTTGGATTAGTGGTAATTGGATTTTTAACCTTTATAAGATTTGATATTATGGGATTGTTGTTTGGGGACATATTAGCTGTTAATAAGAAAGATCTTGTAACAATATGGGTTGGTGGAGCCTTAATTTTATTGGTTTTAAGATTAATATGGAAACCTTTGTTCGCCTCAACTGTAAATTATGAATTAGCACAAGCAGAAGGTCTAAACCCTGATAGAGCAAAAGCGATCTTTACAATCTTATTGGCTGCAATAATTGCCATATCAATTAAATTAGTCGGAGTGCTATTAATTACAGGAATGTTAATTATACCAACAGCTATGGCTAGAAATCTTTCAGATAATCCACAAAAAATGGTGATCTTTGCGATAATTGGAGGATTGTTATCGGTGTTTATAGGATTGTTCTCCTCGTTAGAATTTAATACACCGTCTGGTCCATCCATAATTGCTGCAGCTCTAGTGTTGTTTATTTTTTCATTACTTAAAGTTAAACAAACGATACAATTGAAAAATTAATGAAGTATTATAAAAAATAATAATATGCAAAAACAAGAAACATTATCTAAAAACCAAAAAATTATATTAGATTTAATAGAAAAATCTGATCAACCATTAAAAGCATATTCAATTTTATTTGATGTAAAAAAAAAGGGTATTAATGCCCCTTTGCAAGTCTATAGAGCTTTGGACAAACTTGTTGAGATTGGAAAAATTCATAAAATTGAGAGCAGAAATGCATTTGTAGCTTGTAAAAATTCAAATTGTCAAGTTTCTAAGGCTACAGCTTTTTCAATTTGTGAAAGCTGCGAAGACGTAACGGAAGTAAGCAACTTAAAGCTTTCCAAGTACCTTAACAATTTTGCTGACAAATCAGGAATGAAATACAATAAATACAATTTAGAGTTTTTTGGTTTGTGTAAAAACTGTAAAAAATAAGTAAATACATCATAAATAATTAAATTTTTATAAAAATTAGGAGGGATTATTATGTTTATAAAAAAATATCTTAAATGGATAAGTACATTTTTAGTATTATCAGGTATTTTATTAACTAATCTTAACATCTATCCAATAAATATATATTTTCATGGATTAGGTGTTATTGGTTGGACGATTGCAGGGTTTATATCTAAAGACAAAGCGATATTAACTAACTTTGGATTACAAATACCATTGTTTGTAATAGGAATTTATAAAATTATAATTTAATGAAAAATATCTTGTTTGTTTGTACTGGTAACTCAGCAAGAAGCATTATTGCTGAAGTTATAATTAACAATAATTTCAATAATAAATTTAAAGCCTACAGTGCCGGTAGTAATCCAACCGGTAAAATTAATAGTGATATTAAAAAATTTTTAGAAATGAAAAACTATGATCTAAGCAAAACAACATCCAAAAACTTTGATATTTTTATTAATAGTGAAATTAAAATGGATCATGTGATTACCGTTTGTAATAATGCAAATCACGAGGTGTGTCCTATTTGGCCTAAAAAAGATCAAATTATTCACTGGGATATTGAAGATCCTGTATCTAAATTAATAAATTTAAATGAAAACGAAAAAAATAACATTATCTTAAACACGTTTAATGTTATTAACGAAAAAATTAAAAATTGGATAAAAAATGAAGAATAATAATAAAATTTTCTTAGGTGAGTTTATAGCTAGCTGCTTCTTAGTAATGGTTATTGTTGGTTCTGGAATAATGGCTGAAAATCTAACTAATGATAATGCTGTTAGATTATTAGCAAATACAATTGCTACTGGAGCGGGTTTATTTGTATTAATAACAGCTTTTGCTAATATTTCAGGTGCTCATCTAAATCCTTTTGTAAGTTTATCTATGTATTTAACTAAAAGAATTAAAGGAAAAGAATTATTAACATTTATTCCTGCTCAGATACTAGGTTGTCTTTTAGGAGTTATGTTAGCAAACGTTTTTTTTGAACACAGTATTATTGAATTATCTACAAAAAATAGAGATGGTTTTCATATATTTTTATCAGAAATAGTAGCAACTTTCGGTCTTATTTTTATTATTTTTGCTACATTAAAAGATGGTAAAACTACAGTAGCTGCATGTGTTGCTACCTATATATCCGCTGGTTATTGGTTTACTTCATCCACATCATTTGCGAATCCAGCTGTTGCAATTGCTAGAACTTTTACAGATTCATTTACTGGCATTAATTACTTAAATACACCAACTTATATATTTGCTGAACTACTGGGGGCTATTGTTGCTATTTATATAATCAAGCGACTAATCAAATAAATACAACTCTACTAAGAATTTCAAAAAGCATTAAAGTAGACATTAATCTTAAATAGTTTATATGTAAACGAATCCTCGTAAAAATTCTCAATAAAAATAAAATTAAAGATAGTAAATCTTTCCTTCACAGTTTACATAGATCCTAAGTCATGAATCGATGAAACCGAAAACAATAATATAAAGGAGAAAAAAAATGGAAATGACTTTAATTTATACCATCATAGGCTTTGCCCTTGCTGGTTATAGCGTAATCGCTAACGACTCAATTCAAACACTAGGAACATTTATTGCTTCAAAAAAGAAGTGGTTTAAATGGTATACTCTTGCAGGATGTGCATCAGCTGTAATGATTTTTGCATTAGCATGGGGATGGTATGCGTATGATGGTGATATTTCTTATGGAAGATTAACTAGAATACCTTATCAAGAAATTCAATGGTATCATGCAGTAGCTCCTGCAATACTTTTATTATTAACAAGAATTGGAATACCAGTATCTACTACTTTCTTAGTTCTTTCAGCATTTGCTTCAACAGTTGTGCTTGAAAAAATGCTATTGAAAAGTGTGGTTGGTTATGGATTAGCAGCAACGGTTGCTTACATAGCCTGGATAGCTGTATCTAAATTTATCAATGAAAAATTTGATGAAGTAGATGAAAAATGGGTTGGGTTTTGGAGAAATTCTGTTTGGATAACATCTGGTTGGTTATGGTGGGTTTGGTTATCTCACGATGTAGCAAATATTGCCGTATATCTTCCAAGACAATTAGATATAACATTGCTCTTAATTGTAATGGGGTATTTTACTGCCTTATTGTTTTATATTTTCTACATTCAAGGTGGTCCAATTCAGAAAGTGGTTCTTGAAAAAACAGGAACAAGATATGCAAGATCAGCTACCATTATTAATATAATTTATGCGGCTGTTTTATTTTATTTTAAAGAGTTAAATGATCTACCAATGTCAACAACTTGGGTATTTGTAGGATTATTATGTGGAAGAGAATTAGCCATAGCAACAATGAACAAAGAATATAAATTTGGTTATGTTTTTCCACTAATTGGAAAAGATTTTCTTAAAATGATCTTTGGATTAAGTGTATCTGTTGGAATTGTATTATCTATTCATTACATTATTATTCCAAATAATTGGTTTTAAATTTTTTACATGGTCTTGCTAATTAGTTAGTAAGACCATATTCACTTAAAAAAATAATATCATACTTATTTCAAGTTTATTTTAATACATTCTGTATTATGACTTTGATACTCTTTTAATGTTTTAAGATTATTAAAATAATTTTATTCCAATTACTCCAAGAACTATTAAAAAAATAGATATAATTTTTTTTGATGATATTTGTTCTTTTAAAAAGAAATATCCAATTAAAATAGAAAATAAAATACTCGTTTCTCTTAATGCGCCAACAATTGGTATTGGTGCTTTAGTAAACGCCCATACTACTGTTATATAGGTGAAGTAATCAAGTGAACCGCCGAATATAAATATCTTTTTTCCATATTTTGTTAATCTTTGAATGATATTTTTCTCATCTTTTAAACGCATTACAAATGTGTGCAGTAATGCATTTATAACAAACACCCAGCTAATAAAGGAAATAGCTGACAAACTTACCCTTGCGCCATAACCATCTATCACAGAATACAATCCGATCCATAAACCAGTTAATAGTGAATATTGGATTATTTTTGATTTTTTTTTGGATTTATCAAATAAGCTTAAAAAAATTATTCCTAAACAAATAATTAAAATTGAAAGAATAATAAAATTATCAAGCACCAAACCTAAAAATAAAATTGAAATTATAGTTGCAACCAAAGGTCCAGTTCCACGTGCAATCGGATAAACCTTTGTTAAATCTCCTAGTTCATATGCACTTAAAAGATACCATTGATATGCTTGGTGAATAATAATGCTTACAATTAAATAAGGCATACTCTCATATGTAGGTAAAGGTAAGATTATTATTGCTGTTAAAGCTAATGGTAGACGACCTAAAATTACTCCAGATAAAGCTATAACTTTATCAGAATGTTTCTTAACCATTCCATTCCATGTAGCATGTGTAATAGCTGCTATAAGAACTAATATGAAAACAGTATTATCCATTAAGAGTTAATTATTTAACTCTACCATAAATGTCTTGATATCTAACAATATCAGTTTCTTTAAGTATAGAACCTACTTGGGCTTCCATAATTTTTACAGGTTTTTTTCCAGGATTTTGTATTCTATGAATTGCTCCTAATGGAATGAAAATATGTTCATTGGGTTTTTTATTAATGATATTTTTATTTAAAGTTATTCGTGGATTACCTTTGGTAACCAACCAATGTTCTGCTCTGTGATGATGTTTTTGAAGACTTAATATACCTTTAGGTTTTACTGATAATTCTTTAATTAAAAACTCTTTTCCCTCAAATAAATTTAAATAACTCCCCCATGGTCTATAAAAAACATTCTTTTTCTTAAAGTGTTTTCTTTTATTTTTATCATATATCTTAAGTATTTCTTTCCAACTACCAAGATCAGACCAAGGTATATCTAGTTTAATAGCATTAATTTTATTTGTTTTCTCTAGTATTGCATAATCAAAAGATTTCTCGATTGATTTTTCAAAAGCTTTTTTATTTAAGTAATAGGTATTATTTTTATATTTACCTTTTTTAATGGCCTCTACACAACTTTTATAAGTCTTATTTTGATATTTTTTAAAGTTATTGATTATTGAGTCTTTTCTTAAATAAAACATGCCAGAATTCCAATAACCTTTTTTCTTAATTACTTCTTTTGCTTTTGATAATTTTGGTTTTTCAATAAATTTTGTAACTTTATTTATAGATTTAATTTTTTTAGTTAAAAAATATCCATATTCACTTGATGGGCTTGTAGGCTTTATTCCAAAAATAAATAAATTTTGATTATCTAAATTTGATTTATTTTTTAATAGGGCTTTATTTAAAATATTAGATTTTTCAATTAGATGATCTGCTGCAAAAAACATTAATGGTTGATCTAATGGAACATCTTTTATTAATGCGGACGCTAGTATTGCTGGTGCAGTATTTTTTTTTGCTGGTTCTAAAACTATTTTAAACTTTTTAATTTTACTTTTTTTTAAAGCTAATTTGACATGTTTTAAATATTTGAGATTTGTGCTGATTATAGGAAAATCAAAAATTGGTTTATTTATTCTCTCTAAAGTTTTTTGAATTAAACTCCATCCCCCAAAATCAATAAATTGTTTTGCTTGATGTTTTTTTTTATCTGGCCAAAGTCTTGTTCCTGCGCCACCACAAAGTATTACAGGTCTAATTTTCATTAAATATCAGCGTACGTTCTAACCTCGTTTTTACCACCTGGATGCGTTGGTGCACCTTTATATGCTGGTCCAACTGTTTGTGCATATTTCCATAAAGTACCATTACCAAAATTCATCTTTCTTGGTTTCCATTTTTTACGTCTTGCACTTAATTCCTTCTTTGTAAGCCTTACGTTAATAGTGCCCTTTTTAGCATCTATATCGATGATATCCCCATTCCTTAAAAGGGCTATAGGACCGCCTACGGAGGCCTCAGGGCCCACATGACCAATACAAAAGCCTCTGGTAGCCCCAGAGAACCTACCATCTGTTATAAGTGCTACTTTCTCCCCTTTTCCTTGACCGTATATTGCTGCAGTTGTTTGAAGCATTTCTCTCATTCCAGGACCTCCTATTGGTCCCTCATATCTAATAATTATAATATCTCCATCTTTATACTTTCTACTTATCACTGCTTTATACGCAGCTTCTTCATTATCAAAACATCTAGCTCTTCCTGTAAATTGTAATTTTTTCAAACCTGCTATTTTTACAATTCCGCCTTCTGGAGCTAAATTTCCTTTTAATCCAACAACGCCTCCTGTTGGAGAAATAGGATTTTTATAAGATCTCATTACTTTTTGATTAGTTCTAAATTTAACATTTTTTAAATTTTCTCTCATTGTTTTACCTGTAACTGTCAAACAGTCTCCGTGAATGTAACCACCATCCATTAGAGTTTTTAATAACATTGGAACTCCACCTGCTTCCCACATATCTTTTGCAACATATTTTCCACCTGGTTTTAAATCTGCAAGATAAGGAGTTCTTTTAAAAATTTTTGCAACATCCATTAAATCAAATTTAATTCCAATTTCATTTGCGATAGCTGGTAAGTGCAATCCTGCATTTGTAGATCCTCCAGTTGCTGCAACAATGGTAGCTGCATTTTCTAAAGATTTTCTTGTTACAATATCTCTTGGTCTAATATTTTTTGCTAATAAATTCATGACAGCTTTTCCACTATCAACTGCATACTTATTTCTTTCAGCATAAGGCGCGGGTGTCCCTGCTGAGAATGGTAAAGCTAATCCTATTGCTTCAGAAACACATGCCATTGTATTAGCAGTAAATTGACCACCACAAGCTCCTGCACTTGGACATGCTTTTAATTCTAATTTTCTTAAAGCATGAGCAGTCATTTTTTTTGAAGTATATTTTCCAACACCTTCAAATACATCAACAACAGTTACATCTTTACCTTCAAATCTACCTGGTAAAATAGAACCACCATAAATAAAAACACTTGGAACATTTAGTCTAACCATGGCCATCATTAAACCTGGTAAAGATTTATCACATCCAGCTAATCCAACTAATGCATCATAACAATGACCTCTAACTGTTAATTCTGTTGAGTCTGCAATTACATCTCTTGAAATTAAAGACGATTTCATTCCCTCATGACCCATTGCGATACCATCTGTTACAGTAATTGTACAAAATTCTCTTGGCGTTCCTCCAGTTGCTTGAACACCTTTTTTAACAGATTGAGCTTGTTTCATTAAATTTATGTTACAAGGAGCGGCCTCATTCCATGTTGAAACAACGCCAACAAATGGTTTTGCTACATCTTTTTCGGTTAAATCCATTGCGTAATAAAATGATCTTTGAGGGGCTTTATCTGCACCTATTGTCGTATGTCTACTTGGTAATTTTTTCTTATTAAATTTTTTCATTATAAACCTTTAAGAGTTAATTCTATTTTTTTAACATCTTTTTCAAGATTAGCAAAGTTGCTTTTCTCTTGCTCTACTATATTTTGTGGTGCGCGATCCATAAAGGATTTATTTGATAATCTAATATCTATTTTTTTCATTTCTTCATTAATTTTTGTAATTTTCTTTTCTAAAGTTGATTTTATCATATTTAAATCAACATCTTGGTCAAAATATAATTTGAATAGCTCTCCGTTAATAACAATACTTGCAGAAGGTTTGTCTAGATCTTTTTCATGAAAATTTTTAATTCTTCCATTTTTTTTCATTATATTTTCATTAGAAGATAAAAAATTTTTATATTCTTTGTTTGTATTTGCTGTTGAAATTTCAATAAATGACCCTGGACTGATATTTAATTCATTTTTAAATGATCTTATGGATGTAATAAAATTAATAATATTATTAATTTCATCATAAGATTTTTTTTCATGATAATCACCTTCTAACCAATTAGCATGCATTAAAAATTCACCCCCATTTTTATCTAACTTGTTATTCAACCAAATCTCCTCTGTAACAAATGGAATGAAAGGATGCAGTATTATCAAAATTTCTCTAAAAACATAGGATGATGTTTGTCTTAGTTCTTTAATCTCCTCCTCATTATTAGAATTAAATACAGTTTTAGACAACTCTAAATACCAGTCACAAAATGAATGCCATACAAATTGATAAATTTTCTTCGCTGCTTCATCAAATCTATAGTTTTTTAAACTGTTTTCTGTCTCGTTTTTAGTTTTAACAAGTTCAGATAATATCCACTTATTAATTGTTAATTTAAGATTTTCAGGTTTTTTAATGTCATTAAAATCACATTCATTTTGTCTTAAAAAATTATTAGCATTCCAAATTTTATTTAAGAAATTTCTATAACCTTTAACCCTATCTTCTGACAATTTTACATCACGACCAGGTGATGCCATTGATAATAAAGTAAATCTTAAGGCATCAGCACTATATTTTTCGATAAGATCTAAAGGGTCTATTACATTACCCTTTGATTTAGACATTTTTTGACCCTTTTCATCTCTAACAAGTGCGTGAACGTATATATTTTTAAAAGGCTCTTCTTTTAAAAACTCGGTTCCCATCATGATCATTCTTGCAACCCAGAAAAATATAATATCAAAACCAGTAACAAGAACACTTGTTGGATAAAATTTTTCAACTTCTGGTGTTTTTTCTGGCCAACCTAAAGTCGCAAATGGCCATAGACCTGATGAAAACCATGTATCTAAAACATCTTCATCTCTTTTTAATTCCACTTCTTTTGAATAGAATTCTTTTGCCTGTTTTTTACATTCGTCTTCATTTTCAGCTACAAATATTTTTCCATCAGGTCCGTACCATGCTGGAATTTGATGTCCCCACCATAATTGACGAGAAATGCACCAAGGTTCAATATTATCCATCCATTGAAAGTAAGTTTTAGACCAATTTTCTGGAAAAAATTTAGTCTTACCACTATTTACTACTTCTTTTGCTTTGATGGCTAAAGTTTTAGCATCAACAAACCATTGCTCTGTTAAATAAGGTTCAATAATAGAATTAGATCTATCACCATAAGGAACTTTGTTTGCTAACTTTTCTATTTTTTCTAAAAATTTACTTTCATCAAGATGTTCTAAGATTAATTTTCTGGCAGCAAATCTATCTAAACCTTTATATGGGTCAGGTGCATTGTCATTTATTTTTCCATCGGGAGTAAATATATTAATTACCTCTAACTTGTTTCTTATACCTACATCATAATCATTAAAATCATGTGCTGGAGTAATTTTAACTGCACCAGTTCCTTGTTCAGGATCTGCATAATCATCTGCTATTATTTTTATTTTTCTATTGGCTAAAGGTATTGTAACTAACTTTCCAACAATATCTTTAAACCTATCGTCTTTAGGATTAACTGCTATTGCAGTATCTCCCAACATAGTCTCCGGTCTAGTTGTTGCAATTGTTATAAATTTATCTGATCCCTCTATAGGATAATTTATATAATAAAGTTGAGAATTTACTTCACGTTGATCAACTTCTAAATCAGATATTGCTGTTTTTAAAACAACATCCCAATTTACAAGTTTTTTTGCTTTGTAGATTAATTTTTTATTATAAAGATCAACAAATACTTTTATCACTGACTTAGATAAATTTTCATCCATTGTAAAAGCATTACGGGACCAATCACAAGAACATCCAAGTTTTTTAAGTTGGTTTATTATTATATCGCCATACTGGTTTTTCCATTCCCATACTTTTTCAATAAATTTTTCTCTACCTAAATCATTTTTTTTAACTCCTTCTTTTGCAAGTTTTTTTTCAACTAATGCTTGGGTTGCTATACCAGCATGATCAGTTCCTGGCTGCCATAAAGTTTCATAATTATTCATTCTATGAAATCTTGTTAAAACATCTTGAATTGAGTTATTTAAAGCATGCCCCATGTGAAGGCTTCCTGTTACATTAGGTGGAGGGATTACAATTGAGAATTTTTTTGAATTTTCTTTAGGTTTAAATAGCTGATTTTTTTCCCAATAATCGTAGATTTTATTTTCTACATTTATATGCTCATATTTATCAAAACTCATTGTTTTGTTTTATAAATTAATCAAATTAATAAACAATAATGAAAATCATTGCTAAATTTATAGACTAATGATCAAAATGAATTATACAAAGATCGATTAACAAATATTTTTGTATTTGATGGCAACGTGGCGGAATGGTTACGCAGAGGATTGCAAATCCTTGTATCCCGGTTCGATTCCGGGCGTTGCCTCCAAAAAAAGTATTGAGATAAGTTTTAAAAAAAGTAAGTTGTGAGAAAAATATTCCTCGGTAGCTCAGTTGGTAGAGCAGTTGACTGTTAATCAATTGGTCGCAGGTTCGAGTCCTGCCCGAGGAGCCAAATCAATTAAACAGCTTTATTAATATTTATTTGTGCAATTTGTAAATTTTTTCCAAATTTAATTTTTTGATCCTGAGTTAACTCTGAATAAACTTTAACTAAGAAGTTATAGTTTACATTCATATGTCCCTCTTTTGATTTGTCAAGATTTACTAAATATTCTGAAAAATCTTCAAAAAAATAGTTTATTGGAACTTTTAAATAATTAGAAAGTTGTAATAATCTAATTGAACTTACCCCATTAGTTCCTTTTTCGTACTTTTGAATTTGTTGAAATGTTACGTTTATAGCTTTAGCGACTTTAGTTTGAGTTAAACCTAATGCTAATCTTCTTAGCTTTAGCTTATTGCCAAGATGTTTGTTAAAATTTTCTTCCATTTAAGACCCCTCTTTAAATAAAATATTATAGAGAGTTAATCTAAATAGAAAACTTTATGCAAGTAAAATAATTTTTAAAAAAATTGGTTTTTTTGTCTTATTGTAAACCTGTCAAGTAACTTTTTAACTAATGTTTAGAATTATTTTAAAGAATTTGGCTTAAAAAAAGCTTTGTTCTGTCACTCTTTGGGTTAGCAAAGAATTCTTTTGTATCAGCCTTCTCAATTATCATGCCCTCGTCCATAAAAATGACTTCATCGGCAACTTCTTTAGCAAAACCCATTTCATGTGTCACAACAATCATCGTCATTCCACCTTTTGCAAGACTTACCATTGCATCAAGTACTTCTTTAATCATTTCTGGATCTAATGCTGATGTTGGTTCATCAAATAACATAATTTTTGGTTGCATACATAATGCTCTTGCGATAGCACAACGCTGTTGTTGTCCTCCTGAAAGTTGTCCAGGAAACTTATTTGCTTGATCATCTATTTGAACTTTTTTTAGTTGGTCCAATGCTAGTTCTTGGGCTTCCTTTTTTGGCATTTTTTTTACCCAAATAGGTGCAAGTGTACAATTATCCAATATTGAAAGATGCGGGAATAAATTAAATTGTTGAAAAACCATTCCAACTTCAGCTCTAATTTTTTCAATATCTTTTGTTTTTTCTGACAATTCATTGCCATCAACGATTATATCACCCTCTTGATGCTCTTCTAATCTGTTGATACATCTAATTAGTGTTGATTTGCCTGAACCTGACGGTCCACATACTACAATTTTCTTATTTGCTTCAACTTCTAAATTAATATTTTTTAAAACCTGAAAATCACCAAACCATTTATTCATATTTTGAATTTTTATAATCGGATCTGACATTTATTATCTCTCAGTTTTATATTTAGCTTCTAAGTTATAACTATATTTACTCATTGCATAGCATATAATCCAGAATATTATTGATGCAAAAATATATCCTTCCATAGCAAAGCCAAGCCATTTTGGATTTGTTTTTGCTAATGCAAGCATTCCTGCTAATTCTGCTAAACCAACCACAAAGATTAAAGGTGTATCTTTAACTAATGCTAAAAATGTATTTGCTATTCCAGGTATAACTAATTTAAGTGCTTGTGGTAAAATCACAAAAATATGCATTTTCCAATAACCCATTCCTAAAGATTTTGCTGCATCGTATTGACCTCTAGGTAATGATTGCAAACCACCTCTAATAACTTCTGCACAATAAGCGGCTTCAAACAATGTAATCGCAATAATTACTCTTACCAGTTTATCCATAAAAAAATCTTCAGGAAGAAACATTGGAAACATTACAGATGACATAAATAATACTGTAATTAATGGAACACCTCTCCAAAATTCAATATAACAAATTGATATATATTTTATTACTGGAAGATTAGATCTTCTTCCTAGTGCAAAAATCATACCTAGTGGGAAACAAAAAATTAGACAGAAAAAAGAAACTATAAAAGTAAGTGACAATCCTCCCCATGCTCCAGTCTCTACCCATTGTAGACCAAACGATCCACCAGATATTAAATAGTAAATAACTAAATATGCAATTACTGGATAAATAATAACATAATATAATGCCAAATATTTTTTCAAATTTTCTTTCATAAAATACCCAACAAAACCAAGTGCTATAACTAGTATGAATGCAGTGTTTATTCTCCAATGAAATT
>CACJVQ010000010.1 GCA_902596915.1 uncultured Pelagibacteraceae bacterium | reverse complement strand
TAAATCTCTAGACTTAGCTGAAATAAGAAATTGGTCGAAACTTCCTTTTTTATCTACCGATCTAACACCGGCATTTGAGACGGTTATTCTTAAGCTTTTCTTAAGTAGTTCACTTTTAAATTTAACTTTTTTTAAATTTGGAAGAAATCTTCTTTTAGTCTTGTTATTTGCATGACTAACGTTATGACCCTTAAGTGGGATTTTTCCAGTAAGTTCACATTTTTTAGACATAAATTATGAGATTGTATAAGATCTGAATCTTATCGCGTCAAGATTAATTTTTAGTTCCAATAGCTTCTGAAACATTTTTAAAACCCTTATTTTTTAATAAATCGATTAATTCGTGACTTATTTTTGAAGCTATACGAGGACCTCTATAAACCATTCCAGTATATAATTGAACAAGAGTTGCACCTGAGGTGATTTTTTCAAAAGCATCTTGTCCATTGCTAACACCACCTACTCCTATTATTTTTGTTTTATTTTTTAAAATTTTATAAAATTTAGATATTGCCTCATTTGAAATATTTTTAATTGGTTTACCTGACAGACCACCTTTTTCTAATTTATTTATATTTTTTAAATTTTCTCTATTCCTATCTGTGGTATTGGAAACAATAATGATTTCTATTTCTTGTTCCATAATAATCTTGGACACTTCATTAATTTGATCATCATTAAGATCTGGTGAGACTTTTATCGCAATTGGAACTTCAGAATTTAATTCTTTTTTTTCTTGTTTTATTTTATCAATCAATAAATTTAGTTCGTTCTGATTATGAAAGTTCCTTAAATTTTCAGTATTTGGTGAGGAAATATTTATCGTGATATAATCAGCTAAATTATAAAATTTACGAAAACAAATTAGATAATCCTCAACTCTATTCATTGAGTCTTTGTTTGGTCCAATATTTATTCCTAAGAGACCTTTTTTATCGTTTTCCCTAATCCTTCTACTAATTTCTTCTGAACCAGAATTATTAAAACCTAACCTATTTATAAGGGCCTCATCTTCTTCTAGTCTAAAAACTCTTGGTTTAGGGTTACCAAATTGAGGTTTGGGTGTAATTGTCCCAACCTCAACAAAACCAAATCCAAGATTGAACAAAGGATTGTATACTTCAGCATTTTTATCAAATCCGGCTGCAACCCCAATTGGTGATGATAATTTTTTTTCACAAAAAGTAGTTTCTAATATTTGGCTTCCTTTAGGTTTAGTGTAAGAAATGTTATTTAATTTTAATGCTTTTATTGCCAGTGAATGTGCTACTTCAGGACTAAATTTAAAAATTATTGGTCTTATAATATTAAACATTTTTTAATTTACTTTTAATCAATTCTTTAGTTTCTTGAACCCCAAAAAAACTAATAAAAAAACCAAATCGAGGTCCATTTTCCACTCCAAAAACTACTTCATAAATTAACTTGAACCAATCTCGTAAATTTTCTTTGTAACCATTCTCTTTACCAACTGTATAAATTGTAGTTTGTATATCCTCTGGTTTCATTGAATCATTACAATTATCTAAAGAATTTACTAATGCATCTAAAGCAATCTTTTCACTTTCATTTGGTTTTTTATAAATTTTTTTAGATTTTATAGCGTCATTAAAATATTTAATCGCATAAGATATTAAATTATCAAAAATTGGTTGATTAGACTCATCAATATCTTTCTTATATTTTTTTACAAATTTCCAAAGTAAATCTTTTGAGTCTGCGTTACTGGTTTCAACTAAGTTTAATAACATTGAGAAAGACATTATTGAATTTTCCTCTGGAATTTTAGCATTATGAACATGCCAAACAGGGTTCATTAGTTTTTGAAGTTCGTTTTGAGTTTTACTTTTTTCAATAAAATCAAGATATTCATCGACAGCCTTTGGTACTACTTCTCTATAAAGTTTTTTTGCTCTTTTTGGATTCTGGTACATATATAGAGAGAGACTTTCGGGTGATGCATACTCTAACCATTGATCGATTGTAATACCATTTCCTTTTGACTTAGATATTTTTTCACCTTTTTCATCTAAAAATAACTCGTATGCAAAGCCAGATGGATTTGACTTACCTAATAATTTTATGATTTTCGTTGATAAAATTGCACTCTCAATCAAATCTTTCCCATACATTTCAAAGTCTATATCTAAGGCAAACCATCTCATAGCCCAATCTACTTTCCATTGTAATTTGCAATTGCCATCTAAAATACTTTGTTCTAATTTTTTACCATTATCTTCAAAAATTATTTTTGAATTTTTAGAATCTATTTCTGAGACTGGTATTTCTAATACAACCCCTGTATCTGGACATATTGGTAAAAATGGAGAATATGTTTTTTGTCTTTCTTTACCAAGAGTAGGAATAATTATATTCATTATTCCTTCATAATTTTCTAAAATTAATTTTAATGTATTGTTAAAAAAGCCAGATTTATATAAAACTGATGAGCTTTTAAAACTGTATTTAAAATTAAATTTATCTAAGAAATTTTTTAACATTTCATTATTATGTTCACCAAAGCTGTTAAATTTTCCGAAAGGGTCTGGAACTTGAGTTAAAGGTTTATGAAGATTTTCCTCAAGTTTTTTAGGATTAGGAATATTTTCAGGAACTTTTCTAAGTCCATCCATATCGTCAGAAAAAGTAATTATTTCTTTGGGGAGATCAGATAAATGATTTAATGCATTAACAATCATTGAGGTTCTTGCAACTTCACCAAAAGTACCGATGTGAGGTAAGCCGCTAGGACCATATCCTGTTTGAAGAATAATCTTTCCCTTGTTTTCAATATTTTTTTTTCTCTCTTTAAGAAGCTTTTTAGCTTCGACAAAGGGCCAAGCGTTTGTTTTGTCTATGTTGGTTTTATCTATCACTTTTAATTAAACAGCCTATAAAATAACGTTTTTAATAATTCTTATAGAGTTGAAATTTATTTACCATAAAATAATGTCCAATCAAAATGTCCAATTATAAAACAGTTTTTTTTACCCTAGGAATTTTACAAATTATTTTAGGTTTATCGATGATTGCGCCAATTTTAACGCAATTTTTTTATGATGAACTTGATTCTAGTTTTATAGGTTCTGGAATTGTAACTATTATATTTGGAATTCTCTTTTTATTATCAAATTTAGATCATGATAAAAAAATTAGCTTACCTCAAGCTTTTCTTTTAACTGCGTTATCTTGGTTGAGTATTGCTGTTTTTGGTTCACTTCCATTTATATTTTCTGAGATAAATTTAAGTGCTACAGACGCTTTTTTTGAGAGCATGTCAGGTATCACTACAACTGGATCAACTATAATAACTAATTTAAATGAAACTCCCAAAAGCATCTTACTTTGGAGAGGAATGCTTCAATGGTTGGGTGGAATTGGTATCATTGTAATGGCAATTACGTTAATGCCACTTATGAATATTGGTGGAATGCAGTTATTCATTATATCAACGAGTGATACCCCAGAAAAAATTTTACCTAGATCAAAAGAGATAGCATTGAGATTAATCTTAGTATACTCCGGATTAACTTTTATATGTGCATTATTTTATAAAATATTTGGTATGAACTTTTTTGACAGTGTTGTTCACTCAATGACAACAATTGCAACAGGAGGATTCTCAAATTATAATGAATCTATTGGCTATTTTGATAGTTCACTTATTGAATTAACATCAATTATATTTATAATTTTAGGAAGCATACCATTTATCGCCTATATTAAATATTTAAATGGAGATAAAAAGATATTCTTTAAAGATACACAGATTAAAACTTTTATAAAAATTGTCCTTTTTTCAATTCTTTTAATGTATTTATATCTGTTAGTAAAAAATCAAAGTTTTTTATATACCAATATCAGGTCTGTTGCATTTAATGTAATATCGATTTTAACTGGTACAGGTTATGTAACTCAAAACTTTAGTGACTGGGGTCAATTCCCTTTAATTTATTTTCTTATTCTAATGTTTATTGGAGGTTGTGCAGGCTCTACAGCTTGTGGAATTAAGATATTTAGAGTCCAAATTTTATTCCAATTTATTAGTATACAACTAAAAAAAATAATTTATCCAAGAGGGATATTCAAAATAAAATATGAAAATAATAATATTGATGAAAAATTTTTAGCATCAATAATATCTTTTATATTTTTATATATTGTGATTTTTTTTGTTATAACCGCTTTATTATCAACTAGTGGCCTAGATTTAACTACTTCAATATCGGCAGCTGCAACATCGATATCAAATGTAGGTCCTGGTTTAGGCGATATTATTGGTCCAAATGGTAATTTTTCAAACTTATCTGATTTTTCAAAATGGATTTTAAGTTTAGCAATGATATTGGGTAGATTGGAACTGTTTGCTGTATTAGTGTTATTTATTCCATCTTTTTGGAGGAAATATTAATGTCTGAAACTAAACAAACCTGGGTAGAATCTTTATTAGTTTATAAAGATATTAGGATGTTAAGAATATTGCTTCTTGGAGCAATAAGTGGATTTCCTTGGGTATTGATTGCAACAAGTTTAACTTTATGGCTACAAGAGGAGGGTTTAAAAAAATCAACCATTGGTTGGGCAGGATTAATTTTTGCAGTCTATGCTTTTAATTACTTGTGGGCACCAATTATAGACAGAATTAGAATACCATTTTTAACTAATAAAATTGGACATAGGAGAGCTTGGATAGTTTTAATGCAGGTTGCAATTTTATTTTGTTTATTTATATGGAGTTTTATAAATCCCTCACAAAATTTAGCACTTTTAATTGGTGTTGGTTTAATTATTGCAATTGCATCTGCGACGCAAGATATAACGGTTGATGCATTAAGAATTGAACAGATAAATCCAAACGAGGGAAAATCAATGGCAGCTGGAGCAGCTATGGCTGTAATTGGATGGTGGACTGGTTATAAAATGGGTGGTGCCATAGCATTATTCACAGCATCTTACTTTGAAAATCAAGGTATAGTTGATTATTGGCAACAAACTTTTTTAATATTGGGACTGTTAGTAATATTAATGAACATAGGATTAATGTTTGTTCATGAAATAAAAAATAATTATAAAAAAAAATCCCATATTAAAAATGATAAAGTAGTTGAAAAAAATATTGTTTCTACAAGTAAAAAAAATAATCTGTTTATTATTGGACTTGTTCTATTTATTTTTATTGAGTCTTACATTCTTGCAAAAATTGTAGGAAGTAGTCTTTTCCAATTTATACCTGATACACTATTTTTTAATATTTTACTCTTTGTTATTGGTTTTATAGGATTTGCAATCGTGACAGCTCAAAGCCAATTTGGAAGGAAAATATCAAGTTGGATAGGAAGTACAATTGGAGGACCCTTTTTTAGTTTTTTTAATCAAAATGCAATTACTGGGAAAAATATTGAATCATCTAGTGATATAATATCCATTATTTGGAAATTTATTAAAAAATATAGAATTGGATTTTATATTCTAGGATTTATTTTTCTATTTAAGATTGGAGAAGCATTTTTAGGAAGAATGTCTGTGGTTTTCTACAAAGATATAGGTTTTTCTAAAGGAGATATAGCAATCTATTCAAAAACTTTTGGGTGGATAACTACGGTTGTTTTCACATTTTTGGGTGGATTATTTTCTATGAGATCAGGATCTATAAAAACTTTATTTTTTGCAGGGATATTAATGGCTGCCACAAATTTACTATTTTCTTTTTTAGATTGGTATGTAGGAACAATACCATTAATTAATTTTTATTATGATTTAAGTACAATATTTCCGAATGCTGAAAGTTGGGTTTTAGAAACTAGTAACCACCAATTAATATTCGGATTAGCTGTAATTTTAGATGATATAACTGCTGCATTTGCAACTGTTGCTTTTGTTGCATTTATTTCCTTGCTTGTGAATAGAAACTATACAGCAACACAGTATGCTCTCCTCGCTTCAGTTGGTACAGCTGGAAGAACATTATTAGCTTCATCTTCTGGAGCATTAGTAGAGTGGCTAAATGATGATTGGAGCGTATTCTTTTTTATTACATCAGCCATGGTTATACCATCTTTAATTTTTTTATGGTTTATTAGAAAGAAGATTAATTTAGGTGGGAAATAGTTTTTTTTGCAAAGTTCCGTGCTTGAACATCTATGAGCAAGCTTCGAGAAGCTCTAAAATTAGTTCACAACTTCTTTATGGAGAAAAATTTAGAATTATAAAAAATAAAAAAAATTTTTATAAAATAAAAACAAACTTTGACAATTATATTGGTTATATTAGATCTTCAAAATTAATAGATAATTTTGAAGCGACTCATAAAGTTAGCGCTCTTAAATCTAGGATTTTCAAAAAACCTTATAATTCTAAAAAGTTTGAAACAAAAAATTATTTACCATTTTCAAGCAATATAGAAATAATAAAAAAACAAAATGATTATGTTATGTTTGAAAATAACAAATGGATAAAATCAAAAGATATTGTAAAAAAAATAAAAGTAGAAAAAAATATCAAAAGAATTTTAAAGTTATTTTTAAATTGTAAATATAAATGGGGTGGTAAAACTTTTGAGGGTATTGATTGTTCAGCATTACTTCAAATTTTTTATAAATATAATAATAAATTTTTTCCAAGGGACACAAAAGATCAAGTTAAAATAAAAAAAGGTGTTAACAATAAAAAATTATTTAAAAAAGGAGATATTATTTTTTGGAAAGGACATGTTGCCGTTTGTTTAAATAAAAGAGAATTAATTCATGCATACGGTCCAAGAAAAAAAGTATTAATAATGCCAATAATAAAGACTATTAAATTAATTGAAAAAACTGCAAAGTTAAAAGTGATTAAAATTATATCAATTTAGTTTTGATCTCTTCCAAAATCTGGTTTTGCTATATCTTGTTTTAAATTCAATATTTGTTGTCTTACTTTTTTTGAATTAACCAATTTTTTTCTTAAAGTTTTATCATCTAAATTCTCAATATTTTTTTTAAATGATTTTAAATTTTTGATAAATAAGTTAATTGCACTTACAATATTATTTTTGTTATTAAAAAAAATGTCTCTCCACATTATTTCGTTTGAAGCAGCAATTCTTGAAAAATCCCTTAACCCTCCCGCACTAAATTTAATTACATCTTTTTTTTGAGTTTTTTGAAAATCTTGAGCGGTCTTTATTAAATTGTAAGCTATTAAGTGGGGTAAATGACTTGTAATAGAAAATATCTTATCGTGAACTTTCTCATCCATAATTATTACTTTAGAACCAATTTTTTTCCAAAAATTAACCAATTTTTTCTGTTTTATTTTGTTTTTGTCACTAAAAATTATGCACCATTTTTTAACAAATAGACTTTTACTTCCATACTTTGGTCCACTTACCTCTGATCCAGATATTGGGTGACTCATAATCCAGTCAAGTGACTTTGACAGGCTATTTTTTTTTAATTTGCTAATATTTTCCTTTGTAGAACCTACATCAGTAATTAAAGATTTTTTACTTAAATACTTATTTAAGTGAGGGATAACTCTTTCATACTGACTCATTGGAGTAGCAATTATAACAAAATCCATATCTGAAATTTTGTTATCAAGTTTTTTTAAAATAACTATTTTTTTATTTATTTTTTTAATTTCTCTAATATTTTTTTTTGATTTTTCATAAACGAAAAAGTTTTTAGAAGCTTTTTTATTTAAAGACGCTCTTAAAATTGAAGATCCAATTAATCCACAACCAACGATCAATATATTTTTAAACATTTTTAAAAATTTTTTTCATCTGTTTAATTAAAAGTATATTTTCTTTTGCATTTCCAATTGTAAGCCTTAGGCAATTTTTAATACCATACGAATTCATCTCCCTAAGAATTAATCCTGATCTCTCAAGATTTCTCTCAACAAAATTTGAGCTTAATTTACAACTTTTAAAATTTAAAAGAAAAAAATTTGGTCCTATTTCATTTGTCTGGATATTGTACGTCTTCATCTCTTTTTGTATTTTTTTAGCCCAATCAAAATTATGTTTTACAGATTTTTTTATAAAACTTTTATCTTTAAGAGACTCAACTGCACATTCCTGAGCTATCTTATTAACATTAAATGGTGGTTTAATTTTATATAAAGCATCCACAATTTTTTTACTTCCGTAACCCCAACCTACTCTTAAAGATGCAAGACCATAAATTTTAGAAAATGTTCTCAATATAAACACATTATTTTTATTTTTAAAAAGTTCTAAACCTGATTTATAATCTTTATTCAACATATATTCAAAATATGCATCATCAACTACTAGTAAAATTTTTTTATTTAAACGCTTTCTTAAATCTAATAATTGGTTCTTAGAAATATATGTTCCTGTTGGATTATTGGGATTGGCTATAAATACAATTTTAGTTCTATTAGTTATTTTTTTTAAAATTTCATCATTAGATACTTTAAAATTTTTCTCTTTAGAAAACACAACTTTTGCCCCTACTATTTTTGAATAAATTCTATACATTAAAAAACTAAATTCTGGGACTACTACCTCATCTCCTTTATTTAAAAACAATTGACACAACATTTGAATAATTTCATCAGACCCAGATCCACATATGACCTGATTTTGTTTACAATTATATTTTTTTGAAATTATCGATGTTAACTCTCTAAATTTTCCATCTGGATATTTTGATATATCTCCTCTAAATTTTTTTAATACTTTAGAAGCATTTTTACTCATGCCTAAAGCAGACTCATTTGCCGATAATTTAATTATATTTTTTTTTTTATTTAAAAACGATTTTCCTGGCTTGTAAGCCTCTAATTTGATTTTTTTGAATGTTGGAGTAGTCATGTGCTAATTTTTATTAATAAATAGTCAGATAATTAGATAATACAATCAATAATTCTAAAAAAATTGACATCCAAAAAGCTATCTTATAAAACCTTTTTTGCGCTGATTTAACTGAATTGCGAGCGCTATAAAAAACCTGCTAAATAAGTTTTTTTTCTCACAATTCATCTCAGCAAAAATATTATGAGTAATTTTGATAAATTAAAAAGTATAATTATTAAGCAACCTCTAAAACTTGATTGTGGAAAAGAAATATCAAATTTTCCACTAGCTTATGAGACTTACGGAAATCTTAATGAAAAAAAAGATAATGCCATACTTGTTTTTCATGCATTAACAGGAGATCAATTTGCCTCCGGTCAAAACCCAGTGACAAATAAAGAAGGGTGGTGGAATTATGCGGTTGGACCTGGTAAGGCTTTCGATACTGAAAAATTTTTTGTAATTTGTGCAAATGTTATTGGTGGTTGTATGGGTTCATACGGACCAGGAACTATTGATCCTACAACTAACAAAACAATAGGAACAAATTTTCCTGTTATTACAATAAACGATATGGTTAATGCTCAATACAATCTTTTAGATCATTTCAAAATAGAAAGATTATTTGCAGTTGCTGGTGGTTCTATGGGTGGGATGCAAGTATTACAATTTGTATCAAATTTTCCAAACAAGGCTAAAGTTGCTTTGCCAATTGCTTGTACAGCTAGTCACTCAGCTCAAAATATTGCTTTCAATGAGCTTGGAAGACAAGCAATCATGTCAGATACAAATTGGAAGGATGGTTTATATGACGGAAAGACAAGTAATCCAGATAAAGGTTTGGCTGTTGCTAGAATGGCTGCACATATTACATATTTATCAAAAAAAGGATTACAAGAAAAATTTGGACGAAATCTGCAAGAAAGATCAGATTTAAAATTTGGATTTGATGCTGACTTTCAAATTGAGAGTTATTTAAGATATCAAGGCTCTGTTTTTGTAGATAGATTTGATGCAAATAGTTACTTGTACATTACTAGAGCAATGGACTACTTTGATTTAACAAAACAATATGGTGGTAATCTTTCTAAAGCTTTTAAAGAAAGTAAGACAAAATTTTTTATTATTTCATTTACATCAGATTGGCTATACCCAACCTCTGAAAATAAAGACATTGTAATTGCACTAAATGCTATAGGAGCCGATGTTGGCTTTGTAGAAATTAAAACTGACAAAGGTCATGACTCTTTTTTGTTAGATGTGCCTGATTTTTTAAGCACTATAAAAAACTACTTAAGCACTACTTATTTAAATATAAATGAAAGAAGAATTTAAAGTTATATCAAAATTAATTGATGAGAGATCAAGAGTCCTTGACGTTGGATGTGGTGATGGGATTTTGATGGAATATTTATCAAAAAATATGGTAGTGGATGTTAGAGGACTTGAAATTTCTAAAGAAAAAGTCAAAAAATGTTTATCTAACGGATTGGCTGTTGTTGAAGGTAATGCAGAGTATGACTTAAAACAATTTCCAGATCTGTCTTTTGATTACGTGATTCTAAGTCAAACACTACAAGCTTTCATGAGTCCGGAGAATGTAATTAAAGATTTATTAAGAGTAGGAAAAAAAGTTATTGTAACCATTCCAAATTTTGGACATTGGAAAATTAGGGTAGATTTACTTTTTAAAGGAGAAATGCCAATTACTAAGAATTTGCCTTATGAATGGTACAATACTCCAAATTTACATATGTGTACAATTCAAGACTTTTATAATTTTTGTAATAATAAAGGAATAAATATTTTTAAAACAATTTCTTTAAACGGACAAAAAACCTCAAAAATTACGGCTTCAAATTTAAAATATAAAAATCTAATATCAGAATTAGGAATTTTTTTACTGGAGAAATAAAATGAAAATAGAAATTATAAAATGTTTAGAAGATAATTTTTCGTATTTATTAATTGATGAAATCAAGAGGTGCGCGGTTGTGATAGATCCAAGTGAAGCAAAGCCAGTTATCAATAAACTTGACACTCTCAACTTAAAATTAAAATTTATAATGAATACTCACCATCATTATGATCACGTAGGAGGTAATAAAGAGCTTAAAAAATTATATAATGCCAAAGTTATTGGTTTTGATCAGGATAAACATAGAATACCTGAAATAGATATATTAGTAAAAAATGATGAAATTTGGAAAGATGGTATATTCGAAGCCAAAGTTTTTCATATTCCAGGACATACTTTAGGTCATGTATGTTTTTATTTTTTCAAAGAAAATGCGTTATTTTCAGGAGATACATTGTTTTCATTGGGTTGCGGAAGAGTATTTGAGGGCACTCATGAAGAAATGTTTAATTCCTTACAATTAATAAAGAGTTTACCGTTAAATACAGAAATTTATTGTGGACATGAATATACATTAAAAAATTCAGATTTTTGTTTAAAGTATGACTCAGATAACAAAAGACTAATTTCTAAAATTGAATCAGTAAAAAATCAGATAGCCAAAGGAAGACCAACTATACCCTCCACTCTTAAAGAAGAACTACAAACCAATATTTTTTTAAGATCAAAAAACCTTGAAAACTTTTCAAAATTGAGAGATTTAAAGGATAATTTCTAGCTTATTCAGCTTGACTAAAATAAGGCCCTGACTATATTGCTGAATATTAAAAACTAGGATTATTAATGTCATACGCAGTTATACAAACAGGTGGAAAACAGTACAAAGTATCAGCTGGTGAAATACTTAAAGTAGAAAAATTAGCTGATTCAAATCCAGAAACCAAAGTGGAATTTAAAGAAATTTTAGCTTACGGTGATGACAAAAGTATTGAGTTAGGTGAGCCAACTGTAAGTGGCGCAAAAGTGGAAGCTGAATTATTAAAAAATGGTAAAGAAAGAACAGTTCTAATTTTCAAAAAAAGAAGAAGAAAAAATTCGAGACGTAAGAACGGACACAGACAACAGTTTTCGCTTATAAGAATTAACAAAATTTTTTCAAAAGATGGTAAAGTTTTATCTGAAGCTGAAAAGATGAAAAAAAGTGAAGTTGTGGTTAAAGAGGCCAAAGAAGAAAAAACTGGAGCTTCAAAATAAATAGGTAATTTATGGCAACAAAAAAAGCAGGTGGATCATCAAGGAACGGAAGAGATAGTGCAGGCCGAAGACTGGGTGTGAAAAAGTATGGTGGTGAATTAGTAATACCTGGAAATATTATTGTCAGACAAAGAGGCACTAAAATTTTTCCTGGAGAAAATGTTGGAATGGGTAAAGACCATTCAATTTTTTCTGTAGTTAAAGGAAAAGTTGTTTTTAAAAAAAGCAAATCAGACAGAACTTACGTATCAGTAAAACCTAATTAGCAAACAGCTAATCATTTCTGTAAAATAATGAAATTTCTCGATCAAGTTAAGATATATGTAAAAGCTGGAGACGGTGGATCTGGTTCTCCTAGTTTTAGAAGAGAAAAATTTATTGAATTTGGAGGACCTGATGGAGGTGATGGAGGAAAAGGTGGCTCTGTTATGCTCGTCTCAGAGAGGAATTTAAATACACTGATTGATTTTAGATATCAACAGCATTTTAAAGCTGAGCGAGGTAGAGATGGAAGTGGAAAAAATAAAACAGGAAGAGGAGGAGAAGATTTACATTTGAAAGTACCAGTTGGAACACAAGTATTTGAAGAAGATAACAAAACCCTGATATATGATTTTAAGGAAGAAAATGAAAAATTTGTTGCAGCTATTGGTGGCAAAGGAGGTTTTGGTAATACAAGGTTTAAATCATCAACTAACAGGGCTCCAAAAAAATTTACCAAAGGTGCTGTTGGTGAAGAGTTCTGGATATATCTACAACTTAAGACAATTGCAGATATTGGAATTATAGGTTTGCCTAATGCAGGAAAATCAAGTTTATTAGCATCTTTAACAAGCGCAACTCCTAAAATAGCAAATTATAAATTTACCACTTTAAATCCTAATCTTGGTGTCGCAATGTACGATGATAAAGAGATAACTTTAGCAGATATTCCAGGATTAATTGAAGGAGCACATCAAGGAACGGGGTTAGGAATTAAATTTTTAAAACATATCGAAAGATGTAAAGCACTTTTGCATCTAATTGATATATCAGAAAATGATTTAATCAATTCATATCTTCAAGTAAGAGATGAGATGGGCAAATATAGCTCTGAGCTATTAAAGAAGCAGGAAATAATAGTGTTTAACAAAATAGACTTAATTGAGGAGGATAAAATAAAAGAAAAGATTAAAGATTTTGAAAAAATCACCAAGAAATCTACTTTTACAACATCAACACTCGATAAAAAATCTGTTTCTGATATTAAATCAAAGTTGCTTAATTATGTATCTTAAAGACTCAAAGACAGTTGTTATTAAAATTGGATCATCTTTATTAATTAATGACAAAAAAATTATTAGAGAAAAATGGTTAACTGAATTTGCAAAGGATATACAGCATCTACAAAAATTAAAAAAAAATATAATTTTAGTTAGTTCGGGTGCAATTGCCTTAGGATGTAAAAAATTAAAATTAAGTAAAAAAAAATTAAAACTTGATAAAAGTCAAGCAGTAGCCTCAATTGGTCAAATTGAGTTAATGAATCTTTTTAAAAAAACTTTTAATAAGTCTAAAATCAACCTATCACAAATTTTGTTAACACTTGAAGATACTGAAAAAAGAAGAAGAGCTATTAATGCAAAAAGAACTTTTGAAAATTTATTTAGCCTTGGCTTTATTCCAATAGTAAATGAAAATGATAGTATAGCTACTTCTGAAATTAAGTATGGTGACAATGACAGACTAGCATCTAGGGTTGCACAAATATCAAGTGCAGATTGTTTAATTTTGTTATCTGATGTAAATGGTCTTTACTCTAAAGATCCAAAATTAGATAAAAAAGCTAAGTTAATTCGTGAAATTAAAAATATTGACCAAAATGTAGAAAGGTTAGCAACAAATAAAACTGGAGAATTTGGATCTGGTGGAATGAAAACTAAAATTGATGCTGCTAAAATTTGTCAATTCTCAGGGTGCCATATGGCAATTGCTAATGGCTTAATAAACAGACCAATTCAGAAAATTTTAACTAAAAACATATGTACTTGGTTTTTGCCTAAAATTTCAAAATTGGATGCTAGAAAAAAGTGGATAATAAGCTCAGTCTCTCCAAAGGGAAAAATAATTATTGATGAAGGTGCATTAACAGCTTTGAATAATGGAAAAAGTCTACTAGCTGCAGGAATAAAAGATGTTCATGGTAGTTTTAGAAAGGGTGATCATATAAAAATCCTAAATAATAATATGACTGAATTTGCTAGAGGATTAAGTAGTTTCTCTTCTGAAGAAATTTTGAAAATTAAAGGTAAGCACTCAAATAAAATAAATGATATTTTAGGCTATGTTTCAAAATCAGAAGTTATTCATAAAGATGATATGGTATTAGTTAAATGAATATTATTTTAGAAAAAATTGGTGAGAATGCAAAAATTGCATTTCAAAATAAAATAAATAATAAAAAAAAAAATCAAGTACTAAATGATTACATCAATCTTATTTTAAAGAACCAAAATAAAATATTAATCGAAAATGAAAAAGATATTAAAATTGCTAAATCAAAAAAGCTTAAAGAAAACTTAATTAAAAGACTAGCTCTTAATAATGACAAGATAAGTTCAATTGTTAAGTCAATCAAAACTATTGCAAAATTCAAAGATCCGATAGATGTTGATCTTGAAACATGGAAAAGACCAAATGGCTTAAAAATAAAGAAAGTATCAATTCCAATTGGCATAATTGGGGTAATTTACGAGAGTAGGCCAAATGTTACTTCAGACGTATCTACACTTTGTTTTAAATCAGGAAACTGTGTAATTTTAAGAGGGGGGTCTGAGGCTTATTTTAGCAATAAAATCTTGGCTAATCTTTTTAGAAAATCTTTAGAAAAAAATAGAATAAATAAAAATTTCGTACAATTTGTTGAAAATAAAAATAGAAAACTAGTCGACTATATGCTTTCAAAAATGTCAAAATATATAGATGTTATTATTCCTCGAGGTGGAAAAAATCTTGTAAAAAAAGTACAAAATTTATCTTCTGTACCCGTAATAGGTCACCTTGAAGGAATGTGTCATACATATATTGATAAAGATGCAAATCTAAAGATGGCAAAAAAAATTTTAATTAATGCAAAAATGCGTAATACTAGTATTTGCGGAGCTACCGAGACACTATTAATACATAAAAGTAAATCGAAAAATGTAAACGAAATACTAAACGAACTAACTAAAAGAGGTTGTTCTATTTATGCAGACAAAAAAATTCATAAATTGTTTAATGGAAATACAAAATTAGCGAATAATAAAACCTGGTCTAAGGAACATCTATCTGCAAAGATTTCTGTAAAATTAGTTGATAGTATTACTGATGCAGTTAATCATATCAATAAGTATGGAACAATGCATACAGATGCGATAATTACAAATAATAAAATTTCTGCAAAATTTTTTATAAAAAACATTAAAAGTTCAATTGCTATCCACAATTCTTCGACTCAATATGCTGATGGAGGTGAATTTGGTTTTGGTGGAGAAGTTGGAATATCAACAAATAAACTTCCACCAAGAGGTCCTGTAGGACTAAACCAGCTTGTTAGTTACAAATATGAGATATATGGCTCTGGACAAACAAGAAAATAAAAAAAAAATTGGTATTCTTGGTGGCACTTTTGATCCTGCTCATAGAGGTCATTTAAGCATCTCTAAAGAGGCAAAAAAAAGATTTGGTATTGATAGAATTATTTGGGCTGTAACCAAAAAAAATCCATTTAAAAATAAAAGTAGTTTAAGTTTAGATAAAAGAATAAAGTATGCAAAAAAAATTGCTCAAAATAATCTATTTATAAAAGTTAAATATTTTGAAAATAAAATTAAATCAAATAGAACAATTGATTTAATCAAAAATATTAAAAGAAAAAATAAAAATACTGATATTTACTTTATAATGGGAGCAGACAGTTTAATCAATTTTCATAAATGGAAAAATTCTGATTCAATACCATCTATGTGTAATATACTTGTATTTGATAGAGACAGATATAAGGCAAAATCATTAAGTTCTGTAAGCTTTAAAAAATACAATAAGAAAAGCATAAGATTTGTTAAATTTAATAAGGTCAATATTTCATCTTCTAAATTAAGAAAAATTTGATATTCTTTTTTTAATTAATGGACAAAATCTCTTCCCTTCATAAAGATGTGATCAATCTTTTAGATGCGAATAAAGCGTTGGATATTGTTTCAATAGATTTAGACGGAAAATCATCAATGGCGGATCAAATGATTATCGCTAGTGGAACTTCATCAAGACACATCCAAGCCCTATCAGAACAAGTATACGAATACTTGAAAAAAAACGGTGTAAATAATTGTAAAATTGAAGGTAAGGAAAGTAATGACTGGAAACTTGTAGATGGAATAGATCTTATCATACATATTTTTAATCCTGAGAAGAGAAAATTTTATGAATTAGAGAAAATATGGTCTGAATTAATCCCTAAAGAGAAGGTAATTATATGATGAATAAATTTAAAGCTTTTCTTTTTTCATTATTTATTTTTTTTTTTCTAACAAACTTTGTTAGTTCATCAGAAGAGAACGATATATATAAAAAAATAGATGTTTTTTCAGAAGTTCTAGATAAAATAAATAAAGAATTTGTTGATGAGGTAAATCAAAGTGAGGCTATGGATGCTGCTATAAATGGTGTTTTACAATCCTTGGATCCTTATTCTGCATATATGACGCCAGATTCGTATCAGAGCATGCAAACAGAAACGAGTGGAGAGTTTGGTGGACTGGGAATAGAAGTAAGTATGGAAGCAGGTGTCATTAAGGTAATTACACCTATGGATGACTCACCTGCAGCTGAAGCAGGGGTTAAGGCTGGAGATTACATAGTAAAAATTAATGACATGCAAGTTCAGGGTAAATCTTTAAGTGAAGCAGTAGATATAATGAGAGGTCCTGTTGGATCTGATATTGAAATTACAGTTAGAAGAAGAGGTGAACGAAAAGCACTAGTTTTTAATATTACAAGAGAAAAAATTAAAGTTTCGTCTGTAAAATCTGAAATATTAGATAATCAAACTGGTTATTTAAGACTTACTTCATTTAATGAAAATAGTAGTAGTCAAATTAGTGATAAAATTAAAGAGTTTAGAAAAAATAAAAATGTTAAAAATTATATTTTAGACTTAAGAAACAATCCTGGGGGGCTACTTTCTCAAGCAATTAAAATTACAGACTTTTTTATAGATAGTGGTGAAATTGTTTCAACTAAAAGTAAGAGAAAATATGAAAGTAGAAAATTCTTTGCAAGAAAAGGTGATATATTGGATGGAGATACAATTGTTGTTTTAATAAATTATGGTTCAGCTTCAGCATCTGAAATAGTAGCAGGCGCTCTTAAAGACCATAAAAGAGCAATAATAATTGGTGAAAATAGTTATGGCAAAGGTTCCGTACAATCAATTATTCCACTAAAAAATAAAGGTGCAATTAGATTAACTGTATCTAAATATTATCTTCCATCTGGAAAATCTATTTCAGAAATTGGTGTTTCGCCTGATATTGAGATATCTGAAGGATCTGATGATTTTAGGTTTAATACTGATACAGATAATCAACTTCAATTCGCCCTAAAGCTTTTAAACAGCTAAAATGAGGGAAAAATACAAAAATTTACCACTTAGAAGTGGTGTTGGGATAGTCGTTTTAAATAAAGAAAACAAAATTTTTGTTGCAAAAAGAATAGATAATAAAAAAAAATTTTGGCAAATGCCCCAAGGTGGAGTTGATAAAGGTGAAGACTTATATGAAGCTGCAATTAGAGAATTAGAAGAGGAAACTAGCATTAAATCAGTAAGTTTGATTAAAAAAATTGATGGCTTGCTAACTTACTATTTGCCAAATGAATTATTAGGAATTATTTGGAAAGGTAAATTTAAAGGTCAAAAACAACAATGGTATATAATGAGATTTGATGGTGATGAAAAAGAAATTAATATTAAAACAAAACATCCAGAGTTTCTAGAATGGAAGTGGGTGGATCCAGATGAAATTACTAAACTTGTAGTAAAATTTAAACTCCATGTATATGAGAAAATTCAAGAAGAGGTTAAAAAAATTTTAATTAATTGATTTAAGTACTTCAAGTTTTTGATCAAGCAAATATTTTTCTTGGTCATTAATTTCAGATTTATTCAGTTCTTCTTCAGCAGATTTTTGAATTTCCGAAATTTTTTCTTTATCAATGTCTTTTAAATTTAAAATAAGACTTGTAAGTATAGAAAGATTATTATTTTTAAATTCAATTATTCCATCGTTTACGTAAAAGCTTTCTTCACCAGACTTTGAGAATATTTTAATTATTCCTGGTTTTAAAAAAGAAATAATAGAGATATGGTCTCTTAAAATTCCTATTTCACCTTCGAATGCGGGAACAACTACTTCAGTCACATCATCTTTTGACAGAAATGATTTTTCAGGATTTACTATTTCTACAGAATATTCTTCACTCATTATGCTGCTGCTTCGTTAGCTAAACTCTCAGCTTTTTGGATAGCTTCTTCAATAGTACCAACCATATAAAATGCAGCTTCTGGTAAATGGTCATATTCACCTTTACAAATAGCATCGAAGCCTTTGATCGTTGACTCTAAGTCAACAAGTTTCCCTGGCGAACCAGTAAATACTTCGGCAACAAAGAAAGGTTGAGAAAGAAATCTTTGTATTTTTCTAGCTCTAGCAACAACTAACTTGTCTTCCTCAGATAACTCATCCATTCCCAAAATCGCGATTATGTCTTGTAAAGATTTGTACGTTTGTAGAACTTTTTGCACTTCTCTCGCTACTCTATAATGTTCATCTCCAACTATTCTAGGATCCAGAATTCTTGAAGTTGAGTCTAAAGGGTCAACGGCTGGATAAATTCCTATTTCAGCAATTTGTCTAGAAAGTACAGTTGTTGCATCTAAGTGTGCAAATGAAGTTGCAGGTGCAGGATCAGTCAAGTCGTCTGCAGGTACATAAATTGCCTGAACAGATGTAATTGAACCTTTGTTCGTTGTAGTAATTCTTTCCTGTAGGTTACCCATATCTGTTGCTAATGTTGGTTGATATCCGACAGCCGAAGGTATTCGGCCTAATAATGCTGAAACCTCAGATCCCGCTTGTGTAAATCTAAATATGTTATCAACAAAGAATAGTACGTCTTGACCTTCTTGATCTCTAAAATACTCAGCGACAGTTAATCCAGTTAAGGCTACTCGAGCTCTCGCTCCTGGGGGCTCATTCATTTGTCCATAAACTAATGCTGCTTTAGAACCTTCACCATCAGTTTTAATAACACCAGAGTCTATCATTTCATGGTAAAGATCATTTCCCTCTCTAGTTCTTTCTCCCACTCCCGCAAAAACTGAAAATCCACCATGAGCTTTTGCAACGTTGTTAATCAATTCCATAATTAAAACAGTTTTACCAACTCCGGCTCCACCAAATAAACCGATTTTACCACCTTTTGCATAGGGAGCTAAAAGATCAATAACTTTTATTCCTGTTACAAGTATTTCAGTTTCTGTTGATTGATCATTAAATTCAGGTGCGGCTCTATGAATTGGCCAGTTATCTGAACTTTTAACTTCTCCTCGTTCATCAATAGGCTCACCTATTACATTTATTATTCTTCCAAGTGTCTCTGGTCCTACTGGGACTTTAATTGGAGCAGCTGTATCTGTTACCTCGTCTCCTCTTTTAAGACCCTCTGTTGCATCCATTGCAATTGTTCTAACACTTGATTCCCCCAAATGTTGTGCAACTTCTAATACTAATCTATTTCCACCGTTATCGCACTCTAGTGCAGTTAAAATTTCTGGTAGTTCTCCATCAAATTTTACGTCTACTACCGCCCCAATAATCTGTGTTATTTGTCCTTTTCTCATAATTATAAACTTTCTGCTCCTGAAATTATTTCTATTAACTCTTTAGTAATTGCTGCCTGACGACTTCTATTATACTCAATAGTAAGTTTGTCAACCATTTCACCTGCGTTTCTGGTTGCATTATCCATTGCACTCATTCTTGAACCTTGCTCGCTAGCTGAATTCTCTAACATCGCTTTAAAAATCTGAGTTGAAATATTTTTAGGCAATAAGTTGCTCAATATTTCATCTTCTTCAGGCTCAAATTCATAGTTATCTTCTGATGAATTTTCCTCATTTTCAGATGCTTTTAAAGGAATAATTTGTTGTTCTTGTGGTATTTGAGTAATTACATTCTTAAATTGGTTGTAAAAAATTGCACATACATCAAATTCTTTTTTTTCAAATTTTTCTATTACTATCTTACCTACTTTATCTGCATCAAAATAATTTACATTTTTTGAATCTTTAAAAGATATTTTTTCAATAATATTATCACCATAAAGACGTTTTAATTGGTCATAACCTTTAGTTCCAACTGTAATAATTTTTAGTGTTTTTCCTTCATCTAAAATTTTTTGAAAATATAGTTTAGCTTTTTTAATAATATTTGTATTAAAACCTCCACAAAGACCTCTGTCTGATGTCATGACAACACACAAATGTACTTTGTCTTCTCCAGAACCAGATAAAAGTTTTGGGGCATTTTCAATGTCTGAAATGCCATTTGATAAGTTTAAAATAATATTATTCATTTTATCGGAATAAGGTCTGCCTTTCTCAGCACTCTCCTGGGCTCTTCGTAGCTTTGCAGCAGCTACCATTTTCATTGCCTTAGTAATCTTTTGGGTAGACTTAACGCTTGATATTCTTTTTTTTAGATCGTCTAAACTAGCCATTATTTTTTATGAGTTAAAATCTTTCTTAAGTTGTAGAATAATTTCATTTAATTCTTTTTCTTTATCATCTTCAAGTTTTCCTGAAGCTGTGATCGAATCAATGATCTCTGGCTTTTCAGCTTTACATTTTTCTATAATTTTATTCTCAAAACTTGAAATATCTTTTTGCTCAATATCATCAAGATGTCCTCTAACTCCACAAAAAACAGAAATGACTTGTTCTGCAACTGTCATAGGAGAATATTGATTTTGCTTTAAAAGTTCAGTTAATTTTGATCCTCTGTTAAGTAATTTCTGAGTAGATGCATCGAGGTCTGAGCCAAATTGTGCAAACGCAGCCATTTCTCGATATTGTGCAAGTTCTAATTTCATGGAACCTGAAACTTTCTTCATCGCTTTAGTTTGAGCAGATGATCCAACTCTTGACACAGATAATCCAACATTTATGGCAGGTCTTATACCTTGGTTAAAAAGTTCTGTTTCAAGAAATATTTGACCATCAGTAATTGAAATAACATTTGTTGGTATGAATGCAGAAACATCTCCACCTTGAGTTTCTATAATTGGAAGAGCGGTTAGTGATCCCCCACCATGCTCATCACTTAGTTTTGCAGCTCTTTCTAGTAATCTACTATGTAAATAAAATACATCTCCAGGATACGCTTCTCTTCCAGGAGGTCTTCTTAAAAGAAGTGACATTTGTCTATATGCAACAGCTTGTTTTGATAAATCATCATAAATAATCAAGGCATGCATCCCATTATCTCTAAAATACTCACCCATAGTGCATCCAGTGTAAGGAGCTAAAAATTGCAGAGGCGCTGCATCTGATGCTGTTGCAGCTACTATTGTTGTATATTCCATAGCGCCAGCTTCTTCTAATGTTTTTTCAATCTGTCTAACAGTAGATCTCTTTTGGCCTACAGCTACATAAATACAATATAATTTTTTCTTTTCATCCCCAGACTCATTAATTTTTTTTTGGTTAATGATAGCATCAATGGCGACTGCTGTTTTGCCAGTTTGTCTATCACCAATAATTAATTCTCTTTGTCCTCTTCCAATTGGAACTAGACTATCAATTGATTTGAGACCAGTCTGCATTGGTTCACTAACAGATTTACGTGGAATTATGCCAGGCGCTTTGACTTCAACCCTACTTCTTTTTAAACTTTTATCTAGTGTACCTTTTCCATCAATTGGGTTTCCTAAACCATCAACTACTCTACCAAGTAATTCTTTTCCAACGGGTGTATCAACTATTGCACCAGTTCTTTTTACAGTATCACCTTCTTTAACTGCTCTATCATCACCAAAAATTACAACACCTACATTTTCACTCTCTAGGTTTAATGCCATTCCTTTTGAGCCGTCAGAGAATTCTACCATTTCTCCAGCTTGAACATTGTCTAAACCATAAATTCTTGCGATACCATCTCCTACTGATAAAACTTGACCAACCTCTGTAACCTCAGCTTTATCTCCAAACTTTTTAATTTGTTCTTTTAATATTTTTGTAACTTCTGAAGGATTTATTTCCATTTAAGCCTCTATCATTGTATTTTCGATTTGTTGTAATTTATTTTTAATAGAGGTGTCCACCATAATACTTCCAACTTGTATTACTAAACCTCCAATTAAACTTTTATCGTATTTATAGTCTAATTTTATTTTCGCATTAAAATTTTGAGATAATTCATCTTTTATTTTACTTACTTGTTCTCCTGATAATTCTTTAGAAGAGATTAGTTCAGCTTTCACTTCTCCTCTTTTTTTTGAACAAGTGTCAATAAAATCTTGAAGAATTGATTTTACATAAAAGAATCTTCTTTTGGATATTAGAAAACCAAGAAATTTTGATAATAAAGAGTTTAATTTATAGTCATCAGCAATTTTACTTATGACATCCTGAAGTTCATTTACAGAATTAGTTGGATCTTTAATTAATGAACTAAAATCTTTGCTCTCATCTATTAATTTCAGTAAAGACATTGATTGTTCTTCAACTACATCTATTGAATTGCTTTCTTTTGCTAATTCGTATAGTGCCAGAGAATATCTGCCTGCTGTAGTTACTGAAAAACTGTTATTATTGCTCAATTTTGACTCTTTAATTTAGAAGATTTTTTGGATTAAGTAGCATATGAGTTTAGTGTCTTCAAGTATCAGATTGACTAATTATCATAAAATTTGTCAATTAATTGAAGGTTATTGGATCAACATCAACTGTTAGTTTTATTTCTTTAGGTAATTTATATGTAATCAAGATTTCACTGAGTCTTTTTTGAATATTAGAGCCCTTTTTAGACCTTATCAAAAGTCTCTGTCTATATTTTCGCCTTATTCGATATATAGGTGCATTAACAGGTCCCAAAATTTTATCATTTAAGGACTGGGATAACATTTTTTTAAAATTCATGGTTTCTTTTTCTAAATTTTTTTCATTTGAGGAAGTGAGTATTAATGAGACGAATCTTTCATAAGGTGGTAAATTGTTTTTTTCTCTTAATTTCAACTCATTTTCTAAAAAAATAAAAGGATCAGGATTTGTTATTTGATTAATAATAGTTTGGTTTGAGTTATATGTTTGAAAATATACTGTGGCAGGTTTGCCAGCTCTACCTGCCCTTCCAGATAATTGGTGATAAAGTTGTAAGTTTTTTTCTGCGGTTCTTAAATCATGTCCATTTGAATTAAGATCGATATCTAAAATAATAATACAGTTTAATTTCGGAAAATGAAAACCTTTAGAAATTAATTGGGTTCCAATAAGTATATCAATTTTTCCTTTAATTATATCTTCTAATTTATTTTTAGAAGATTTTTTATTCATAGTATCACTTGAAAAAATCGATATTTTCTTATTTGGAAATTTAAGCTTAACCTCTTCTGAAATTCTCTCAACACCAGGCCCACTAAAAATAAAATCACATGTCTCACCTTTCTTGCAATTTCTACTTAATGGAGATTGAAAACCACAATAATGACAAAGTAATCTATTTTTATGTTTATGATATACTAAGTTTATAGAACAATTTGGACAGGAATAAACATTTAAACATTTTTTACAAAGAGCGTATGGAGCGAAACCCCGTCTATTAATAAAAAATAATACTTGGTCATTTTTTTTTAAATGATTATTTACTTTTTCTAAGGTTTCACCAGCAATCCACGATTGTTTATCTAATTTATTTTTATTTAAGTCTATTACTTCATATGAAGGTAAATTTGCATTTTTATATCTTTTAGTTAAACGTGATACAGAATACTTTTTTTTCTTAATATTTGCATATGTTTCTATCGAGGGTACAGCAGTAACAAGATTAATAGGTATATTTTCAAAATTAGCTCTAGCTATTGCCATATCTCTTGCATTGTAAATTATACCTTCGTCTTGTTTGAATGATTGATCGTGTTCTTCATCTACAATTATAATTCCAAGGTTTTTAAATGGCAGAAATAATGATGAACGAGCTCCAATTATTACATTAATTTTTCCTGATGATATTCCACTCCAGATTATTTTCTTTTTTTTAGGTGTTACTCCAGAGTGCCATACTGCAGCACTAAAACCAAAAAATTCTTCAAATTTGTTTTCAAATTCTGCAGTTAAGCCAATTTCAGGCAGCAGAATCATTGCTTGAAACCCTTTTTCTAATAATTGTTTTATGTGCTTAAAATAGATGATCGTTTTTCCTGATCCTGTAGTTCCTTGTAGAAGATGGACTCTAAATTTATTATTTTTTTTTGATATTTCATCAAAAGTTTTTCTTTGATCTGAAGACAGAGTAAACTTATTTACAAAATTTTGTTTATTATAGGATAAATAATTTTCATCTTCATAATTAGTAATTGCTTCTCCACTAAGTAAATGTAATTTTAAACACATTCCTTTTGGCACTAAGTTATATTCCGAAAACCAATTCAAAAAAGTTATTGTTTCTTTTTTAAGCGGTTTAATTTCTATTTTTTTAATGATTTTTTTTATCTGAAAATTTTTGTTGTTTGTTTTTTCAAATGTATCCCAAACTACTCCTGTTATTTTTGATTTTCCAAATGGTACATAAACATAGTCTCCAACTTTAAGTTCTATGTCGCTTTCATATGTAAAAGGGAAATTGAATATATTGGGTATTAAAACAGGATATTTCATAAATAAATTATGAAATATATTAAGAGTGAATTTGTCTTTTATCTACAGATAATGCAGCTTCTTTTATTGCTTCTGAAAAAGTAGGGTGAGCGTGACATGTTCTTGCAATATCCTCGGAACTAGCACCAAATTCCATTGCAACAGACATTTCTGCAATCATTTCTCCAGCATGAGGTCCGATTATATGTACTCCCAACACTCTATCTGTTGTACTTTCAGCTAATATTTTAACGAATCCCTCTGGTTCATTTATTGCTTTGGCTCTTGAGTTTGCCATAAAAGGGAATTTGCCTACTTTGTAGTTTATTTTTTTTTCTTTTAATTCTTCTTCGTTTTTACCAACATAGGCTACCTCTGGTGAAGTATAAATTACACCTGGTATTATATCATAATTTACATGACCTGACTGTCCAGCAATTAGCTCTGCTACAGCTATTCCTTCCTCCTCAGCTTTATGAGCCAACATGGGTCCATCTATAACATCGCCTATTGCATAAATATTTTTAACATTAGTCTCAAAATTTTTATTAACTATAATTTTTCCTTTTTGATCACGATTTATACCTATTTTTTCTAAATTTAATTTATCTGTATACGGTTTTCTTCCAACAGAAATTAAAACTACGTCGGCTTCAATATTGTTTTTTGATTCTTTATTAGAGGTTTCTATTATTACTCCTTGATCATTTTTAGTAATTTTTTCAACTTTTGTATTTAATTCAAATTTAATATTTTGTTTTTTAAGTATTTTCATAAATTCATTTGAAATTTCTTTATCAAGTCCTGGGGTGATGTGATCTAAATATTCAATGACATGAACCTCCGTTCCTAATCTTGACCAAACAGAACCCATTTCCAGTCCAATATACCCACCTCCAACAACAACCATTTTTTTTGGAAGTTTAGAAATACTTAAAACTCCTGTAGATGAAAGAATTTTTTTTTCATCAAAATCTATTCCTGGAAGGGATAAGGGCTCTGATCCTGTGCTTATTATAGTTTTATCAGTTTTAATTTTTATTTCTGATTTATCATTTTTGACTAATATTTCATTTTTTTCATTAAAAGATCCCACTCCTTTAATGTAAGTAACTTTGTTTTTTTTAAATAAAAACTCCACTCCTTTTGTGAGTGTTGCAACTGAGCTATCTTTATTACTCATCATTTTTTGCAGATTTAGCTTAATTTCTCCAGTTTCAATACCAATGTTTGAAAAGTTTTTGGCTTTATGAAAACTTTCTGACATATTTAAAAGGCTTTTAGATGGAATACATCCTATATTAAGACAAGTGCCTCCCAAAGATCCTCTGGACTCTACACATGCAGTTTTTAATCCTAATTGTGATAATCTAATTGCACAGACATATCCTGCTGGTCCGCCTCCAATAACAGTAACATCAAATTTTTCAGCCATTATATATTTAAAAATAATCTTCTAGGGTCTTCTAAATTTTCTTTCACAGTTTTTAAGAATGACACAGATTCTTTTCCATCAATAATTCTATGATCATATGATAAAGCCAAATACATTATTGGTTTTATTTTTATCTCACCATTATCATTTATTGGTCTTTCAACAATATTATGCATGCCTAATACGCCTGATTGAGGCGGATTTAATATTGGTGTTGAAAGCATTGAGCCATAAACACCTCCATTACTAATAGTAAATGTGCCTCCCTGCAAGTCATCAATTGTTAGGTTACCCTCGTTTGCTTTTTCTGATAATTTTTTAATTTCTTTTTCTATTTCGGCAAATGACATCTCATCTGCATTTCTTAGAACTGGAACTACTAAACCTTTTTCAGTTCCAACAGCAAAACTAATATTATAATAATTTTTATAAATTATATCCTGATCTTCAATCTCAGCATTTATTGCTGGAAACAATTTTAGTCCAACAACACAAGCTTTTACAAAAAACGACATTAGACCCAACTTTATTCCATATCTACTTTTGAAATCTTCTTGGTTATCTTTTCTCATCGCCATAATCCCAGACATATCTACCTCATTAAAAGTAGTTAACATTGCTGCGTTTTCTTGAGCTTGTTTTAATCTTTTAGCAATCGTTTGTCTTAAACGTGTCATTTTAATTCTTTCTTCTTCACCGTATTTAATTCTTCTCTGGTTAGGTTCTGGGTTGGCGCCCATCATACTAATTAGATCGCCTTTTAAAATTCTTCCTGCTTTTCCTGTTCCCTTTACATTATCTAAATTGATATTTTTTTCTGCAACCATTTTTCTTACTGCAGGTGAAAGAATAATTGGCTGTTGTGTAATCTCTTCAGTTTTAACTTCTTCAGTCAAAAGTAACGGTTGTTCTTCTTTTAGCTCCATTGAATTTTCTTCAGTTAATACTAGTGGTTCCTCAAGCTCAGTTTGAGTTTTTTTTTCTATTTCTAAATTAATTACGTTACTTTTCTGATCTATGTCTTCTTTCTCTTCATTTTTTTCAGTTTGTTTTTTAGTTTCAGCTACTTTTTTTATTTCTTCATTCCCTTCAGAAATTGAGCCTAAAACCGCTCCTACTTCGACTGTGTCTCCATCTTTAAAACTAATTTCCGATAATGTTCCACTAATTGGGGCAGGAACTTCTAAATTTACTTTATCAGTTTCCAGTTCAACTATTGCCTCATCAGCCTCAACTGTTTCACCTTCTCTTTTCAACCATTTAGAAACTGTTGCTTCTGTTATACTTTCACCTAACGTAGGAACTAAAATTTTTTCACTCATTAATCGAATACTTCATTTATAATTTCTTGTTGCTCAAGTTGGTGTCTTTTAGCATATCCAGTGGCTGGTGATGCATCAGGACTTCTTCCAATATAAGAAACTTCATTATTTTTAGCTTTAATGGTATCTAAAGTCCATTGTATATAATCTCTCACTGAAAACCATGCACCCATATTTTTTGGCTCTTCCTGACACCAATAAAAATTAGCATTTTTAGCATAAGGTTTGAGTTCTTTTACTAAACTCTTCGCTGGAAAAGGATAAAGTTGCTCAATTCGAAACATTATCACATCATCTCTTTTTAACTTTTCTCTAGCAATCAAAAGATCAAAGTATACTTTTCCTGAACAGATTATAACTTTTTTAATTTCACTAGATTTTTTTAATTTAATAAAATTTTTAGATTGATCACTTAATGCATGATCCCACATTATTCGATGAAATGATGTTTGCTTACTAAAATCATCAATGGTTGATATACAAAACTTATTTCTTAACAAAGATTTAGGTGTCATGATTACAAGTGGTTTTCTAAAATCACGATGTATTTGTCTTCGTAAAGCATGAAAATAATTTGCTGGTGTTGTACAATTCATAACTTGAAGATTATCATTTGCACACAGTTGTAGAAATCTTTCAAGTCTAGCAGAAGAATGTTCTGGTCCTTGACCTTCATAGCCATGAGGTAATAACATGACTAAACCTGATGCTCTTTGCCATTTTCTTTCACCTGAAGAGATAAATTGATCAATTATAACTTGTGCACCATTAGCAAAATCACCAAATTGAGCTTCCCAAAGAGTAAGAGTATTTGGTTCTACTAAGCTATATCCATATTCAAATCCTAAAACTGCAAGTTCAGATAAAAAACTATCTACTATTTCAAATTTTTTTTGGTTTTTTGATATGTAGTTTAAAGGAATATATCTAGAGTTATCCATCTGATCTCTTAAAACTGAATGTCTCTGACTAAAAGTCCCTCTACCAGAATCCTGTCCTACAAATCGAACTGGAAAACCCTCATCTAATAATGAACCAAATGCTAAAGATTCAGCAGTAGACCAGTCAATATTTACACCGTCATCAACTGATTTTTTTCTACTTTGTAAAATTTTGTTAATAGTTTTGTGAATATTTATTTCTGCTGGAACAACGTTTATTTTATCTGAAATATTTTTTAGTATTTTTTTATCTGCTCCTGTTACGCCTCTTTTATCTTTTCCTTTTTTAGGTTTATAGCTAGACCATGCTCCTTCAAACCATTCAATTTTAGGATTATAATCTTTAGCTGTTTTAAATTGATCATCTAATAGGTCTTTAAATTTTTTTATTTGATCATTTAAACTCTCTTTAGATATTAATTTTTCATTAATAAGCTTAGATCCATATATGTTTGCTGTTGATTGATGTGATCTAATTTTTTTATACATCAATGGTTGAGTGAATGATGGCTCATCTCCCTCATTATGTCCAAATCGTCTGTAACAAACTAAGTCTATGACTACATCTCTATTAAACTTTAATCTAAATTCAGTTGCAATTCTTGAGCCATAAACAACAGCTTCTGGGTCATCTCCATTAACATGGATGATAGGTGCATCAACCATTTTCGCAATATCTGATGGGTGAGGCGAAGATCTTGCAAACCTTGGGCTTGTAGTAAATCCTATTTGATTATTAACTATTATATGAATAGTTCCTCCTGTATTGTGTCCTGGTAAACCCGACATTGCAAAACATTCGGCAACAACACCTTGTCCGGCAAAGGCAGCATCACCATGTATTAAAATCGGAATCACTTTATTTCTTTCAGTATCTTTATGGAAAAATTGTTTTGCTCTAGTCTGGCCTAAGACAACTGGATTAACAGCTTCTAAATGTGAAGGATTATCTGTTAAACTCACATGAACAGAGTTTCCATCAAACTCTCTGTCAGATGAAGCTCCCAAATGATATTTCACATCCCCAGCACTATCTTCATCAGTATTATTTATTTCACCGGCAAATTCATTGAATATTCTCTTATAAGATTTTTGTAAAACGTTAGCTAAAACATTTAGTCTTCCTCTGTGAGACATTCCAATTTTAACTTCTTTAATATTGGACTGTCCACCTATTTTTATAATTTGTTCTAAACCTGGAATTAAACTTTCACCTCCATCTAAACCAAATCTCTTAGAACCAACATATTTAGTATGTAGAAATTTTTCAAATCCCTCAGCTTGAATTAGTTTATTTAATATTGCACCTTTACCATTTTCAGTAAATTTTAATGCATTTTCATCTTTTTCCACTCTATCTCTAAACCATTTTCTTTCTGTTGGATTTGAAATATGCATATATTCATATCCAATTGAACCACAATAAATTTTTCTAAGAATAGATAAAATTTCTTTTATGTTTGAATACTCTTTATTTAAAATACCATCTAAGTAAATTTGCTTATCGTAATCTTCTTTATTAAAGCCATAATTTTCAGGATGTAATTCATCTAAATATTCACTTTCTCTTATTCCTAACGGGTCTAGTTTAGAGAGTAGATGACCTCTTTGTCTGTAAGATCTAATAAGTGAAACTGCTCTGATTGAATTACTATTGCCAGCTACAGTATCGGCTTGATTAACATTAAGAGTAGAGACTTCTTTATTTAGATCTGAGTTTTCTTTAATTTTTACTTTTTTTGGACTCCACGAAGGGCCTTTTATTTCTTTAATTACAGAGTCTAAATCTTCCCCAATATCAAGAAAATATTCTTTCCAACCTCTTGGTAGGCTTGGATCTTTATTTATAAACTTCACATACATTTGCTCAATAAAAGCATTGTTTGATTTATTTAAAAATGAAGTTTTTTTATATTCAAGATTTTTGGAAGCTGGCATATTTATTATTTAAATATTATACAAACAAAATGTTATCAATTAGACAATTTATTTAGTAGCGTTTTTCCAATGTCAGAGGGAGAATTTGCAACAGTTATACCACAATCTTGCATAATTTTTATCTTTTCCTCGGCACTTCCTTTGCCACCTGAAATAATTGCTCCAGCATGTCCCATTCTTCTTCCTGGAGGAGCAGTTACACCTGCTATAAATCCGACTATTGGTTTTTTTATTTTGTGATTTTTAACAAACTCCGCAGCTTCTTCCTCAGCAGTTCCACCTATTTCTCCAATCATTAAAATGGACTCAGTCTGGTCATCATTTAAAAATAAATCAAGGCAATCAATGAAATTAGTTCCATTAATTGGGTCACCACCAATGCCTATGCAAGTTGATTGGCCAAGGTTGTTTTCGGTTGTTTGAGCAACTGCCTCATAGGTAAGTGTTCCTGATCTTGATACAATTCCTACTGAACCTTTTTTATGAATATTACCAGGCATTATTCCAATTTTACATTCATTAGGTGTAATTATTCCTGGACAGTTTGGGCCAATTAATCTTGAGTTTGAGTCTTGTAATTTTTTTTTTACTTTTAACATATCTAGAATTGGTATTCCTTCGCTTATACAAACAATTAATTCAATCGATGCATCGATAGCTTCAATGATGGCTGATGAAGCAAACTTTGCAGGTACATATATCATTGTTGCATCCGCACCAGTAGCAGCTTTTGCTTCTTTAACTGTGTTAAACACTGGTCTTTCTAAGTGAGTTTGTCCACCTTTTTTTGGTGTTACTCCTCCAACTAAGTTTGTTCCATATCTAATAGATTGTTCAGAGTGAAAAGTGCCATGAGATCCTGTAAAACCTTGGCAAATTACTTTTGTATTTTTATCAATTAATACTGACATTATTTTATTGCCTCTACAACTTTTTTTGCAGCATCTGATAAGTTGTTTGCAGATATAATTTTTAAACCAGAATTCTCTAATATCTTTTTTCCTTCTTCAAAGTTTGTTCCTGCTAATCTTACTACTAAAGGTACTTTAATTTTAATTTCTTTTGCTGCATCTACAACACCTTGAGCGAGTACATCACATCTCATAATACCACCAAAAATATTAATCAATATTCCTTTAACATTTCTATCTGATAAAATAATTTTAAATGCGGCTGAAACTTTTTCCTTAGATGCTCCACCTCCAACATCTAAAAAATTTGCAGGTTCCTCTCCATAAAGTTTTATAATATCCATTGTAGCCATAGCTAATCCAGCACCATTTACCATGCATCCTATATTTCCATCCAGTTTAATGTACGCTAGATCATGTTTGCTTGCTTCAATTTCCGTTTCTTCTTCTTCATTAAAATCTCTAAGTTTTTGAATTTCTGGATGTTTAAATAATGCATTTTCGTCAAAAGTCATCTTTGCATCTAAACATACAATTTTGTTTTTTTTTGTTAAAATAAGAGGATTTATCTCTACCAAATTTGCATCTGTATCAATGAACATTTTGTAGATTGATTTTATTAAATTGATTGCTTGTTTACTTGCATCGTTATCTAAATCAAAAATTTTAATAATTTTGCCACAGTCTTCCTCTGAAATACTTTCATTAAAATCTACTTTCGTAGTGATTATTTTCTCTGGTGATTTTATGGCAACTTCCTCAATATTCATTCCACCCTGATCACTGGAAATAAATGCAATTTTTGCAGAAGCTCTATCAACAAGACAAGACAGATAGAATTCTTTTTCTATTTCTGATGCAGCTTCAACATACAATCTTTTCACCTCTCTTCCTGATGGTCCAGTTTGATGAGTAACCAAAGTTTTTCCAAACAATTTATTAGCTTCCTCTTCCAAAAGAGCAATATTATCAACAATTATTACTCCTCCAGCCTTTCCTCTACCTCCTGCGTGAATTTGGGCTTTTAATACATACTTCTTAGTTTTGAGATTTTTTACTTTTTCAATTAATTCATTTACATTAAGAGCATAAAAACCCTCAGGCACAACCGCGCCATACTTTTTAAGTATTTCTTTTGCTTGGTGCTCGTGGATATTCATTTAATCTTTGTTTAAGTCAGGGTCTATTTTAGATGCCGCATCCCATAATTTAATTACTGCTTCTACTGAATTATTAAACTCTGTTTTTTCATTTTCATTAAGGTCGATTTCCTCAATTTTTTCAACACCTTCATTTCCAATGATAACGGGAACGCCTGCATATACATTATTAATTCCATACTCTCCATGTAAATATGCTGCACATGGTAAAAGTTTTTTTTGATCTTTTAAAAATGCTTCAGCCATTTCAACTCCGGATGCTGCAGGTGCATAAAATGCTGATCCTTTTTCTAAATATTTTACAATTTCTGCACCACCGTCTCTAGTTCGCTGATTAATGCTTTCTAATTTTTCTTCAGAAATCTTTCCTTCCTTCACTAACTCCAATAATGGTTGACCAGACACTTTAGTAAATCGTGGAAGAGGTACCATTGTATCTCCATGCCCACCCATTACCATAGCATCAATTTCTTTAACAGGCACATTTAATTCCTCGGATAAGAATAGTTTAAATCTTGAACTATCCAATATACCCGCCATCCCTACAACTTTATGAACAGGAAGTCCTGAATATTTTTGAAATGCCATTACCATTACATCCAATGGATTTGTAATACAAATTACAAAAGCATTAGGCGCATTAGTTTTTATTCCTTCTGCAACTTGTTTAATAATTTTTAAATTAATTCCTAATAAATCATCTCTGCTCATCCCAGGTTTTCTAGGAACACCTGCTGTAATTATAATAACATCTGATCCTTTAATATCTTCATAGTTATCTGTTCCTGAAAATTTTACATTAAATCCATCTACCGAGGAGGATTGCGCTATATCTAAACCTTTTCCCTTTGCTACTCCACTTGCAACATCAAATAAAACAACTTCATCTACTAGTTCTTTTAAACCTATTAAATGAGCTAAAGTTCCTCCAATTTGACCTGCCCCTATTAAAGAAATTTTACTCATTTTTTATTTCATTGTTGGCATGATAAACTCAGGATTAGATCTAATTCCTGATGGCCATCTAGAGGTAATTGTTTTTAATTTAGTATAAAATTTTACTCCTTCCATACCATGTGTTCCACTATCTCCAAATAAAGACCTCTTCCATCCTCCAAAACTATGAAAAGCCATTGGAACTGGTATTGGAACATTTATTCCTACCATTCCAACTTGAATTTTGCTTGCGAATGTTCTTCCTGCATCCCCATCTCTGGTATAAATGCTAACTCCATTTCCGTATTCGTGCTCATTAATCATTTTTGTAGCCTCTTCAAATGTTTTTACCCTAACCACAGATAAAACTGGTCCAAATATTTCCTCTTTATAAATTCTCATATCAGTATTCACATGATCAAAAAGACACCCACCAATATAAAAACCATTTTCATAGCCCTGCAATTTCAAATTTCTTCCATCAAGAACAAGTTTTGCTCCTTCTTTAACTCCTAGATCTACATAGCCTTTTACTTTTTCCAAGTGTTCTTTGGTTACTAATGGACCCATCTCGGATGATTTATCCATACCAGGTCCAATTTTTAATGCTTCAGCTTTTTTTGATAATCTTGAGACTAACTCATCACCTACATCACCGACCGCTACTGCTACTGACTGCGCCATACATCTTTCTCCAGCTGAACCATATGCAGCACCCATTAAACCATTTACGGCACCATCTAAATCACAATCTGGCATTACAACTAAATGATTTTTTGCTCCACCTAATGCTTGGACTCTTTTTTCATTTTTAGCTGCATTTTCATAAATATACTTAGCAATAGGAGTTGATCCAACAAAACTTACAGCTTTAATACTTTGGTTTGTTAATATCGCATCCACAACCTCTTTATCACCGTTTACAACATTAAAAACTCCCTCAGGAAGACCAGCTTCATGAAGCAGTTCTGCCAATTTCATCGGACATGAGGGATCTTTTTCTGATGGTTTTAAAATAAAACTATTACCACATGCTATAGCTAATGGAAACATCCACATCGGTACCATCGCTGGAAAATTAAATGGGGTTATGCCAGCTGCAACTCCCAAAGGCTGTCGCATTGAATAACTATCAACGTTTGTTCCAACATTTTCAGAAAACTCTCCTTTAAGTAGGTGTGGAATTCCACATGCAAACTCAACAACTTCTAAACCTCTTATTAATGATCCCTTAGCATCCTCATAAACTTTTCCATGTTCTGAGACTATTAGCTTTGCCAGTTCATCAAAATTTTTCTCTATGAGCTCTTTGAATTTAAACATTATTCTTGCTCTTTGAAGTGGAGGGTTTAATGACCAAGTCTCAAAAGCTTTTTGTGCAATTTCTACTGAACCATCTAAATCTGCTTTTGAGGCTAAAATAACCTCAGACTCTTGTTCCCCGGTAGCAGGGTTAAAGATTTTTCCTTTTCTCTCTGAATTGCCTGATATTACTTTTCCACCAACAAAATGTTTGATTAAATTCATGATTGAAATTATTTAATTAAGTAATCAAGCTGTTGCAAGCATTTTCTTTATCTCTGCAATAGCTTTTGCAGGATTTAAGCCCTTGGGACAAGCATTTGTACAATTCAAGATAGTATGACATCTATAAAGTTTAAGTTCATCAGCAACTTTTTTAAGTCTTTCTTTTCTATCTTCATCTCTACTATCGATTATCCATCTATAAGCCTGAAGTAAAACAGCTGGACCTAAATACTTTTCACCGTTCCACCAATAACTTGGGCAAGAAGTTGAGCAACATGCACACATTATACATTCATACAATCCATCTAATTTTGCTCTGTCATCTTTAGATTGAATATTTTCTTTATCATTTACTTTTGAGGTTTTTAACCAAGGTTCAACGGACTCGTATTGTTTATAAAGAGTGCTTAAATCTCCAATTAAATCTTTCAAAACTTTTAAATGTGGTAATGGATAAATATCAATGTCTCCATTTAATTCTGAATGAGATTTGGTACAAGCTAAACCATTCTTGCCATTCATATTCATTGCACATGAACCACATACTCCATGAGCGCAAGATCTTCTATAAGCAATAGACGGATCTATTTCATTTTTAATTTTGTTTAAAACATCTAGAACTTTAGATGAACAATTATCCATATCAACTTCATAAGTATCAAGTCTTGGATTTTCATTTTTAGATGGGTCCCATCTATAAACATTTACTTTTCTTATATTTTTTGATCCTGTTTTATCTTTGTAGTATTGGCCTTTTTCTATCTTTGAATTTGCTGGTAAGTTAAATTGAACCATTAATATACTCTTTCCTGTGGAGGAAAATATTGTACATCATTTGTTAGTGTTGATCTATGAACAGGTCTATAATTAATTTTAGTTTTTGAACCATTGCACCATGATAGTGTGTGTTGCATATAGTTCTCATCGTCTCTCTTTGGAAAATCTTCTCTTGCATGAGCTCCTCTGCTTTCTTTTCTATGATACGCTGAGTCCATTGTAGTTATTGCTTGTCTTATTAAGTTATCAAATTCTAGAGTTTCAACTAAATCTGTGTTGAATATTAATGATTTATCTTTTACAGAAAGAGAGTCCATTCCATCATAAGGTCTTCTAATTTCATCAACGCCTTCTTTTAATGTTTTCTCAGTTCTAAATACAGCACACTTTGATTGCATTGTCTTTTGCATTGAAAGTCTTAGTTCAGATGTTGGATTTGAACCTTCTGAGTTTCTTAATTTGTCAAATCTATCTAAACATCTGTCCGTTTCATTTTTATCAATTTCGTCATGCTTCATTCCGGGTTTTACTAACTCTGCTGCTCTTTTCGCTGCAGCTCTTCCAAAAACTACTAAATCTATTAATGAATTTGAACCTAATCTATTTGCACCGTGGACAGAAACACATGCTGCTTCTCCAATAGCCATTAACCCAGGTACAGTTTTTTCAGATCCATTTAATGTAAGAACCTCTGCTTTATAATTTGTTGGTATTCCACCCATATTATAATGCACTGTAGGTACTACTGGTATAGGCTCCTTGGTTACATCAACGTTTGCAAATAATTTAGATGCTTCTGAAATTCCTGGAAGCCTCTCATCTATAACTTTTGGGTCCAAATGATCAATATGAAGATGAACGTGATCTTGTTCTTTTCCTATACCTCTGCCTTCATTAATTTCTACTGCAATTGATCTGCTTACAACATCTCTAGATGCTAAATCTTTTGCTT
>CACJVQ010000009.1 GCA_902596915.1 uncultured Pelagibacteraceae bacterium | reverse complement strand
GATAAAAACTATTTTCCGACTCTCTCATTATTGTAAATTCTGAGTGAACGCCTCCTTTTGTATTCAATGCATGACATAAATTAATTCTACCAACTTTTTTTGGTAATTTATTAGCTACTAACTTATCTAAAAATTCTTCAGCTCCAGGTCCTTTAATTCTACATTTAGCAAAAGCAGTCATATCTAGTAGACCAACATTTTCTTTTACATTTTTGCACTCTTTTTCAACTGCCTTAAACCAATTAGATCTTCTAAATGACCAATCATCCTTTTGCTCCATGCCATCAGTTGCAAAAAAGTTTGGTCTTTCCCATCCAAATTTTTGACCAAAAACTGCACCAAGATTTTTCATTCTGTCATAACACGGGGCTGTTCTTAAAGGTCTTGCGGCTGGTCTTTCTTCGTCTGGAAAGTGGGTTATAAATACATGACTGTAAGCTTCTTCATTTTTTTCTTTAAGATAAGATTTTGAACAATAATCACCATATCTTCTTGGTTCTACACCAAGCATGTCTATTGTAGGTTCTCCATCAACAATCCATTCGGCTAGTTGCCATCCGGCTCCACCAGCTGCAGTGATGCCAAAACTATGACCTTCATTAATCCAAAAGTTTTTTAATCCCCATGCTGGACCAACTATCGGATTTCCATCTGGCGTATAACAAATCGCACCATTATAAACTTTTTTAACACCTACTTCTCCAAATGCAGGAACTCTATGAATGGCTCCTTCAATATGAGGAGCAAGTCTATCTAGATCTTCTTGAAAAAGTTCATACTCAGATTCCTTTGAGGGACCATTAACGTAACAGGCAGGAGCACCATCTTCATATGGTCCTAAAATCAAACCACCTGCTTCCTCTCTCATGTACCATCTACTGTCACTATCTCTTAAAACTCCCATTTCAGGAAGACCTTCTTTTTTTCTTTTTTGAATTTCTGGGTGTGGTTCTGTTACAATATATTGATGTTCAACTGGTATTACTGGAATATCTAAGCCAACCATCTTGCCAGTTTGTCTAGCAAAATTTCCTGAACATGAAATTACGTGCTCACATTCTATAGATCCTTTATCTGTTTCAACAACCCATCCATCTTTATTTTGTTTCATTGCAAGAACTGTTGTGTTCCTGTAAATCTCAGCACCTCTGTTTCTTGCGCCAGTAGCTAATGCTTGAGTTAAATCAGCAGGTTGAATATATCCATCTTCAGGATGTTGAATTGCTCCTATTAAATCATCAGTATGACACAAAGGCCAAATTTCTTTTACTTGATCTGGAGTTAAAAATTTTACATCCACGCCAATAGTTTGTGCAACACCAGCGTACTGGTGGTACTCATCCATTCTATCTTTATTGTTTGCTAATCTAATATTTGACACAACACTAAATCCAACATTCTTTCCTGTTTCTTCTTCCAAGCTTTTATAAAGGTTAACAGCATATTTATGTAATTGGCCAACTGAGTAACTCATATTAAATAATGGAAGTAATCCAGCTGCGTGCCATGTTGAACCTGAGGTTAATTCTTTTCTTTCAATCAAAACAACATCTGACCAACCTTTTTTAGCTAAATGATACAGAGCGCTAACACCAACAACTCCACCACCTACTACTACAACTTTTGCTTTTGTTTTCATCATGCGATTTTTACTAAATTTTTCTTATAAACTAAACATAATTCTAATAGTCATAATCATCATCATCGTCATCTCTCCAGCCCATTTGGTACATTAAATATGCAGCAGTTATAACGCTCACCACTCCTGCAGCCATACCAAAATTTACTCCCATGGATTGTCCAAAATAATACCATCCTATCTGAGTGGCACCAATTGGTGGGATGCAAAGTATTGCCATTAGTATTGCAATTCGCACTGGAAAACTTGGTTTTTTCATTAAATAGAAGAGCCCATTGGCATTGGTTGAGATACAGCGGTAGTTAACCAACAATTTTTTAAAAATCCATCAATTTCATATTTTTCAACTTGCCATTTGAATTTGTAATACTTTTTATCTTTGTCCATTATGGTCACTTCAAATGTTGAAACACCTTTTGATTTATAAACTTCTACAATTTCATAATTTTCATGATTTAAAAGCATTGAATAAGAATCGGTCTTAATCATATTTTTAAATCTCTCAATGGGTCCTGTAACTCTTTGATTGTTAGGATGAGCAAAAAACCAGGTTTGAATGATACCGCTATCTTTTTCAGGACTATCGTTCTTCATTAAAGCATTGAGTTGTATCTCAATAACTTCTTTAGGTTTTATCTCTGGATTTGGTTTTCTTATCTCGGCAGATAATTCATTTAAAGAAAAAATTAATAGAAAAAAGATACTATAGATTGCTGGCTGTATTTTTAACATCTTCCAAAAATTCAATTCTCTTTTCATTTGAAACAAATGGTACAGCAAAATATCGTTTATAGGTAATGTCATAAATACCACACTTGTTAAAAATACCTTTTTTAATTCTTCTAAGTGGTAAATTTAAAAAAAAATCTGTAATTGAAAATCTTGGAGAGCCATATGTGCAGAAAATTATGGCTTTTTTACTTTTTAGTTTTCCAACAGCATAACCATGGTTGCCGATAAGTTTCTTAAAAGAAAAAGCCCAAGGTGGTGCTAATACTTTATCTATCCAACCTTCTAATATTGCTGGCATTCTATAGTTCCAAATAGGTGCTACAAAGACAATTAAATCAGTTTCATCTATTTTTTTTCTGTGATCTAAAACTACTTCGTCAGCTTTTTCACCAGCATATACTGGGTTAAACTTTTCTTTATATAGATCTATACATTCTACTGAATGACCTTTTTCTTCTGCTGTTTTGATAAAAGCATCTTTGATTGCTGAATTGAAAGATTTTTCATTATAATGGCCATAAACCAAAAATATTTTTTTCATTAGTCTTTAAGAACTGGAAAAACTGGATTAGATTTTTGAAAAAGTTTTTGATATTCCTGTTTTATGCATCTGTTAGAGATAAATTCAATATTTTCTTTGTCCGCGATTGTTTGAGCCTCATCGCTATGAATTCCATACTGTAACCATAATACTTTAGTTCCTTTTTTAATTGCTTCTTTTGCAATACCCTCTGCTTCGTTTGAAGGTCTAAAAACATCAACTATATCGATCTCTTCTTTGACTTTATCCAAGCTTTCAACCATTGGCTCACCATTTACAATTTCACCTACTGCAAAAGGGTTTATGGGTATCACTTTGTAACCAAAGTTTTGCATATACTTCATGACTACGTTTGCAGGTTTTCTTTTAAGATTTTTTTTATCTTCTCCTTTTTTCTCAGAACTAACGCCAATCATTGCAATGACTTTTGATTTTCTTAAAATAGATTTAATTTGATCGTCGTTCATAGTTTAATTTTAAAATAATTATTATTTATTTTTCCAGTTTGGTTTTCTTTTTTGTAAGAAAGCCGATATTCCTTCTTTTGCATCTTGTGAAGCCATATTTAAAGTCATCATTTTACTCGTAAATTTGTATGCATCTCCTAATGGCATTTCTAATTGTTTGTAAAAAGCTTGCTTACCAATTTTAATTGTTAAATTTGATTTTGAAGAAATGATTTTGGCAATTTTTAGAACTTTTGAATTAAGTTTTTTACTTGAATAACAATCATTGATTAAACCAATATCTTTTGCATATTTAGCATTTATTGGCTCTCCAGTTAAAAGCATCTTCATCATAATTTTTCTAGTCACCTTTCTACTAACAGCAACCATTGGAGTGCTACAAAACAATCCAATATTTACACCAGGAGTTGCAAATGTAGCTGTTGTTGTGCTGTATGCAAGGTCACAACTTGCAGCTAACTGGCAACCAGCCGCATAAGCTGCACCATGAACTTTTGCAATAACTGGTTTCTTTCCTTCAACAATTTTCATCATTAATTTTGAGCAAAGATTAAATAATTTAAGGTGATTTGACCTGTTTTTTATTCCACCTACTTCTTTAAGATTATGACCAGCGCTAAAACCTTTGCCGGAACCTTCTAATATTATTACTCTTGTATCATCATCCTTATCTAATCGAGTAAAAGTATTTAAAAGTTCTCTCAAAGTTTTAAATGATAGTGAATTATAAGTTTTAGGATCATTAATTATTACATTTGTAATTCCGTTACCTAATTTTCTTATTTTTACATTCATATTGAAGTTATTTTAACTCGCCATCCTCACGCATTTTAGCTCTAATTTTTGTGGCAGAAATTTTTTGTATCTCTTCAGATAATACTATCTCCTCAATTTTATAGCCCACTCCCCTTCCATAACAAATATTTGTAATGTTTGGAACCATCATTATTTTAAATCTACCTTCAAATTCTGGATTTAATTTATTTTCAATATTTTTTTTTACAGTTTCAAAGTCGAAGGGATTATCATCAACTCCTTGTACATCTCTAATTTGAATACACACTTGACCAGTTTTTTTGATGATCTCTTTAAATAAAGTATAGTGGCCCTCATGAAAAGGTTGCCATCTTCCAAGCATTTGTGCCGTTGGTTTTTTATTGTCCCATTCATAACTCATTATGATATCTCCTTAATTATTTTATCTGCCCAAACCTTAGCATCTTGAGAAGTTACATGAAAATCATATTTTTCGGGTTTTACAAACATTTGATTAGTATCATCAAATCTTCCTTCTTTAATTGTATCTACCCAAATCACAAAATCTGCTGGAAATAAATTTCTTGCCTCTGGTGTTGGGCAAATAAAATCTGCTATGACATAATTTCCCTGATTTTTTAATTCCAACGCAAAGTCTGCCATTCTTTTTGCTTGTCTTTTTCTACCTTCTTCTGAAAAATCCCAATCATTTGCTGCTTTCCTAACTTCGTCAGCATTTAATCTTTTTGCGTTGAGTTTAGGGGCAAGTTCGTCTGCCAATGTTGTTTTGCCAGCTCCAGGCAAACCCATAACTAAAATTATTTTCATTAAATTTTTTCTAATGGATGATGAGACATTAACTCTAATCCATTCTCACCAACTAAATACTGCTGTTCTAATTTCACTCCTTCATTCCCTCCGACTTCTCCAATATAACTTTCTAAAGTAATTGTCATATTTTTTTGAAATGTGCCACCTCTTTCTCCTCCATCTGTTGGGTATCTAATTGCAGGCCATTCATCACATAAGCCTATACCATGAAGCATAACAGAGTATCTATTTCCATAATATTTTTCAGGAAGTATCCATGCTTTTTCTGTAAACTCTTTAAACGTTAACCCATCCTTGATTAATCTTGAATTATAATCTATTTGCTCAACAGCTGTTCGATATAATTTTTTTTGATTTTCGTTGAATTTATTTCCACAAATAAATGCTCTTGAAATATCAGCACAATATCCATATGGACCAACCATGTCTGTATCAAAAGAAACTATTTCACCATCTTGTATAATTTTATTGCTGCTTTCTTGCATCCAAGGATTAGTTCTAGAGCCCGAAGATAAAATTCTACATTCTATCCATTCTCCACCATTTTCAATGTTTGTTTTATGTAAAATAGACCATAACTCATCCTCTGTAATTCCTGATTTCAAGTAATCTCTCATTTTAATTATTCCAATATCAGCAACATCCAAAGCTGCACGCATACATTTAATTTCTTCAGAAGATTTAATTACCCTAGCCTGTTCAAGAATTTTTTTTGCCTCTAAAACTTTAATACCTTTTTTATTCAGTTCATTTACAGCTGGACCATTGATAACATCAATTGCAATTTTTTTGCTTTTAAAATATGAATTAGATAAATCATTAACTTCATTAACCCATTTTTTTAATTGTAATTCTGATTGGTCTCCGTTGCTAAAGTAATCCCAAGTAATTGCTGGTCTTATTTCATCTATTAAATCAAGACCTCTAGATAATATTTCACAATTAAAATATTCATATAATATTGTGGGACCATCAACAGGGATAAAACAATATCTTGTAAGATTATGCATATTATAAACACTCATATTTACGGTATCTAATGCGTACCTTACATTTACTGGATCAAATAATATACATGCTTCAATATTATTTTTTTTTAATTCATTTCTTACTCTGTCAAGTCTATAAGATCTAAGTTTATCAAAATCAATTTCATCTTCTCTTAATCTTTTTTTTGAAATGTATTTTTTAATTGGTTGGGGTTCTGAAAGAATTTTTCTGTTAAACTTCATTCCTATAACATTTGTACACCAACTCCTGTCTTTGGATAGGTGTATAAATTATAATTTGCACAAAGTTCATCTCCAGGTTTTAAATCTTTTATTGAAACCATAAAAAAATATTTTGCGTCTGGCTTTTCTCTTAAATTATAATACATGTTTTCTAGGTTATCGTCATTTTCATTAAACTTTTTGGCTTTTGCAGTAGGATCTATTGGATCACCAAATTTTAAACTAGGTAAAATATTAGAAACCATTCTTTGAACAGTAGGATTATCGGAGTGATTATAAAAACCACCTAATGGTGTTCTTATATATTTATTTTCAAACTGCTCATCTCTTATATGAGTTATGCCTATAAAAGTATTAGCTTTAATTTCTTTAGTTGCAAATAATCCTAAGCCTTCAATTGGAGAACTCTTTATTGTTAATTCGTCTGGTAAAGGTCTATACATATTATTCTCTCTTTCTACACAAGGTTAGTTGCAACCCATTTATGAAATTGATGAGTTGGATTATCCATATCAGGAGAAAAATTTCCACCTTTATATGCATGGGAGTTGCGGCCTAATTGCATTCTCTGAATTATATCTACGTCTTCTTTTTGAATACCTTCCCATAATTTATGGTTTTGTTTTCTCAGTGATTTAAATTCTGGAGCTTTTGAGGCTTTTTCACCCACATAATATATTTCCATATGCTCTAGAGTTTTTTTATGGTTAATGGGCTCTAACCAATATGCATAGAAATGGTCTTTATGTATACCAAGCATAACATTAGGAAATAAAGCTACATATTCTGCAATATTTTCTTTGTCTTTAGGCCAGTTCGGAAAACAGGGAAATTTTTTCTTTCCTTTAAATTTTGGATTATAAACAACAGTACCCTGACCTGCAAAACGATTTGGTAATCCTTGAATATGATAATGATCTTCTATTTTTGAATAAGAATTTAGACCTGGGTGAACCCATGGCAAATGATAACTTTCACAGTAATTTTCAATTGCAAATTTCCAATTACATTTTGCATTCAATTTAAAATAACCAAAATCACTTGCATGATTAATTAATTTTCTATCTTTTGTTTTCCAAAATTTTGACCATCTATCGCTCAATGGTTTTATATATTTTTCAAATGAAATTTCATTATTGCCTATATTAACAAAAATTAAATCTAACCAAACATATGATTTTATTTCTTTTAGATTGTTCTTATTTTTTTTAAATTTTGCGCTACTATGTTTGTTCATCCCACCTATATGAGGTGTTGCAATTAATTTTCCATCTGATGTATATGACCACGAATGATAAGGGCATCTAATTACATTTCTAATATTACCTTTTTTATTTACTAACTTTACCCCTCTATGACTACAAACATTATGAAAAACTTTTATCTGATTTTTTTTATTCCTGACTAAAAATAATGGAAGTCCCAACAAATTAAATGGCTTTACATCACCAATGTTTGGCAAAGAACTTGCTACCCCTATTACTGTCCATTTATTTTCAAATATTCTCTCTCTTTCTATTAAAGTATAATCTTTACTTGTATAACATTCGTTTGGAAGTCCATGTGCTTTAGAGATTGGTCTATTAACTATATCTAATTTTTTTTTATCTATAATCTTATAAATTTCTGACATTTTACTTTGTCACTTCATATAGACCAAGCCATGCATTTACATCCTTGCTGGCAATATAATCTGATTTAAAAAATTCTATTTCTTTCCATTTATTTTGATTTTTTAATTGTTTAATTTTTTTATCAAATCCATATTCCTCATAAATTCCTTCATTTATAGTGAAGCAAATTAAACCTTGATTTTTAGTAATTCTAATAAACTCATCTAATGCAGGTGGTTTCACGTGTCCAAAGGTAAATGTGCCCACACACATTAAAGCATCATATTGATCATCTTTTTCATTGATTGGTTTATTTAAATCAACTTTATCCAATTTTTTATAGAGATTGTTTGGAACCAAATCTAAAAGTTTTTGGGATAGATCGGCACCAAAAAAATTAGTGAATCCATACTTTTTTAATTCAACTCCAACCAATCCAGTTCCACATCCAGCATCATAAATATCTATGTCTTTTCCTTTTTGATGTTTATTAAAAACTTCTGCTGTTTCTTTTGGACCAGTGTAATTCCAATCAACCATGTCTTGATCATATTTATTATCCAGACCCCATTCGTCATAAAAATCCATCACTTCTTTTGTTTCTTTTAATTTGTAAATTGGAACTTTATTTCCTACGTCTTTTTGAGCCATTAACCTCTCATTTTTTCTCCACTTGGATCATAAAGTGGTTCTTTGATAATTGAGCAATTGAATAAATCTCCATTAATTTCTACTTGTATTCCATCTTCGGATGATAAATGTTTTTGATCTATATATGAAAAAGCAACACTTTTATTTACAAAATGAGCAAATCCTCCTGAGGTTATATATCCAATACTATTATCACCTTTCATCACAGCTTCGTTGTTTGTGACATCAATATCGTTTGTTTGAATAATTAAAGGAACCAATTTATTTGGACTGTTATCATCTTTAGCTTTTTCTTTGCCTATAAATTCTTTATTCCAATTGATAAAATTATCTAATCCAGCTTCTTTGGCAGTAAAATCAGGTCGATAATCCAAAGTCCATGCACCCCAATTTTTCTCCAATCTCATAGACATTAAAGCTCTTCCACCAAAAGGTTTAATATCAAATTCTTTTCCTGCTTCTATTAACTCCTCATAAAGTTTTATTTGGAAATGTGGTGCAACATATATTTCATAACCAAGTTCACCAGTGAAGGAAATGCGATTTATAATTGCTGGAACACCTCCAACAAACATTCTTCTAGAGTCTCTAAATTTAAATTTATCATTAGAAACATCATCTCTGACTATTTTTTCTAAAACTTTTCTAGAATTGGGTCCTGCAATAGATATCCCATGAAATTCATCTGATCTATTTTTATATTCAACATTAAATTTATCTAAATGAGTTTCAAACCATCGTCTGTGCATTTCTTGGGCTGCACCTGAACCAAAAACCATAAATTCATTTTCATCAAGACACGAAACTGTAAGATCACCACATAATTTTCCTCTATAAGATAACATTGGAGATAACGATATTCTTCCAGGATTTGGAAGTTTACCTGCCATAATATGATCTAAAAATTTTCTTGCCTCCTTTCCTTTAAATTCATGTTTTGAAAAATTAGCAACTTCAATTAAACCAACATTTTCTCTTACATTAATAACTTCTTTTGATACATAATTATGTGATCTAGATCTTTTTATAGTTGGTTCTTCGTATGCATCTTTTTTATCTTTTGCAAACCACAAAACATTTTCTAAACCAAAACTGTCTCCCATAACTGCACCTTGGTCTACAAGCCGGTCATAAAGTGCTGTTGTTTTTTGTTTTCTACCTTTTGGTAAAGTTTCATTTGGAAATGTCATAATAAATCTTCTTTCATAATTTTCGGAAGATTTAATTGTTCCATATTGAGGTGATGCATAATCTCCAAATCTTGCAACATCCATTGCCCAAACGTCTATTGATGGTTCTCCATCAATTATCCATTCTGCTATACATTTTCCAACTCCACCTCCTTGACAGAAGCCAGCCATTACACCTACTGCTACCCAATAATTTTTCATTCCTGGAACTGGGCCAATTAATGGTGATCCATCGGGTCCAAAAGTAAAAGGTCCATTTACAATATTTTTAATTCCGGCTTTTTCTAATGCTGGCATTCTTTCAAAACCTATTGCTAATCTATCTTGGATATTATCCAATTTTGGTTCTAATAATTCATGACCAAAATTCATTGGTGTTCCTTCAACCTTCCAGGGTGTTGATTTTGGTTCATAAGTTCCAAGAAGCATTCCTTTTCCCTCTTGTCTAAAATAAATATTACCCTCAAAATCTGTCCCAATAGGAATTCTTTGATCACCCATAGCTTCAATTTCTGGAATTGCTTCAGTAATTAAATAATGATGCTCCATTGGTTGAACTGGTAAATTAATTCCAGCAAGTTGACCGACCTCTCTAGCCCACAAACCTCCAGCGTTAATAACTATTTCTGCTTTTATATTGCCCTTGTCAGTTATCACATCCCAAGTTCCATCCTCTTTTTGTTTTGTGTCTTTTACAACTGTATGTGTATAATATTTTCCACCATGAACTTTTGCTGCTTTAGCAAAAGCATAAGTTACACCTGATGGATCTACTTCCCCATCAATAGGGTCCCACAATGCCAAAAGGTATCTTGATGGATCAATTAAAGGATTTTTCTTTTTTACTTCCTCTAAAGATACAAACTCTTGATCAAGACCCATATATCTAGCTTTAGATCTTTCTCTTTTTAAATAATCAGCCCAAACATCATTTGAAGCTAAGTAAAAACCCCCACTTGATTTAAAGCCAACGGAATGGCCAGACTCTTTTTCAATATCCTTATATAGTCCAATTGTATAAGCCATCATTCTAGAAATATTCGGATCAGATGAAATCACATGCACATTTCCAGCTGCATGCCAAGAAGATCCAGATGTGAGTTCGTTTCTTTCAAGAAGAATACAATCTTTTAAACCAAACTTTGATAAATGATAAAGAATTGAACAGCCTACTACGCCACCACCTATGATGACTACTTTTGCATGATTTTGCATGTTAGTATTTTATTTCTTTATTGACATCTTTCAATGTCTTGTCTGTCCCATGGTGAAAATGTTTAGTCATGTCTGGCATGTACTTCATGGCAATTGGTTTTTTACCAACTGCAACAGCCATTTCTCTAACATGGTGAGCTTCTGCTCCACAACAAATTCCAATTAAATTAATTTTTTCTTTAAGACATTCTTTTGCAAATTCAGCCATTTCAAATCTGTTACAATACAAATTATCTAGAGCAACAGGGAATGCATTTCCACCTGGTATGCAATCACATCCATGGTCAGTCTGATTTAAAAATCCTGGTTCTTCATCTGTCGTTCTATATGGAACAGGAAGACCTGCAACATGACAGGAAACTTTTTTTCTTATTTTTTTTAAAAGTTTCATGGTCATTTCTGGACCTCTATAACAATTCAAACCAACAACATCTGCACCAAGATCTTCTATTATTTTACATGCATCTTCAGCTGTATGACCGTCTCTTGTTAAATCTCCACGAGGTATAGCGTAATTTGCAACTGCAATTAATCCTTCATCTTTAATAGCTTTTAGAGCAATTTTCATTTCATCTACCCAGTTAATAGTCTCGGCAACTACGAAATCAACCCCAGCCTCTTTTGCCCAAAGTACTTGCTCCTCGTACATCTTTTGACATTCTTTAAATGAGTTTTTGTCATTTGGATCAAAAATATTTGTATTAGCTACATCTCCACAAACCATTAAATCCAAATTTTTAAATTCTTTAGCCGCATCCTTTGCAATCTTAAGTGCATTTTTTTGCATTGGTTCAAGCAAATGTTCTTTTCCAATAATTCTTAATTTCTCTCTATGTCCATAATAGGTGAAAGCTTGAACTACATCAGAACCTGCTCTAATAAATTCTCTATGTAATTGAGTAACCACATCAGGATGTTCTAGAACTACTTCTGGAACAAATGGACCCGCAGAAAGATATCCTCTTCTTTCCATTGCAAACAAATATCCTTCAGCAAATATAACTGGACCAGAATCTAATCTTGATATCAAATTTTTTTTCATATTTTTTTAATAATTTATTTCCAAATAAACGGAGGATAAAGACAATTTTCACACAACTCAAAGTTGAAACTAGTTTGCATTTTTGCTAGCTATGTGTTCTGATGATTTATAATTAATTAATTAGGAGATAATAATGAAATTAAAAAGAATATTACTTTCTGCATTATTTGTTTTAGGCGTTACATCGTACAGTAATGTTGCTAATGCAAAATGTGGAGACATTACTATTGCTAATATGAACTGGGCTTCTGCGAATTTTATGGCTGAAGTTGACAAAATCATATTAGAAGAAGGTTATGGATGTAATGTTGAGCTTGTGCCTGGTGCTACAATGCCAACATTTACTTCGATGCAAGAAAAAGGTGAACCAGACATAGCTCCAGAATTTTGGGCAAACGCTGCAAAAGTTGAGTTAGAAGCTGCGGTAGCTGAAGGAAAACTTCACTCTATCAATAAAGCACCAATAACTGGATTAGGTGAAGGTTGGTGGGTACTGCCTGCAACTTTAGAAAAGCATCCTGAGCTTACAACTGCCGATGCAATTTTAGAAAGACCAGATCTATTTCCACACCCTGAAGATCCATCAAAAGGTGGATTTCATATTTGTCCTCCAGGATGGAACTGTGAGCTAAGTAACAGAAATCATTTTAGAGCATGGGGCATGGAAGCCAAAGGTTGGGCTATAGTAGAAACTGGGTCAGCAGCAGGTCTTGATGGTTCAATTGCAAAAGCAGCAGAAAGAGGTGAAAATTGGTTTGGTTACTATTGGTCACCAACTGCTATAATTGGAAAATATGGAATGATAGCTGTGGATATGGGTGAGTACGCTGGTAAAGATAACTGGGATAACTGTTTATCAAAACCAGAACAAGAGTGTGCTAATCCTTTAAAATCTTCATGGGTTAAATCTGAAGTTTATTCCGTCGCAACTGACAATTACAAAAAAACTGCAGGAAAAGAAGGTATGGATTATCTTGAGAAAAGAACATACCCAGGTCCAGTAATGAATGGAATGTTAGTTTGGATGGGAGAAAACCAAGCTGAAGGTGCAGATGCAGCAATTGAATTTTTGAAAACACAAGAAGACGTTTGGTCTAAATGGGTTTCAAGTTCAGCGGCTAAAAAAATCAAAAAAGCACTTTAATCAAATAAAATTATCGGACCCGTCCTAAAACGGGTTCGATTTTGAAAAAAAAGAAATAATGGACTTCTTTACTAAAATTCCTGTAATGGATAGAACAGCTCTTAGAGAGCTTAAAAAAGGAATTGATTTAAGTTTTAAAGATTTTTCAAGAGCGTATGGTGATGGAATAGAGAGTTTTTTTGATCCACTATTATATTTTTTAATTTGGTTGGAAAAATTATTAGTTAATAGTCCTTGGCCTATCGTCATTGGAGTATTTGCTTTATTAGCTTGGATAGGTTCCAGAAGTATAAAGCTGGTTATAGGAACTGTAATTTGTTTTATAGTTATAGGTTATTTTGGAATGTGGAAAAACTGTATGGCAACTGTTGCGATAATATCTGTTTCAACATTAGTTTGTATTGTAGTAGGTATTCCAATTGGGGTATTAATGTCAAAATCAAGTAGAGCAGAAAAGGCAGTGTTACCCATATTGGACATGATGCAAACTATTCCAAGTTTCGTTTATCTCATACCTATAATAATGCTTTTAGGAATAGGGAAAGTACCTGGTTTATTGGCAGTCTGTATTTATGCTTTACCACCAGTTGTTAGACTAACAAACCTTGGGATTAGAGAGGTAGATAAGGAAACACTTGAGGCAAGCGAAGCATTTGGTGCAACGCCAATGCAAAAACTAAAATCTGTACAAATTCCGTTGTCCTTGCCTACAATATTCGCTGGAATAAACCAAACAATCATGATGGCGTTGGCAATGGTAGTAATCGCATCAATGATAGGGGTTAAAGGTCTAGGAGTGCCTATATTACAAGCTATTTCTAATCAATATTTAGCACTTGGAATGATGAATGGGTTGGCAATAGTAGCTCTGGCGATCATCTTTGACAGAGTAACACAGCAGTACGGTCAGAGAATTCAAAAACACAGAGGTCAGAAAAAATAGCCCTGACACTTTGATCTAATATTTTTCTAGACAGTTATTTTAAAATAAATAATTATCCATTAATGAATTTTTCATTAGAAATTGGACCTCACACAGATCTTGATACTTTACCTGAAGTTAAAGATGTTTATGTTACAATGCTACCTGGAGGTGATTATAAGGAGACTGCGGATAAGTCCGGTGATTTAGTCAAGAGAGGATTTAACCCAGTACCTCACTTCCCAGCTAGATCCATAGGTAACGAAGAGGAACTTAAAGACTATGTATCAAGATGTAAAGATTTAGGTGTAAAACAAATATTGGCCATAGGCGGAAGTAGAGAACCGATTGGAAAATTTGATAGCTCTTATCAAATATTGGAGACAGGGTTATTTGATGGAATTAAGATAGGAATTGCTGGACATCCAGAGGGTAGTCCTGATATATCCGATTCAGAATTAGAAAAAGCAATGATAGATAAAAAGCCTTACGCTGATTATATTGTAACCCAATGGTTACTTGATGCTCAGCCTATCGTTGATTTCATTTCTAAACAAACGATACCAGTTCATGTTGGAATAACTGGGCCCATGAAAATTTCAAGCTTAATTAAGTTTGCAAATATTGTTGGAGCAAAAAATTCCATTAACTTTCTTAAATCTAATTTTAGTAAGGCATTAGATTTATTGAAACCTAAAGACCCTAATGATCTAATTGGGAAAGTTAAATCGCATACTGATTATTTTCACATTTATACATTCGGCGGCTTGAAGGAAACAAACAAGTGGTTGAAGGAGAATAACTATGTCTAATGAATTTGACTATAGTAAACTAAGACACGTAACGTCAGTAGATCAATCTGATAGAAAAGTGCCTTATAATTTAAGACAAAGCGGACCAACAAAAGTTGAAATGTTAATTTCAACACGTGTAAGAAAATCACCCTACTGGCATTTATCAATGAAAGCAGGATGTTGGAGAGCAACTGTATATAATCGTATTTACCATCCAAGAGGATATGTAAAACCTGAGGATGGTGGTGCAATGGTAGAGTACGATGCAATCGTTAATCATGTAACAATGTGGAACGTTGCTGTTGAAAGACAAATTAGAGTAAAGGGTCCAGACGCAGAAAAATTTGTTGACTACGTAATAACTAGAGATGCTACAAAAATTTCTCCAATGAGAGCAAGATATGTAATTCTTTGTAATGCATATGGCGGAGTATTAAATGATCCTATTCTTTTAAGAATATCAAAAGATGAATTTTGGTTTAGTTTATCTGATAGCGACATAGGTCTTTATTTACAAGGCGTAAATGCTGACGAAAGATATAATGTAGAAATTGATGAAATAGATGTAAGCCCGGTTCAAATACAAGGGCCAAAATCTAAAGCATTAATGAAGGATTTATGTGGAGATCAAGTAGATTTTGACAATATGCCATTCTACGGTTTAGCTGAAGCTAAAATTGGTGGAAGAAGTTGTGTGATATCTCAATCAGGGTTCTCAGGTGAAGCAGGTTACGAAATTTATTTAAGAGAATGTACATTATATGCTGAAGATATGTGGAATGCTGTTCTTGAAGCAGGAAAAAAACATAGCTTAATGGTTATTGCACCAGCGCACCATAGAAGAATTCAAGCTGGAATTCTTTCTTGGGGTCAAGATATGGACAATCAACACAATCCTTTTCAATGTAATTTAGGTTATCAAGTTTCATTATCTGGTAAAGGAGAATGGAACAAGAAAGCAGATTACGTTGGTAAGAAAGCTCTTGAAAAAATGAAAGCTGATTTAACAGCAGGTCATAAACCATACAAACTTCAATTAGTTGGTCTAGAATTAGGTGGAAAGCCAATTGAAGAGTATGCGCCTGATTTTTGGTTGATTTCTGATGAAGGTGGTGGAGAACCAATAGGTTTTGTTACCTCTCCTTGGTATCATCCTGAAAAAAAACAGAATATTGCTATGGGTTACGTGCCGTTTGATGGAACATTGAACGCAAATGGTTTTCCAAAAGGAAAAGTAGGAACTAAATTTAAGGTACACTTACCTGAAAAATATTCTGAAACGCCAGGAAAACCTGTTGATGCAGTAGTGGTAGACATACCATTTAAAGAATCTTACAACGCAAATACAAGAGAAGTTGTAAAAGGATAATCTTATGGGGAGTTTTACTCCCCTTAAGTAAATTATGTTAGAGTTTTTAAGAATTATTTTTCAAGTTATAACAATCAAAAAAAGTTTTTTTAAAAATACTAAAAACTTTGGAGAAGCTTCAATTTATTTTGCAATTTTGATAATAATAATTACTGGTTTATTAAATTTAATTCCTCAAAAATCTTTATTTGAAGTTATTAATCTTAATTATAACTTGGGAGTAATTAAAGGACCTTCGATAAGAAATGTTGTATTTTTTTCTATTTTATTTTGGATTATTAAGTCATCATACATATATTTTGTTGGCGTAGTTTTGTTTCCAAACAAAAAAACTCATTGCAATTTTAGAAAAATATCAATTTTAGTAGGATATGCAAATGTTCCTATGCTACTTAATTTTTTAGTTTTTACACCATCATTATTATTTTTTGCAATTATAACTTACGTTTGGTACAATATTTCTTTAATTGTTGGGCTTAATATTATCTTAAACTATAACAGCATCATAAAATCAACACTTGTAGTTCTGTCACCAATAATAATTCTTTTTATTTACATTATATCGATGAGAGCCCCATTTACATCTGGAATAATAAGCTAAATAGGAAAAATAGTCTTTGATGTTTTACAAACTTTGCAAATTTTAAAACCATAAAGTATTAAATTCTGATATACACTTTCATCATTATTATGACATTCCTCACAAATACTATTTAAAACTTCTTTATCTTTTTTTTTTAATTCTGTATCGTTTTCTTTAGTCATTATCTGTTAATCCAGCTCCTGCTGTTCTTTCTCTTGATTTTTCACTTTCATCAACATAAGTTTTTAGTGATAAATTATAAATTTCTGACCAATCATCTTCAGTAAAGCTATTTTTATTATCTAAAAATTTTATATTAATTTTATCTGATTTTTCTAAAACGTCTCCTGTTAAATAATTAGAATAAATAGACTCGTTAAAATTAAATAAAAATTCTTTGTCATCCATCTTTAAGAAAATTCTCTTACCAATAATTTCAGAAGTTCTGCTTACAAAAGATAAAAATATAAGTGGAAATGCAATCTTATTAATTTCAATTTCAGTAAATTTAGATATTGAAGAAGATTGATCAAAAAAATTAAGACCAGATAATATAGGACAATAATAAGTCTTTGGTGTATTTGAGACCGATATTTCATCTATATTTTCAAAATTGCTTATTTTATAAATTTTGTAGTATTGGTTTAAATTTTTAAGACCTGGTAGACCAAACATTTCAAGTAATCGAATATTTTTTCCGACTTCCTCTGATATTCCCCAAGAAAAACCAATAGCTTTAGATGCTTTTTTTGTAGTTACTTCTATTTCACTAAAGCTTCTCATTTATTTAAGATTTATAAATCCATTTATCATCATAATTATCCAATTCTGAAGGCAATGGCGCTCCTTGGAACATGCAAATACGCAACCATTTATCTGACCTTGGATCAAATTTAATAGCTCCAAAAAATGATAATTTTAATCTTAACATATCAATTGGAACTAGTTTTGATCCAATTGTATTATCTTGAATTTCTGAATAAGGAAATTTTTCAGCAATAAATGCTCTTCTAACAACATGTCTTAGGTGATTATTATCTCTCAGAAATTTACCAATTTTAGAACTATTTTTTTTTGTAAATACAGCGTCGTAAAGTTTATTTATGTCTCTTGCTATTGCTAATGGTTGTTCTAATTCAGATCCTTCATCAATATACCTGTCCCCTATTCTAGGCTCTTCTTTATTTTTTGATATAAACCAAAAGTTTTGGTTATTTTCACCTTTTGAAAAATCAATTTTTAATATTTCTGAATATTTATTTTCTAAGATATTTCTTAAATCCTCAATAGTTCTATCAACAGGAATATTAAAATATTCTTCTTCATCCGAGCTCATTTGTGAAATTAATGGATTAACTATGTCATCGTAGGGCTCCATCATCATTGACACGATATATTCTATACACTCATCATTTAGATTTTCTTCTGACCAGTTGTAAATTTGATTAAATTGATATGAATTTTGAAATTTAAAACCTTCTTTCATAAATTTTATAAACTTTTTTAAATCTTTAATTAAACCTTTGATTTTTTCTTTTTGAAATTCACTATCTGTGTGCCAACTAGTTATATTTTTTAAAGATTTAATCAGGCAATTATAAAAAATATCAATCTCATTTTTTGAAACCTGTTTTATTTCTCTAATTTTTTTTAATGCCGTTTCTCTTGCATAAATCCAATTATTCAATAATGTTGGATGATTAACAATAAAAGGGGCCATACCAAGCCCAGTAGAATTTCCTATTCCTAAGTTCCTGCTAATTGTATGATCTAGTTCTACTGCTAATTTTGGATTTTTATTTTTTGCAATATGATTAACCTGATCAAATGTAAATTGTCTAACAAGATAAACTAACATCATTTCTAATCTAAAAGGTCCTCTGATTTCCTCCCTATTTTTAATTCTAAACCTGTCCGCTAAACCAAATTTTCCAGATCCATAAACAGCTGTTGTTCTATATAAATAACCAACCCTAGATAAAATTTCTTTATTAGGTTGTTTTCCATTTGATAAACTATCAACCACATGGTCAAAAACTCTTACTGATTTGTTAGCTCTTGATAACGTTAATTCCTTATATGACAATCTTCCTACCTCTTGTTTTGGGACATTATCGTTAAGTCTATCTATGTCTTCTTTTGAGGGAATTCCGTCAAACAAAGTAAATGCAGCATCCCACTTAGTGGCTATTACTCTATCTGATCTTTCATCATCTTTAATTTCATTAGCAAAACAAATGAGAGAATATGTTCTTTTGTTTTTTGTAAAAGAATAAACTGCTGTACCATATCCTTTGTCATTTAGTTGAAATAAATCTCGGCTATATTTCCAATCTTTAAATTCAGATAAAAAAGATCTTAGAAATGATAATTTTGATTGATGAAAAGATCCCAATTTAGATAGTTTCATCAAGAATTTTGGATCTCTTAATCTTATTTCCATTAATTAATTCCTTTATAAAAATTAAACCAATTATTTCCTAAAATTCCGTCAACTTCTTGCTTATTAAAACCAACTTTTTTTAATCCATTTTCTAGATTATCAAACCCTCTAGCGTCCAAAAACCACTCAGGTTGTTTTGGAAATCCAGGTTTTTTTTTACTTCCCTCTCCATAATTTGTACTTTTCGACCAAGTTCCATTTCTCATCCATTCAACAACGCTGTCAGGTTGGTTCAAACATAGATCTGATCCAATACCAATATTTTTTACTTCCATTATTTCTGCAGTTTTAGCAACCATTTCACAAAAGTTTTCTAATTTACAATTTGTTCCATCTTTTAAATGATGGGAATATAATGATAAACCTAAGATACCTCCACTTTCAGAAAGTTTCTTTAACAAGAAATCTGACTTGTTTCTTAAAGCCTCATGCCAAAATGAAGGATTTGCGTGTGTAATTGCAATTGGCTTTTCACTTATTTCAATTGCATCCAAAGTACTTTTCTCTGCTGAATGAGACATGTCCACAACTATTCCCACTCTATTCATCTCTTTAATTGCTTCTCTTCCAAAATTTGTGACACCAGAATCATTTTTTTCATAACATCCTGTAGCTAGAAGAGATTGATTGTTGTATGTAAGTTGCATAAATCTACACCCATGCTCATGAACTTTCTCTATTAAATTTATATCATCCTCGATTGGTGAACAATTTTGAAAACCAAAAAAAATTGCTGTTTTATTTTCTGATTGAGCTTTTGTAATATCTTCAAATGTTTTTCCTAAAAATATTAAGTCTGAATTTTCTTCAAAAAATCTATCCCACTCTTTAACTCTTTGTAAGAATTCGTCATAATCTTCGTGATATACTAGAGTAACGTGTACTGCATTTAATCCAGCTTCCCTATTGATTAGAAAAATATCTCTAGACCAGTTACAATATTGAAGATTGTCAATTCGATAGTTCATATTTAAAGACCATATAAGTATAATATAATTTGTCGACTAGTTTAAATTTACAGAATATGCTAATCTATATTAATTCAAATTCGTATCATGAAAAACAAAAAATATAGTCACAAAGTATCAATAGTTATGGGGAGTAATTCTGATTACTCAACAATGAAATTTTGTGAAAAAATTCTTAAATTGCTTAAAATTAATTATGAAACTAAAATAGTTTCAGCTCATAGAACTCCAGAACGTATGTTTAAGTATGCAAAATCTGCTGAAAAAAATAATATTTCTGTGATAATTGCTGGAGCTGGAGGATCGGCCCATTTGCCAGGAATGATTGCTTCTCTAACAAGAATTCCAGTAATTGGGGTGCCAATAGAAAGTAAAAAGTTAAAAGGTCTAGATAGTTTATTATCGATTGCTCAAATGCCAAAAGGTATACCTGTTGGAACTGTAGCAATAGGTACAGATGGTGCAATAAATGCAGCTTTATATGCTGCATCAATTATTTCTACTTTTGATGATACTGTTAAAAATAATCTGAACAAGTGGCGATCTAAACAATCTAAATCTGTTAAAAAAAAACCAAAATAAATGAACCAGCCAGTTTTAGGAATAATTGGAGGTGGTCAACTAGGCAGTATGCTTTCTGAAGCTGCTAAAAAGGTAGATATAAAAACTGTAGTGCTTAGTGATGATCCAGACGCGCCTGCTAAAAATTTTACAAATAAGTTCATATATGGAGACTATGATAATTCTAAAGTTATAACAGAATTTATTGATAGCGTTGATTTAGTAACCTATGAATTTGAAAATATTCCCTTTGATATATTAAATGAAATAAATAAATCAAAGAGTGTTTTACCAAAACCAGAAATAAATAATTTAATCCAAAATAGAATAACTGAAAAAGATTTTTTAAATAATAATAATATTAGAACAACCAACTATGGATTAATTAAAAATAAGGATGAAATAAAAGATAATGAAAACCTTTTACCTGGATTACTTAAAACAACTACTCTTGGATACGATGGCAAAGGTCAATATAAATTAAATAGTTTGAGTGATATAAATGAAAGTATTGATTTTAATAAAGAATATATTTTAGAAAAGTTCATTAATCTTAAAAAAGAAATTTCAATTGTCATATGTAGATTTGGTAATCAAAAATATGAAATATATGAAGCAATTGAGAATGTTCATGAAGATCAAATTTTGAAACATTCAAAAATTCCTGCTGAAATTTCAGATTCAATAAAAATGAAATCTAAAGAATGGGCAAAACAAATTGTTGAAGAACTAGATTATATTGGAACCTTATGCGTTGAGTTTTTTATTGATAAAAATGAAAACTTATATGTTAATGAAATTGCACCTAGAGTTCATAATTCTGGTCATCTAACAATAAACTCACACAATGTCAGTCAATTTGAAAATCATATAAGAGCTGTTTGCGGTTTAGAAAAAATTGAAACAAAAAAAATATATAATGCTCAAATGATTAATCTAATCGGTGATGACATAACAATTTATAGAAATAAAACTTTTAAAGAGAATGAGTTTTTTTATGACTATTTAAAAAAACAAATAAAAGCGAAAAGAAAAATGGGTCATCTAACAATAATTGAAAAATAATTTTATATGGGTTGTATTAGAGAAATATTATTATTTGTTGGCTTATTCACATCTTTAGAAATTTCAAAAAATGAAAGTTTTGATTTTGAGGATTGTTTTAAATAATTTGACCCTGAAATTTCAATATTCAAATATTTATTAACATCAGCTTCATTTAAGATAACTGGCTGTCTGTGATGAATTTCTGTTACATTTGAACTTGCTTCCTCAGTAATCATGCAAAATTGATCTTCCTCATAAATACCTGCGATATAGATTAGTTTCTTGTCTTCTCTTAAAAAGTAATGAGGGATCTTCTCTTTTTCTATTCTCTTCCATTCGTAAAATCCATCAGCTACAACAACACATCTTTGAAGTTTTATTAATTTTTTAAATGAAACCTTCTCGTCAATTGTCTCTAATCTTGCATTAATAAGTGGTTTAAATTCTTTTTTTTTAGCCCAACTAGGTACAATTCCCCACTTTAAGTTTTCAAGAGTATTTCCATTGTTATATTTCTTTATTACAGGAAGATTTTGATAAGGGTGCGCATTATAATTTTCTGAGTCTTCGACTTTAATTGCAGTTTTAACCATTTTGCTTGTTTTTGAAACTGCATTAGTAATGACATATCTTCCACACATATTTTTTCGTATTGGTTTAATTTTTTTTTAGATTATATGTTCATGCTAATGATTAAATCAATAGAAAATAACTTTGACCATCCGAAGGTAAATCATCTTTTAATAAAACACTTTATTGAATTAAGATCTGTTTCTTCTAAAGGTAGTACTCATGTTTTAGATATTCCTGGACTTAAAGATCCAAGCATAAAATTTTGGAGTTTGTGGGATAATAATCATTTAATTGGATGTGGAGCATTAAAATTTATTGGACAAAATCATGGGGAATTTAAATCAATTAGAGTATCTGATAATTTTAGAAATAAAGGTATTGGTAATAAAATAATCTCACATTTAATAATACAGGCGAAAAAATTAGGTATTAAAAAATTAAGTATTGAAACAGGATCTGGGAAATTCTTTTTACCTGCCAGAAAACTTTTTGAACATTTTAAATTTAGTGAATGTAAACCATTTGCTCACTATAAAGAGGATCCTAATTCTTGTTATTACACATTAAATTTATAATTTTATGGGAGAAGAAAATAAAAAACCCTACATACTTTATGTTGCTGAGGCAATTTATTTAGAAATATTTAAAATTAAAAAACAAAATATTGATATTTCTAATATAGATGCAATTGAAAGATTTATGGGTTCAAAATTGTATGAAAAAGTAAGTAGTGGGAAATTTCATGATGAATGGTTTGAGAAACTAAAAGAAAACGATTTTGTTGATCATACCTCGGGGGAAAAAATTTCTAAAGAGGTTTTAAGGCTTTTGGATTTACAAAAAGAAGCAATGATTAAACAATTGATTAAATTTCCTGATTTGTACTATGCAAAAAGTCATTTTCCTTTGGAAATATCTCAAAGAGCAACAAATCATCTATGGAGAGTGTGCGAAAGTTATGAGTTGTGGTGCAAAGAAACAAAAAATAATAGTCTAATTAAATTAAACCTATTAGATTAAGAGTTAATGAACAAAATAGTTCAATTTATAGATTCAACACTGTTTGATTTAGGAAGACAATTTAAATTGTCTTATTTGCCTCCCTTAATGATTTATGTGGCAGCAGGTATATCTGGCCTAACAGGTATAGTAGGTACTTTCTTTGTAAAAGATTATTTGAATTTATCTGCAGCATTTCTTGCAGGTTTAGGTTTCTGGGCAGGAATACCTTGGGCTTTAAAAATGCCATTAGGGCATTTGGTAGATTTAATCTGGAATAAAAAAAATTACATGGTCTACGTTGGCGCCTCATTAATTGGAATAAGTTTATTAATAATGTATGGGCTAATAATTCATACAGAACAAATGTCATCTTATTTAAAAGTTGAAACTTGGTTTGTAATAAGCGTTCTTTTGGCTCCTATTGGTTATGTAGTTCAAGATGTTGTTGCTGATGCAATGACAGTTGAAGCTGTACCTTTAATTAATGAAAATGGAGAAAAATTTACAACAGATCAAGTTAAGATTATGCATACAACGATGCAAACACTTGGAAGATTTGCAATTATAGGCGGAACAGTTTTGGTTGCCCTTGCCAATGTGATATTATTTAAAGGAGTAGACAGTCTTGAACAGGCTGAAAAAATACAATTATACGGATCAATATATCTTTACGCATTAATAATACCAATGGTTTCAATTTTAGGTGTTATTTTTGCAGTGTATTTAAAAAATAAAAAGAAAAACATTTTAATTAGTCAGGGTCTATCTGGTGAAGAAGGTAATTTTAACCATGAAAAAACAAAAGTTAATTGGTGGATACTAGGTGGTAGTTTAATTTTTGTAATTTTTACATTGAGTGTCGGTTCGTTAGGATTACCCTTTGCACAAGAAATTGTTTTTTTAGGTTCTATGTTGATCATTTTATTCCTTATGAATAAACTTATTAAAGAGTTACCTGAAAAGTTTAGATTTACTATAGTTGGTACTGCTATAATTATTTTTATATTTAGAGCCATGCCTGGACCTGGACCTGGTTTATCTTGGTTTGAAATTGATGAACTTCAATTTAATGAACAATTTTTTTCAATACTGTCTTTACTAGCCTCTATACTTACATTAGTTGGAATAATAATTCTTAGACCATTTATGGCAAAAAATTCTATTGCTAAAATAATTGTTATTTTATCAATTGCTGGATCAATATTATTTTTACCAAGTGTTGGAATGTATTATGGATTTCACAACTGGACCTCCTCGTTAACAAACGGAATTGTTGATGCAAAATTTATAGCAATAATTAATACAGCATTAGAATCTCCATTAGGTCAAATATCTATGATTCCACTTTTAGCTTGGATTGCTAAAAATGCACCTTCTCATTTAAAAGCAACTTTTTTTGCGGTTTTTGCTTCATTCACTAATTTAGCTTTGTCTGCAAGTGCTTTATTAACAAAATATCTCAATGAAATTTTTACAGTTACAAGAGAGGTAAAAGATAAGGTTACAAACGCAATTTTAACAACAGCAGACTATTCTGAGCTAGGATTATTGTTAATAACAGTAACAATTATTACCTTAATTATACCAATACTATTTGTTTTATTTATTCAGAAATCTCGATTTAAAACAGAGGAATAATAACTAATTACACTTATATCCAAATTCTAAAGAAGCATCAGTGATAGAATGATACAGAGACTCCCCAAAACTTCTTAGAGAAAAAATTCTTACTTTTTCTGGTTCATCTTCAATCATATCAACTATAAAAGAAATTCCATTATAAGCTGAGTTAATACTCATATTTTTTGTTAAAATATTAAAATTAAAAGGACATCCTTTTTTTAAAACTTCTTTTACGTAAGGTCCTTCTAATTCTATTGTCGCTTTAGAATGAGAAAGGTCTGTAACAGCAAAATCATTTTCATTAAAAGTGTTGTAAATTTCATTTAACAATTCTTTTTTATTTGAAATTAAAAGCCAATTATTTGGTGAATTCCATAGCACTCTTACATTTTCATTTGAAACTACTGTTTGTGATTGGTTTACAAATTTTAAATTGTTAAAATTTATATCATCAATTTTAATAGAAGAATTTTTATACTGAACTACTTGAACGATTATTAAACTTTTTAATTCTTTAATTTTTAATAATTCATTTTCCGATTTATTTTCAAAGTTGCCAAATGACCCCTTAACATGAACATTTTGTAAAGCAGAAATTACCGTCATGCTCTTACTCTTTTTCCTTCAGGATCAACATAATGCGATGAAACAATTTCCACAGGAATAGTTTTATTTTTTAAAGGTGACATAGCAAATAGCTTTTGTCCTATCATTTTTTTACCATCTTTAATTATCGCAAGTGAGAATGGATTATCATATTCAACACTCCAACATGATGCTGAGACATGACCTAATTTAGGGTTTGGAAGCTTTGCATTCGGGTCTTTAACAATATATGAGCCTTCAGGAATACTCGTTGTTTTGTCTAATGGAACGACACCTACTATTTTTTCTCTATCTGGTTTTGTGAAAGCTGACCTGCTTAAAGATCTTTTGCCAATAAAGTCTTTTTTCTTACTGACTAAACCTTCAAGTGATGCATCATGAGGAATTGTTCTGCCATCAAGCTCAGAGCCAGCAACGTGACCCATTTCTATCCTTAAAGTAGATAGTGCCTCAGTTCCATATGGTTGTATTTGAAATTCTTTACCAACTTCGATAATTTTTTCCCACATAAAATTACCAAAGTCTGACTCCACGTTAACTTCATAAGCAAGTTCTCCTGAAAATGAAATTCTATAAATTTTTGCGGAAATACCAGATAAATCAGCCTCTTTGTAACCCATAAATGGTAGACCTTCATTAGATACATCGGTATTTGGAAATAATTTCATTAATAATGCTCTTGAATTTGGGCCTGCTATTGCAGCACCAGCCCACTGCTCTGTTGTTGATACCACATTAACATTTAATTCTGGCCAAACTAGCTGCAAATAATATTCTAAATGAGATAGGACATTGGCCGCCTGAGCTGTTGTAGTTGTCATGTGGTAATGATTTTCAGAAATTCTTGTTGTTGTTCCGTCATCCATTACAATTCCATCTTCTCTTAGCATTACTCCATATCTTGCTTTTCCCACTGGTAGCTTAAGCCATGCATTAGTATAAACTCTATTTAAAAATTCTGCAGCATCAGGACCTTTAACATCTATTTTTCCTAAAGTAGTTACATCACATACACCTACATTTTTTCTTACATTTTTTGCTTCTCTTTTTGAGGCTTCAAATAATGTTTCATTTCCTTGCTTGTAATATCTTGGTCTTAACCAAACTCCAGCATCAACAAATACTGCATTATTTTTTTCATGCCATTCGTGCATTGGTGATTTTCTTGTTGGCTTAGAATGTTTTCCAACTTCTCTTCCCACAATTGCTCCTATTGAAACAGGTGTATAAGGTGGCCTAAATGTTGTGTGACCAACCTGTGGTACAACTTTATTTTCAATGTCTGAAACTAATTGTAAACCATTAAGATTACTTGTCTTACCTTGGTCTGTTGCCATTCCAAGAGTGGTATATCTTTTTACATGTTCGATTGATCTAAAACCTTCCCTTAATGCCAACTCTATATCTGTTACAGCCACATCGTTTTGAAAATCTAAAAATCTTTTATATGATTTACCTTTTGGTAATGGAACACACCAAAACTTGTCGTGCTCTGTAGATTTCTTTTCAACTACAGTTGGAATAGAAACTTTGTTATTATTTTCTGTTATTTTATTTGAGACTTCGTATCCTTTATCAAATGCTTCATTAATGGTTTCTTCTAAAGTAAATTTACCGTTTGCTGAACCAATAGTATTTTCTTTCTGTTTAGATTTTTTTGGAATGAATGCATCTATTTTTTCATCAAATTCAGATTTATTTCCGGATTGAGATGCTAAGTGAATTGATGGTGTCCAAAACCCTGAAACACAAATACAATCACATTCAATATTTTCTATATTTGATAAATCTTTTTTATTATCAGATATTTTTGCAATATCTGCTGATTTGACTTTTTTGTATCCCTTAGCAGCCACTACTACATAGGAAAACTTTGTTTCAATTCCTAAATTTTTAGCTTCAGTAATAATGTCAGAGGATGGTTCTTTTCTTGTATCTAAAACTAATGGACTAACGCCATTTTTTTTAAACTCTATAGCAGTTTCATATCCACTGTCATTATTCGTAAATATCAATGGTTTTTTTCCAACTAAAACTCCATAAACCTTCATGTATTCTTTAGCTGCTGAAGATAACATTACACCTGGGGTATCGTTATTACCAAATACTAACGGCCTTTCAATTGAACCAGATGAAATTAGAACTTCTTTTGCTCTTATGTACCACAAACGTTGTTTGGGTAAATATTTTTGGGTTTTGGGTAAGTGGTCACCTATTCGTTCCGACATTACCAGCATGTTATGATCATAATAACCAAATACCTGTGATCTATTTTTTACAATTACATTAGACATTGACTTTAATTCAGTAATTATTTTCTCTGACCATTCAACACCAGTTTGATTACCAATATTTACATCACTAGTTAGTAGGCTCCCACCATATCTCGGTTTATCCTCAGCTAAAATTACACGTGCACCATTTTTCGCTGCAGCATATGCACTGGCTAAACCTGAGGGTCCTGATCCAGCGATTAATAAATCACAATATTCATATTTATGCTCATATCTTTCCTTATCATGTTTGATTGATGCTTCTCCAAAACCTGCTGCCATTCGAATAAAAGGTTCATAAATTTTATACCAAAAACTTGGTGGCCACATAAAAGTTTTATAATAAAACCCAGCTGGAAAAAACATTTTTAAGAAATTATTAATTGCTCCAATATCAAAGTTTACACTAGGCCAACAGTTTACACTTTTAACTTCTAGACCTTCAAAAATCTCCTGTTCAGTAGCTCTTATGTTAGGGTCTCTTTCATTATTTCTTTCTAACTGTAAAATTGCATAAGGCTCATCAACACCAACTCCAAAGAAACCTCTAGGTCTATGATATTTGAAACTCCTCCCAACAAGATGCACTCCATTTGCTATTAACGCAGAAGCAATAGTGTCTCCTTCATAACCTGAATATTTTTTACCATTGAATATAAAAGAAATTTTTTTATTTCTATTTACCATTCCAACATTATCTAATCTAAAATCTTGTGACATTATTCAATTAGTTCGGTTGCTTTATAGGTTTTAAAAATTTCGTGAGTTGAAGTATCTCTTTCAACTTTAATCCATTGTCTGCAACCAGATATATGGTGCCAAAGCTCAAGATGTTTTCCTCTAGGACTTTTTCTTAAATAAACAAAATTATCCCACTCCTGGTCGCTTATCTCCTTATTGAGTTCTGGTCGTTTTACCGTTGCATCACCACCATATGCAAACTCATTCTGTGATCTTGATCCACAATGTGGACAAAATATATAAAGCATTTAGGATATCCAGGTTTTGGTACCAAGACCTTTTTCATCAATTAAATCACCAGTATTAAATCTATTTAAACTGTAACCTGCATTTAATTCATGAACTCTATCTTGTGCAATTGTGTGCGCAAAAGTCCACCCAGAAGCTGGAGTAGCCTTAAATCCACCATAACACCAGCCACAATTTAAGTATAAACCATCAATATGTGTTTTATCAATAATTGGTGATCCGTCCATGGACATATCCATAATTCCACCCCAAGTTCTTAGCATTTTCAATTTGCTAAGAAATGGAAACATTGCAATACCTTCAGTTAAAACATGTTGGAGTGTTGGTAAATTTCCTCTTTGAGAGTAACTATTATATCCATCCAAGTCTCCGCCCATAACCATCTCTCCTTTATCTGATTGACTACAATAAAAGTGACCTGCACCAAATGTAACAACATGGTCAAGTAAAGGTTTAACGGGTTCAGATACACATGCTTGAAGAAGATGAGTTTCAATTGGTAATGTCATGTTTAACATTTCTGCCAAAACATTTGTACTACCTGCAACACATAAACCAACTTTTTTTGCTTTCATATCTCCTCTGGATGTTCTTACACCAACTATTTTTCCGTTATTAACATTAAATCCTGTAACTTCACAATTTTGAATTATGTCAACACCCATGGAGTCTGCTTGTCTTGCATATCCCCAAGCAACAGCATCGTGTCTAGCAGTCCCAGCACTTGGTTGCATCAAACCTCCAAAAATTGGAAATCGAACATTGTCTGAAAAATCTGCCATTGGAATTCTTTTTTGAACCTCTTCCCTATTTAATAAAACTGCGTCAATTCCATTTAGGCGCATCGAATTTCCTCTTCTAGAGTATGCATTCATTTGTGCGTCTGAATGAGCAAGATTAATAATTCCTCTCGGTGAAAACATTACATTGTAATTTAAATCCTGGCTCATCTTTCTCCATAGATCCATGCCAAATTCACTAAACAAAGCATTGTCATCATGCATATAGTTTGATCTTATTATTGTAGTGTTTCTTCCAACATTACCTCCGCCTATCCATCCTTTTTCAATGATAGCTACATTTGTAATATTGTGCTCTTTAGCTAAGTAATATGCAGTTGCTAAACCATGCCCGCCGCCACCTATGATGATAACATCATATTCCTTTTTAGGGGTTGGGTCTTTCCATGCTACTTCCCAATTTTGATGATCTGAGAATGCATTTTTAATAAGGCTAAAAACTGAGTATTTTTGCATTTTATAATTTTATCCAATTAAACTTAAATTTTTTCTTATTTTTTATATATATATTTTTTAGATGTTTAAAATCCAACCAAAAAAGTATAGACATTTTGCACATTAAACAATTATAAATTTTAAACTAAATGTCAAAATCAGATATTCAAATAGCTAGAGAAGCAAAAATGAAACCCATCCAAGAAATTTTGGATGGAGTGGGAGTGCCAGATGAAGCTGAGGCATATAGTCCAATAAGCAGATATATAGCTAAAATTAAGCTTGAATATTTAGAAAAATTTAAAGAAAAAAAAGATGGAAAATTAATACTAGTAACAGCTATTACTCCAACGCCTGCTGGAGAAGGAAAAACAACAACTTCTGTTGGATTGTCAGATGGGCTAAATAAAATAGGTAAAAAATCTATTGTTTGTTTAAGAGAACCAAGTCTTGGTCCTTCTTTTGGAATGAAAGGTGGAGCTGCTGGCGGTGGATATGCCCAAGTGGTTCCTATGGAACAAATAAATCTTCATTTTACTGGAGACTTTCATGCAATCACATCTGCTCACAATCTTTTATCTGCATTAATAGATAACCATATATATTGGGGAAATAAATTAAATATAGATGTCAGAAGAATAGTTTGGAAAAGAGTTCTCGACATGAATGATAGAGCTTTAAGATCTATAAATATTAATCTTGGTGGTGTCGCAAATGGATTTCCAAGAGAAGATGGTTTTGATATTACTGTTGCTTCAGAAATAATGGCAATCTTTTGTCTATCAAATGATTTACATGATCTAGAAAATAGAATTGGCAATATTACTGTTGCTTATACAAGAGATAAAAAACCGATATATGCAAAAGATTTAAATGCACACGGTCCAATGACTGTATTGTTAAAAGATGCTATTAGACCAAATGTAACACAAACTCTTGAAAATAATCCAGCAATTATTCATGGTGGACCATTTGCAAATATAGCTCATGGATGCAATTCTGTTTTAGCAACTAAGACAGCATTAAAACTTTCAGATTATGTAGTAACAGAAGCTGGTTTTGGTGCTGATCTAGGTGCAGAAAAATTTCTAGATATTAAATGTAGAAAATCAGGATTAAAACCAAGTTGTGTTGTAATAGTTGCAACTATAAGAGCTCTGAAGATGCATGGGGGAGTTAAAAAGGATGAATTAAAAAATGAAAATGTAGATGCAGTAAAAAAAGGATTAGTTAATCTAGAAAGACATATTGAAAATATACAAAAATTTGGATTACCAGTAACAGTAGCTATAAATCACTTTGTTTTAGATACTGATAAAGAAGTTGATGAAGTTACTAATTTTTGTGAACAAAAAGGGGTTAAAGCCTCTATATCAAAGCATTGGGAAAAAGGTGGAGAAGGTGCAATTGATTTAGCAAATGATGTGGTTGAGCTATGTGAAAAAGATAGTGATTTTAAATTTTTATATGATGATAAAACATCATTATTTAAAAAAATAGAAACAATTGCTAAGGAACTTTATAGAGCAAGCGAAGTAGTTGCAGATACTAAAATAAGAGAACAATTAAAAGCTTTCGAAGAAAGAGGTTACCAATCATTACCAATTTGTATTGCAAAAACTCAATATAGTTTTTCTACTGACCCAAATCTAAAAGGAGCACCCTCAGGACATGTATTGCCAATAAGAGAGGTAAGACTATCTTCTGGAGCAGAATTTATCGTTGTTGTATGCGGTGCAATAATGACAATGCCAGGATTACCAAAAGTACCGGCGGCTGACTCAATTCGTATTAATGAAAAAGGTGAAACAGAGGGTTTATTTTAAAAGATAATTAAGCCAGTTTTCAAGTTCACGCATTCTAAGATCTTTATTTGTAATCTTATTTTCTTCAGCAATCATTCTTACATGATTATTTATCTCTTGCTCATCAACAAAAGCATTATTGTTTAAAAGACGTTCTTTTCTGAAATGTATAAGGCTTATCATTTTATCATAAGTAATTTCAGGATGATATTGGATACCCCATATATCACTTGCTGCAGACTGAAAATTTACTCCCATAACTTTATTTATAGGATTTGAGGCTAGCAATTTTGAATTTTTTGGCAATGTTGCAACTTCATCAAAATTAAAAGCGGGTGTGTTAAAAATTTTACTTTTATTTTTATATATAGGATGTTTTAATCCATCATTATTTATTTCAATATTAAGTGCTATGCCTCTGTGAGATCCGTTTGTACATCTTTTTACCTGCCCTCCTGCTACGGTAACAGCAACCTGAAGTCCCCAGCAAATAGCTAATATTTTTTTAATTTTTTTTTGACACTCTCTCATAAATTCGATCTGTCTTCGTATTTCAATGGTGTCATTATAAATATTTAGACTACTCCCACCCCATATTAGTCCATCATATTTATCGAGATCAGTTACTTTTTCAGAAATGTTTTTGTCAGATGAGGGATTTACAACATCTATTTCAATTTTATCAGTAAAATAGGCTATACTATCTTTAAGACTTTCTGTATGTGTTTTAATTCCACCGTCAGTAAAACTCTGATTTTCCTCTCTTAAATTTCCCTCAACTATTAATATTTTTTTCATCAAAATAATTTACCTGAAATACTATGTTCATACATAACTTTCATATCATTTATAGTCAATTTTTTTGGATTTGAAGATGTTGATGGATCATTAAGAGCCATCTTTGATAAATCATCTAAGTTCATTTTATTTATTTCTATTACATCTGATAGTTTATGTGGAATATTTAATTCTTTTCTTAATTCTAATACCCATTCGATAAAAGCATCAAAACTTTTACTTAAGTTAAGGTAATCACAAATAGAAATAATTCTTTCCTCAATATTTTCTTTATTAAAAGTTAAAACATAAGGCATAAATATTGCATTAGATAATCCGTGATGAAGATTAAATTGAGCATTAAGTGGATGGCTAAGTGAATGAATGGCTCCTAACCCTTTTTGAAATGCAGTAGATCCCATACTTGCTGCAGCTAACAAATCAGATCTAGCATCCAGATCATTTCCATCTTTTACAGCTTTTAAAAGAGATTTTTTTATCAACCTCATTCCTTCAATTGCTATTCCATCAGCCATGGGGTGAAAACCAGGAGCACAAAATGCCTCTAAATTGTGTGCTAATGCATCCATTCCTGTGGCTCCTGTTAAACGTGGAGAAAGATCTTTAGTAAGTACTGGGTCTAATATTACAATAGATGGTAAAAATTTTGGGTGGAAAATAATTTTTTTTATTCCAGTTTTTGCATTAATTATTGCTGATGCTCTGCCAGTTTCTGAACCTGTTCCAGCAGTTGTTGGAATTGCAATTATTGGAGAGATATTTTTTTCATCTGCCCTTTTCCAATAATCACCAATATCCTCAAAATCCCAAATTGGTCTAGATTGGCCAGACATAAAAGCAATGGCTTTACCCACGTCTAGTGCACTTCCTCCTCCAATAGCTATTACACTGTCACAACTATTATTCTTGAATACTTCAACGCCTTCATCAACATTCTCACCAGTAGGGTTTCCTGAAAAATTTGAGAAAATACATAATTTAAATTTCTTTTCTAAATCATTTATTAAATCTTTTATAAATTCTAAGTCTATTAAGTCTCTATCTGTTACTAATAATGGTTTTAAAGTTTTAATTTCATCACAAGCCTTTTCTAAATCCTTAGCTCTATCTTTGCCTACCCAAACAGTTGTTGGATAATTCCAGTTGTAATTAGTCATTTTTATTTTCAAGTATTAAGTCTAAAAATAATGCGGCAGTCCAAGAAAAATTTGTTGCACCAAATCCTTTACCAGTTTTACAGCTAAAGTATTCATTAAATCCTTTTTGCTTTACTAAATTAATAGTTTTTCTTTTTATTTGTTTAGCAAATTTAATATTCTTATTTTTTAACCCTTGATATATTATCCAATTACAATTAATCCATACCGGACCTCTCCAATATCTTTTCTCTTCAAACTTTTGGTGATTTGGTTTTACACTTGATAATAAATATTTTTCTTTAGAACTGTGTTTTTTTAAGTTTTTAATAATTTTATTATTTAATACTTTGTCTTTTAAATCTGCAAATAAAATAAAATAATGAGTAATTGATGGAATGTTAATTTTTTTTTTATTTTTTAAATCAATGTTGAAAAATATATTTTTTTTGTGATTATATAATTTTACAATTTTTTTTTCAGATCTTAATATATATGTTTCTAATTCGGTACTTCGCAAATTGAATATACTTAATAATTTAAGAAGATCTTTATTTGCTCTTAAAAATATAGAGTTAAAACCAACATCAACTACATTGAATAACGACGCCTTATAAAGTTTTTTTGGGTTATAATTGTTTTTTCTCAAATGATTCTTGATAGTTACGTATCTATCATAATCAATATCTAATGGCCTATATTCAGGATTAACAACTTTGTTATCTCCTCTTTTATATTTTAGGTTTTTTGGAACTTTTACTTTGCTCATTGGTTCATCCCACAATGGTGAATTATCGTAGCCACTTTCCCAAGGGTGCAAAATTGACACTAAACCTGTATTTTTTGGGTCTCTAAATTTAATAAACCATTTGTGGTATTTTAATATTCCTTTAACTATTTTTTTAAATTCAGCTTTATCTTTATTATTAATTCTTTTTTTATCTAAAATTAGTTTTAAAATTATTGCAAGAATTGGTGGTTGAGTAATACCAGATGAATGTATTTTATTTCCACAAGCCCAAACAGAATGGTTTGGATAATAATTGGTATTTAAATCGTGAAACAAAATATGGGGTATCATTCCATCTTTCCATTGACCTCTTATTAATGTCTTTATTTCATCTAGTGCATATTTAAGTTTAAAATGCGAATATCCTAAAGCAATGAAACCTGAGTCCCAATTCCATTGTGCTGGGTACAATTTGTTATTGGTTGGTAATGTGTATCCTTTTTTTTTATTACGCAATAAAACTTTCTTAGCTAATTTGATAAAATCTTCCATTAACCCTTTACACTTCCTGCAGTAAGACCACTTACTAAATATTTCTCAAAGTATACAAAAATTAACAAAACAGGTATTGTAACAACTACTGACCCAGCCATTAGATATTGTCTTGGTGTTTCGGCATCACCACTAAGATATTGTATTGCCCTTGATAAGGTAAATGAGTTTGGATTGTCTAAGAACATAAGAGAAAATAAAAACTCATTCCACGCAATCATAAAGACATATAAAGCAACTGATGAGATTGCGGGTATACTTAATGGTAAAATTATTTTTATAATTATGCCAAACCAATTTAATTTGTCCATGATTGCTGCTTCTTCTAGTTCTTTGGGAATACTTCTAAAGTAACCTTGTAACATATAAATTGCAACTGGCAAAGTAGTTGCTGTGTAAACAATTAATAAACCATCAACTGAGTTCCTTAACCCTAATTGACTAAAAACGGTATACAAAGGAATAACCAATACAATAGCAGGGAACATATAGATAATTAAAATTGAAGTTGAAAGAAAGTTTTTTCCAAAGAAATTTAACCTTGCTACTGCATAAGCGGCTGGTATTGCAAATATCAGAGTAACTATAACTGTTCCTACTGAAACAAATGTACTTATAAGTATGTATCTGCCAAAATTATATGTATCAAATATTACAAAGTATGACTTAAATAATTCCTTAAAGTCTTGGTTAAAATTAATACTAAAGTCTAGAGGGTTAATTAGTAAAGCAGCTTGAGTTTTAAAGCTTGTTATCAACATCATGTAAAATGGGAATAGGATAACAAATGAAAATAAAACAATTCCAAAAAGAGTTAAAAAATCAAATACAACTATTTGCGATGAATGTTCTGATGCTAAATATTTTTGATTATATTTATTAATTTTTAGAGAGAAAAATATCAAAATAGCAAAAATTCCAATATTATACCAAATTGGCATTACTTGAACTATGTATCCATCAACAAAAGTAAATATAAGAGCAAAAAGACTTGATTTAATAAAATAATTTAGCTTTTCTCCTATAATTAAATTTAAAAGACTAATAGCGATACCTAAAGTAATAATTATTGCAAAATTGAAATTTTTTAGCTCAACTCCTTGCAATGTAACTAAAATTTTCCAAATAGAAACCAAAGAAAATAAAAATATCGAGGAAATTAATGAGTAGTATATCAAACTTTTAGTTTTCATCGGCCCTCTTACCTATTAATTTAAAGTAAACGAACATAAATATTAGCAGCAAAGCAACTATTACAATTGATACTGCTGATCCCATGCCGATATCAGAAATAGTAAATCCTTGCTCATAAACATTTATTGGCAAAGTTCTAGTTCCTGATGCACCTCCTGTTAATAAAAAAATATCCTCAAATTTATTAAAGTTCCAAATAAACCTAATCATAAAGAGAATAGATATTACAGCTGTTATTTGAGGAAGAGTAATATTAATAAATTTTTGTAAAGGACCAGCACCATCTACTTCAGCTGCCTCATATAATTCTTTAGGTACTGCTTGAAGTCGAGCTAATATAAATAAAAAAGCTAAAGGAAAGTATCTCCAAATTTCAAAAATAATTACAGTAGTTAACGCTAATCTTAATTTAATATCAAAACCAAAAAAGTTTATTGTTAAATATTTTTGACCAAGTAAATTTAAAGGTTCCTGGATGACTTGAAAATTCATCAGAAGATTATTTAAAGTGCCACTGTAGGGATCCAGTAATAACTCCCAAGTATACGCTAGAGCAACAACTGGACCCACATACGGAAAAAGCAAAACACTTCTCATAAATGTTCTTCCAAAAAACTTCTGGTTTACAAGTTGTGCAGTGAGTATACCAAATACAATTGAACCGATTGTGCCAAAAAAAGTATAGTAAAAAGTAGTGGATAATAAATCAAAAAATTCATTTTGAAAAAATACCTTTTTAAAATTTTTTAATGTAAAATTAGTATTTAATAGAATATTGTCTGATTTACCTTTTAATTTTGGTTTAATAGTTTTTAATTCTTTTTTATTTATTGGTTTACCATCAGAGCTCTTTAATAATATTTGAAAATTTTCTCTGTATTTAGCTCCCCAATTTCCAAATTCACAATTAATTTTATTTGATTTGACCCTGCATCTTTCATCTAAATTTATAGGCTTAATATTCTTAGGTAATTTATCTTGAAATTTAACGTCCCTTATTTCTAAAATTAACGAGCTATTTCTAAGTTTATAAATAACTTTTAATTGATCTGGACTATCTTTAATGGTTTTAACAATTTTTTTTGCTCTCGGTTCAGGAATTCTGATATCTTTTAATCCAACTTCTTTAAAACTTATCCAAACATTTGCAAATATTGGAAATAAGATAATTGAAAAAACAAGGAAAACTGCAGGTAATATTAATATATATGCAGTTCTTTTTTCTATTTTTGAAAGTGTATCACTCATAAAAAAAGCGGATAATACATATTATCCGCTTTTATTTAAATTTAAATTACTAGATTAAAATTGAGAGAGTTTTTGATTGATCATATCTACTGCTTGATCAATATCAATCTGTCCATCAACATAAAGTCTAGTTATTCTATTAATAAACTTGTTATTAATAATTTTAGAAGCTCTAGAAAGTTCACCTTCTTTTACACCCCATCTTTGAGCCTTATCTAATCCAGCAACGATATTATTTATAACATCCTCTGAATATAAGTCTGATAAAGGTGCTTTTCTATCAACTCCAACTGGCAATTTACTCCATGCTTTCGTAAATGCTTCAGGATCGCTTGAGTTTCCTCTTCTCACAGGAAATTTCCCCTCAGGTGCGATTGAAAGAGTCTTTGTATAGCCCTCATCCATTGAGTATTTAATAAAAGCACTTGCTTCTTCTGTATCAGCATCAGCAGTTATTCCAAAATATCTGACATCAGCCCAAGCAGCTCCTTTACTATTATTAGGACCTTTAAGGTTCGTGATGAAGCCAGTTTTTGAAGCTAACTCACTAGATGTTGGATCACTATTTATTGTTGGAGGCGCTGAGTCTCTTAAACCAGCTAATTCATCCATAATAAATGGAGACCAAATTATCATAGGAGTTTTACCTGCAAAGTATAGTTCTCTTGATTGCTTCCAATATAATTCTCCTGGAGGACTTGCATTTGCAATAACTTTATAAAACTCTAAAGAAGCTTTTAGTTTTTTACCCTGCTTTCTTATTCCGTCTTTTTTAACAACATTTACTCCATTTGCTAAAAGAACATGTTCTAAAACCTGACTCATAAAATTTTCGTCAGTTTTTGTTGCAGCGACAAACCCAAACATTCCATCTCCAGAAAGTGCTTCAACTGCTTTTGTTATATTTTCATAACTTGTTGGTGGCTCAAGACCTGCTTTTTCAAATAAGTCTTTTCTATAAACGACCATTTGCGTCCAACCATCAACTGGTACAGCCGCTATTTTTGATCCTTTTTTAGCCATGTTTAAAGCACCTGGCGCAAAAGTTTTTTTGCCAAGTTCTTTGACGACTGCGTTATTTGCATCAACATCCAATATTCCAGCTTCTGCCCAAGGTAATACATACTGTAATGTATGATAGATTACATCAGGTAGATCGCCCGCTGCTGCTGCTGCAGTTGCTCTTGTTCCTAAATCTTTTTCTTCTACAGGAATAACTTCAACTTTGATGCCAGTTTTAGCCTCAAAATCTTTAGCCATTGCTTCTTGTTTAGCCATTCTAGCTGGCTGAACTTCTGTAGTCCAAAAAGTGATGTCTGCGAAACTAATATTTGAAATAAAAAATATAAGCGCACAGACGGTTATTATTGTTTTTTTAATCATTGATTCCCCTCTTTCTTTGATTAATAAAAATAAATGTATCAGCGCGTTAAATAAATGACAATAGCTGATGAAATCACCTATTAATAAAAAGTGAAGAATTTATTATATTTTTAAAAATTAAATTTTTGATTATTTAGAATTGTTTTAATTAATTTAATCATCAAAGGAATTCTGCTTCTGTTTAATTTCTTTAAGATAAATGGAGCTATTTCTCTTATAAGTTGTTCTCCCTCGACAGTATCATAAGGCATAAATTTTTGTTTTGCTTTTTTAAATGAGTATCCTTGCCCAAGGTAATTTCCCATCTTACTATTTCTTCCCCCAGCAGCACTTACATATAAATCGCCAACCCCGGCAAGACTTAAGGCTGTCTCTTCTTTGCCTTTAAAATATTTGGTTATATATTTCATTTCTAATATTGATTTTTGGAACAAACTTGAGGACCTATTTAAACTTTGACCAGAGCCTATAATCATCGAGTAAATATTTTTAATTGCTGAATTTATCTCAACCCCAACAACATCTTTTGAAAATTCTATTAAATAGTATTTAGTTGAGATCATTTTACCAATATATTTTGCTGTTTTGATGTTTTTATTTGCAACAATAACACTTGTTTGATTTTTTCTGGCCAATTCCTTAGCTAAGCAAGGTCCTTTTAAAACA
>CACJVQ010000008.1 GCA_902596915.1 uncultured Pelagibacteraceae bacterium | reverse complement strand
TTTTATAATGTTTTGTTGGGTCTATAGATCCATAATAATTAAATTCGGCGAATGAAGAAGATGTAAATAAATAAAATATAAAAAAATAAATTAAACTTTTCATTTATAAACTTTCTGCCCTTTTCTGGAATGCATCAGCTATTTTTTCAAGACCAAATTGAAAAGACTTGGTCATTAAAATATTCAAAAATTTATTTTTAATTTCAAAATCAACATCAAAAGTCACCTCTGTTAAATCTCCTTGTTTCTCAAATTTCCAATTATTTTCTAAATAATTTAAAGGACCATCTATATTTGTTACAAAAATTGTGTCATCTTTTTTATTGAATTTAACATCGCTTTTATAGGTATCTACAAAAGGTCCTTTTCCGATAGTTAGATCGGCAACAATAAGTGTTAAATCTCCTTTTTGTTTTCTTTCATGTACTTTTGAACCCTGACAGAATGGAACAAATTCAGGGTATTTTTCAATATCTAAAACGAACTCTATGAGTTTGTCTTTCTTGTTATCAATTAATCTCTTAACTGATGCTTTTGGCATTAATGAATATTATTTCTATTATTTTTGAGTTTATTAAAATCTTCGTCAGCATGATAAGAAGATCTTGTTAAAGGTGATGAGGATACTAATAAAAATCCTTTGGATTTTGCTATTTTACCCAATTCTTTAAATTCATCTGGATGGTAATACCTATTTAATGGAAAGTGCTTGGCCGAAGGTTGAAGATATTGACCTATGGTTAAGAAATCAACTTCTGCAGATCTTAGATCATCCATAACTTGAATTATTTCATCTTTTGTTTCTCCAAATCCAACCATAATTCCTGATTTTGTAAAAACATTTTTATTGAATTTTTTTGAATTTTTTAAAAGTTCTAATGATCCAAAATATCTTGCCCCTGGTCTAACTTTCACATAAAGACTTGGAACAGTTTCAATATTGTGATTAAAAACATCTGGGCTTGCTTCCAATACTCTTTTATAAGCTTCTCCTTTTCTTAAAAAATCAGGCGTTAAAACTTCAATTGTTGTATTTGGATTTTTTTTCCTTGTTGCAACAATAACATCATGAAAATGATTTGATCCGCCATCTGAAAGGTCGTCTCTATCAACAGATGTAATAACAACATGTCTTAAACTTAATTTTTTAACTGCATTCGCTATTTTAATTGGCTCAAATTGATCTAATTTTTCTGGTTTTCCTGTTTTAACATCACAAAACGCACATGCTCTTGTACATGTGTCACCCATTATCATTAGTGTTGCATGCCTTTTGCTCCAGCATTCAGTTATATTAGGACAGTTTGCTTCTTGGCAAACTGTTACGAGATTATCTTTATTAACAACTGTTTTGGTTAAAAAAAATTCTTTACTATTTAGTAGCTTGGATCTAATCCACTCAGGTTTCTTTTTGATAGGATTAATCGGTTTATTAACTTTTTCAGGGTGTCTTGGTCTATTTTTGATTTCCATTATCTTTGATTATATAGGTAGTCTCACCTTCTTTTCCAAATAAAAACTTTTCTCTTATTAATATTTCTATGAAATCTAGATCTATATTTTCTGTTAAAAGTGAATTTTTGTGCTCTAAATCTTCTATTTTACTGTTAAGAGTAATTTGATTATTTTTTAGTTGCTTATATATATCTTTCTTTTCCATGTAAGAAATGAGGCCTCTATCACCATCTAATAAATTAAAGAAAAAATAGATAAACAGAAATGTGATGATAAGAATAAAATAGTTTTTTTTTAATTTTTCTAACATTAATCAATTTTATTCATTTTAGCAGATCTACCAAGGTCTTCTTCAATACGAATTAGTTGGTTATATTTTGCTATTCTCTCTGATCTTGCAAGAGACCCAGTTTTGATTTGATTTGAATTGGTGCCCACTGCTAAATCAGCGATAAATGTATCTTCAGTATCACCAGATCTATGAGAGATGATTGTTTTAAAACCAATAAGTTGAGCAAATTTTATTACTTCTAACGTTTCGGTTACTGTTCCAATTTGGTTCAATTTTATCAAAATACTGTTAGCGGATAAATTCAGAAAACCTATTTTTAATCTTTCAAGATTAGTTACAAAAAGATCATCACCTATTATTTGTGTTTTGTTTTTTGTTATATTAACAAATTTAGACCATGCCTTCCAATCATCCTCACCAAATGGATCCTCAATTGATTTAATTTGATATTTTTTAATAAGCTCTAAATATTTTTTAATTGATTGATCGACACTTATGTAATTTTTAGAATGAATTGAATATTTACCTTTTTTAATTAGTTCGTTTGCTGCAACATCTAAACAAATAGATACATCTTTACCATTTTTAAAACCTGATTTTTTGATCGCTTGAACTATAAGCCTTAAAGCACTCTCATTATCGCTTATCATTGGCGCAAAACCACCTTCATCACCTACATTAATAGAGTGACCTGCTTTTTTTAATAATGCTTTTAAATTGTTTATTACTAAAAAACACATTCTGACAGCATCATTAAATGATTTTGCTTTATCAGGTCTAATCATAAACTCTTGTATTCTAAGGCCATTATCAGCATGTGCGCCCCCATTAATAATATTCATTAAAGGAAAGGGGAGTTTAAAATTTTTTTTAACTATAAAATTTTTATATAAAGGTATTTTTTTAACTTTTGCTGATAGTTTTTTTGAAGCCATGGATACGGCTAATATTGTATTCGCACCTAATTTTGTTTTTTGTTTTGTGCCATCTAATTTTATGAGAATACTATCTATTCTCTCTTGGTCATGGATATTTTGATTTTTTAATTTATTAGAAATTAATTTATTTATGGTCGCGACTGGTATTAAAACACTTTTTCCTAAATATTTTTTGTTACTTTTATCTCTTTTTTCATAAGCCTCAAAAGTTCCTGTTGATGCGCCTGAAGGACAAATTGCTGAAGCGCTTAAATTATTAACAAATACTTCTGCTTCAATAGTAGGATTTCCCCTGCTATCATAAACCTGTCTGGCTACAACTCTTTTGATTTTGCTCATTAATTACTTTTTAACTAAATTATCAATTTCTACAATTTGATTAATTAGCTCGTCTAATTTGTCTAAAGGGACCATATTTGGACCATCTGATGGAGCATTATCAGGGTCTTGATGCGTTTCCAAAAAAATTGCTGCAATGCCTACTGCAACTGCAGCTCTTGATAAATACTCAACAAATTCTCTTTGACCGCCACTTTTTTCACCAAGTCCACCAGGTTGTTGCACCGAATGAGTTCCGTCAAATACTACTGGATAACCATTTTTTGCCATGATGGGAATAGATCTCATATCTGAGACCAATGTATTATAACCAAAGCTAGCTCCTCTTTCGGTCACTAAAATATTTTTATTACCACTATCAGAAATTTTTTTGGTTACATTCACCATATCCCATGGTGCTAGGAATTGACCCTTTTTCACATTAATGATTTTATTGGTTTTAGCAGCAGCAATTAATAAATCTGTTTGTCTACAAAGAAATGCTGGAATTTGAAGTATATCTACATGATTAGAAACTAGGGAACATTGTTCTTCATTATGTATATCAGTAAGAACAGGTACGTTAATATCTTTTTTTATTTTATCAAATACAGGCAAGGAGTTTTCTAAACCAGCTCCTCTTTTGCCTTTTAAGCTTGTTCTATTAGCCTTATCAAATGAAGTTTTATAAATAAATCCAATATTATACTTTCTTGTAATTTCTTTAATTTTTCCTGCCATGTCCAAAGCATGTTGCTCGGTTTCAAGTTGACAAGGACCAGCTATTAAACAAATTTTATTTTTGTTCGAAATTTCTATACCGTTACAGTTAACTATTTTATTTTCCATTAAAAGATTTTGCAGCTTTAATAAATGAAGAGAATAAAGGATGAGGATTTAAAGGTCTAGATTTAAATTCTGGATGAAATTGAACTCCAATAAACCATGGATGATTTTTAAGCTCAATAATTTCAGGTAATTTATTATCAGGAGAAATTCCTGAAAATATCAAACCTTTTTTTTCAAATTTTTGCATTAAATTTATATTGACCTCATATCTATGTCTGTGTCTTTCTTTAATGATATTAGATTTATAGATATTTTTTATGGCAGAATTATTTCTTAGTTTTGCCTCATATAAACCTAATCTCATTGTTCCTCCCAGATTTTTATCAGTTCCTTTTATAATTTTTCCATCTTTGTTCCATTCATCAATTAATCCTATTACGGCAAAACAATTTTTATCTAGTTCACTAGAGCCAGCTTTTTTAATTTTTAGAATATTTCTTGCAAACTCAATCATGGCCATTTGCATTCCAAAACAAATACCTAGAAAAGGTATTTTTCTCTCTCTGGCATATCTAATTGCCTCAATTTTTCCCTCTGTTCCTCTTTTGCCAAACCCTCCTGGTATCAATATTCCAGATACATTCTTTAATTTTGATTTAATTTCTTTTGATCTAAGTTTATCTGACTCAATTCTTACTAAGTTAACTTTAACTTTATTTGAAATTCCCCCATGCGTGAGAGCCTCATCAAGTGATTTATAAGCATCTTTTAAGTTTACATATTTGCCTATGATAGCAATATTTACTGTTCTTTTTGTTTTTAAAACTATATTTGTAATTTTTTTCCAAGGTAGCAAGTTTGGTCTTTTTCTAGATTTTATTTTAAAGAATTTTAAAACTTGCTTATCTAATTTTTGATTAAAGAAACTTATTGGGGCTTCATAAATAGTTTTTACATCAACTGTTTCTATAACATTAGCAATGTCCACATTACAAAATAGGGATATTTTTCTTCTTTGATCTAAAGGAATAGACTGTTGAGATCTACAGATCACTATATCAGGTTGAATTCCTATACTTCTTAATTCTTTAACAGAATGTTGCGTTGGCTTTGTTTTAATTTCATCTGAAGATTTTAAAAATGGAACAAATGTTAAATGAATAAATAATGATTTTGATCTGCCATTATCATTTGAAAACTGTCTTATAGCTTCTAAAAATGGTAAGCTCTCAATATCACCAACCGTTCCTCCAATTTCACAAATTACAAAATCTTCATTTGTTATATCTTTTTTTATAAACTCTTTAATTCTATCTGTAACATGTGGAATTACTTGAACTGTTTTTCCGAGATAACCTCCTCTTCTCTCTTTTTTTATGATATCACTATAAATTCTACCTGTAGTAATATTGTCAGATTGTTTGGCTGAAATATTTGTAAATCTTTCGTAATGTCCTAAATCTAAATCTGTTTCAGCGCCATCATCAGTTACAAAAACTTCACCATGTTGAAATGGACTCATTGTTCCAGGATCAACATTTAAATATGGATCCATTTTTCTTATTCTAACCTTATAGCCTTGTGATCTAAGCAAGTATCCAAGCGATGCTGATGACAAACCTTTACCTAGTGATGAAACCACGCCGCCAGTGACAAATATATATCGCGCCATGGAATTATGTTATAGCCAATGATTTAAAAAAATAAAAGTATTAATTATTATTTTCTGGTAATTTAGGAGCATCATCTGCATTTTCTTCTATTTTATCAATTACAGAAGTGTTTGAAGGAAGATCTCCTCGTGAAATAATAGTTAATCCTAGACTACAAATTATGAATAATGTAGCAACAATAGCCGTTGCTTTAGTCATAAAATTCCCAGCTGACCTTGAAAACATAAAGTTATCTTGAGAAACTCCAATACCCAAGGCTCCACCTTCAGATTTTTGAAACAAAACCAGCAATACTAGAATTGCTGCTAATATTATATTTATAATTAATAGTATGTTTTCCACGACGCCTAATTAATTGATTTTTTCATTATATCAATAAATATTTTTTCATTAGTTGATGCTCCACCAACCAAAAAACCATCAATATTATCAATTCTCATTAAATTTTTTATATTTTTTGGGTTTACAGAGCCTCCATATAAAATCTTAGATTTTGTAAATTTTTTTGAAATCTTTAAGGTGTTTTTTATAAATCTAATATTTTTTTTTAAATCATTTTCACTAGGAATAATGCCTGTGCCAATCGACCAAACAGGTTCATATGCAATTATAACTTTATTTAAATTCTTTAAATTTTTTAAACCTTCAAGTAATTGTTTTTTTAAAACATATTTTGTTTTATTTTTTCTTTTATCAATCAATTTTTCACCTATGCATAAAATGACATTTAATTTTTCATTAAGTGCAGACTTAATCTTTAAATTAATTTTTTTATTATCATTTTCTGCTCTTGTTTCTGAATGTCCAATTATAACAAATTCACCCCCTAAATCTTTAATCATCTTTGAGCTTATAGCTCCAGTGAAAGGTCCATAGTTTATTTGTGTATGACAATCTTGAGCACCAATTTTAATATTTGATTTTTTTGTTTTATCTACAAAAGATTTGATCAATGTATAAGGTGGACAATAGATAATATTGGCTTTAAGTTTCTTTGTTTTTGAATAACTTATTACTTTATTTAATGAATTAACCGACTTAACTGACCCAAACATCTTCCAATTGGCAATGAAATACATTTTATTATTTGTCATAAAGATTAATATAATTTATATGTTTATTTTTTTTTAGATCAATAAATAAAGACAATAGAATATGATAAGTAAATTAAGAGGTTTCTCAAATTCAAAATTAGCTGGAGTACTTGTCGGAATTATTATAATTCCGTTTGTATTTTGGGGCATGGGTAGTGTTTTTAGTGGAGGTAATACAAACAACGTTGCTAAGATAAACAATGAAGCAATCTCATCAAAAGATTTTGTAAATTTTATAAACGAGTCAAGACTCACAAATGACATTATAAAAGCAAACATAGATAAAAATATTATTGAAAATATTTTATCAGAATTGGTATCTGAAAAATTAATTGAGATGGAAATTAAAGAATTAAATGTATCAATGTCAGAGGAGGCATTGGCAAATAAAATAAGATCTAATTCAATACTGCTTGATGATAATAAGAAGTTTTCAAGAGTTAAGTATGAAAAATTCCTATTAGAAAACAACTTAAGTGCTTCGACATTTGAAAATTCATTAAAGAGACAAGAGCTTAAAGAAAATTTATTTAATTATATTAGTGGGGGAATTAAGTCGCCTTATTTTTTAAAAAATAAAATATATATCAATGAAAATAAAAAAATTGAGATCGAATTTTTAGATTTAGACTTGGTTCATGATAAAACTGCAACTAAATTAGAAGTTGAGGATTTCATTAAAAATAATCAAGAAATTTTGAAAATTGATTTTATTGATGTGACTTATGCAAAAATTACCCCTAAAAATCTAATAGAAATAGATGAGTTTAATGATGAATTTTTTAAGAAAATTGATGAGATAGAAAATAACATTTTAAACGGATCAAATATTAGAGAAATTAATGAAATTTATAATTTCAAACTAAATCAAATTAATAATTTTGTCTTGAATGATGATTCAGATGAAATACTTGAAGAAATTTACTCAAAAAGAAAACAGGATAAAATACAACTAGTTGACAAAAATGATTATTATCTAATTTTTGAAATATCAAATATTAACAAAAAAATTCCAAACAAAACAGATCCAAAATTTTTAGAAAAAGTTAAAAATAATGTAATTTTAAAAAAGAAATTTGAATTTAATAAAAGTCTTTTTGAAAAAATTGACAAAAAGATTTTTAATGATGATGAGTTTTTGAAATTATCAAAAGATACAAATAATATTAAGACTATAAATATTAAAAACAGTAATGATTACGAAGTTTTTGACCCAGATTCTTTAAAACTTTTATACACATTACCAAAAGAAAGTTTCTCATTAGTAACTGGGGAAACAAATAAAGTTTTTCTTACAAAAATCAGCAATATTTATTATTCAGATATGGAAAAAAATACCGATAATGTTGAAGAATATTCTACTAAAGCAAATAACGATATTATTAATGATGTTTATACATCTTATGATCTATCTTTAAATTCAAAATATAAGGTAAAAATTTTCAATCAAACAATTGACAGGGTTAAAAATTATTTTAGATAATGTTGAATATTGATCTAAAGTTATTTAAGAAAAATCACAAAAAAAATAAAAATCAAGTTCTTTACCATGCGATAAAATCAAATGGTCTAAAAGAAATAGAAAATTTAATTAATAATTTTTTAAATGTAAGAAATAGCTTCGTATTCGAGTCTGTTGAAAAAGGTTTCATAAAAGGCAGATATACAATTTTTGGTAAAAATCCTGATAAAATTTGGGAATTTAATAATAATAACTGTGTTCTGAAATATGAAAATAAAAGAAAAAAATTAAGAGGAACTCCAAAAGATAATATTGAGAAAATAATCGAAAATTTTAATTTTAAAATACCAAGTGAATTACCACCAATTAGCTCAATTATATCAGGATATTTCTCTTATGATACCATAAGATATATTGAGAAAATTCCTAATACGACAAAAAATGATCTTAAAATTCCTGATGCAAGAATTTTGAGACCAAAAAATCTAGTTGTTTTTGATAATGTTAAAAAAAAATTATTTTTTATAGTTAATTGTTTTTTTGATGAAAAAATCAAAAATTATCAAGCTAAATATGACCAAGTACAAAAAGAAATAGAAGAAATGATATTTTTGGCAAACTATAGTTACAAGATAAATCAGTCAGAAACTAGGGTTTCAAAAATAAAAATTAAATCAAATATTTCAAAAAAGAAATTCCTTAGTAATGTTTCTAAAGCTAAAAATTACATTAAATTAGGAGATATTTTTCAAGTTGTTCTAAGTCAAAGGTTCGAAACTGATCTTAATAAAGAACCATTAGATATTTATAAAAAATTGAGAATTACTAACCCTTCCCCTTTCATGTATTTTTTTAACTTTGAGGATTTCCAAATTATAGGTGCGAGTCCTGAGATACTTGTGAGACTCAGAGATAATAAAATAACTATTAGACCTATTGCTGGCACAAGACCTAGAGGTAAAAATAAAAAAGAAGATAAATTTTATGAAAAAGATCTTTTAAAAGATAAAAAAGAGCTTTCTGAACACTTAATGCTTCTTGACCTTGGAAGAAACGATACTGGAAAAGTTTCTAAAATTAACTCTGTTAAAGTAACCGAAAGTTTTAAGATAGAGCGATATTCACATGTAATGCACATAGTCTCAAATGTTGAAGGTGTATTTAATAAAAAGTTTGGTAAATTTGATACATTATTAGCTGGTTTTCCTGCTGGAACGGTATCGGGTGCACCTAAAATAAGAGCTATGGAGATTATAGATGAATTAGAAACGACTAGAAGAAAAGTTTATGCTGGTGGTATTGGTTATTTTTCTGCAAATGGTGATTTTGATACTTGTATTGCGCTTAGAACAGCAATTTCAAAAAATAAAAAATTTTATGTACAGTCAGGCGCAGGAATTGTTGCTGATAGTAAACCTATTAATGAATTTAATGAAACAGTTAATAAAGCAAAAGCTTTAATTAAGGCTTTAGAGTAAATAGTATGAAAATAATTTTAATTGATAATTATGATAGCTTTACATTCAATTTATATCACTATCTTTCATCCTTTGCTAAAGTTGATGTTTTAAGAAACGATAAGTTAGATCATCATTACATTTTAAGAAAAGGATATAATAAAATTGTAATATCCCCAGGTCCTGGAAATCCTAATCAATCTGGAAATTGTTTAAAGATAGTAAAGAATTTGTATAAAAAAATGCCAATACTTGGTGTTTGCTTAGGTCATCAAATCATTGGTCAAATATTTGGTTCTAAGATAATTCAAGCTAAAGAACTTGTGCATGGAAAAACAAGCAATATTATAAATAAGAAAATTGGTATTTTAAAAAATTTACCAAAAAATTTCTCAGCTACCAGATATCATAGTTTAGTAATTGATAAAAAATCCTTATCTAAAGAATTAAAAATTACATCTAGTACATCAGATGGGACAATAATGGGTGTTATGCATAAGGAATACAAAATCCATGGGGTTCAATTTCATCCTGAAAGTATCAAAACAAAATATGGTTTAAAAATTTTAGAGAACTTTGTAAAAGAGTAAAAATGAATCAATTTTTAGAAAAGCTCAGAAATAAAATAAATTTAGATTTTGATGAGAGTAAAAATGCATTTAAGATTTTAATGAATGGTGAAGCTAGTGATGAACAAATTTATGATTTTTTAACTTTATTATCAGATAAAGGTGAGGTTTCAGATGAAATAGCTGGTGGTGTATACATATTAAGAGATAAGTCAAAAAGAGTAAAAGTTGAAGATTGCATTGATACTTGTGGTACTGGTGGAGATGGAAAAGATACTCTAAATATTTCTACAGCATCAGCGCTGTTGTTAGCAAGTATGGGTGTTAAAGTAGCAAAGCATGGAAATAAAGCAGTTTCATCAAAATGTGGGTCAGCTGACGTTCTTGAAGCCTTAAATATAAATATCAACTTAGAACCAAATCAAATAGAGGAACAGATTAAAAATGACAATTTTGGCTTCATGTTCGCTCCAAATTATCATTCAGCAATGAAATATGTTGGTCCAACAAGAAAAAAAATAGGAAAAAGGACTATTTTTAATATGATAGGTCCATTAAGCAGCCCAGCACTTGTTGAAAGGCAGGTAATTGGTGTTTTTGATAATAAACTTCTAAAAATTTTTGCCAATGCTTTAAAAAATCTAAGTTTAAAATTTGCGTGGATTGTAAATAGTGAGGATGGTCTAGATGAAATATCGCCTTACGCTAAAACTAATGTTGTACAATTGAAAAATAATGAAATATCTGAGTTTATAATTGATCCGAATGAATTAAATATTAATGCAGATAAATTTGAAAATTTAGTTGGAGATGATGCTAAATATAATTCTGATAAAATTTTAAAAATTTTTCAAGGAGAAGATAATGATTTTTCAAAAGCCGTATGTTTAAATGCTGCAGCAGGATTAATGATATCTGAAAAATATGACAATTTCAAAATTGCATATAATTATACCAGAGATTTTATTTTGTCTGGAGCAGTATTCAAATATATTAAAAATATACAAAATGTCTGAAAATATTCTTCAGAAAATAATAGATAAAAAGAAAATTAAAATTGAAAAATTAAAACATGAAATTGATGTAAATAGATTGTTGCATACAATTAATGAGAAAGATGTTTTTTTTGATTTCAAAAAGAAAATACAATCAAAAAATTCAGAAAATAAAATATCCATAATTGCTGAAATCAAAAAAGCGAGTCCATCTGCGGGTATTTTGATTGATGACTATGACCCGGTTAAAATTGCCAATATATATAATTCTAAGAACGTCACTTGTTTGTCTGTATTAACAGAAGAAGATTTTTTTTTAGGAAATCTATCTCATATTTCTGAAATTAAAAAAAAAATTGAATTACCCATTCTTTGTAAAGATTTTTTTGTTGATAAATTTCAAGTACCTTTAGCAAAAAGTTATGGTGCTGATGCAGTCCTGATTATATTAGCTGGTATTTCTGAAAAAACTGCTGATGAAATTTACGAGGAAGCTTTAAAGCATAATATGAGTGTAATTGTTGAAGTTCATACTATTGAGGAAGCAGAAAAATCAGTAAAATATCCTGATGCTTTAATTGGTATTAATAACCGAAACCTAAAAACTCTTAAAACTGAAATAAATACAACTTATGATATATATAATGTTGTTTCAAATCACTCTTCTCCTCTAATTTCTGAGAGTGGTCTAAAAACAAAAGATGAATTGCTTGATATAAAAAACAGGACCTCAATAAGTAGTTTTTTAATTGGTGAATCACTTTTAAAAAATTTAGAAAATAATAATATTTTTTCTCTTTTATAGAAATTTTCCTTTATTTTTCTTACTTTTTTGCTGTTGTATAAGTTGAGGAACTTTTATAGAACATTGATGTACTTAATTTGTTCTATGTTAACTAAAAAACAAAAAAACCTGCTTCTCTTTATCAACAAAAAGTTGAGATCTACAGGTGTGTCTCCTTCATATGAGGAAATGAAAGAATCATTAAGTTTAAAATCAAAATCTGGTATTCACAGACTGATTAGCGCACTAGAAGAAAGAGGTTTCATTAAAAGATTGGCCCACAAAGCAAGAGCATTAGAAGTAATTAAGTTGCCTGAAACTGCATCTGCAAACGATATTTATAATAGTTTTTCTCCAAGCGTTATTAAGGGAGGATTAGATGAGGAAAATTTAAATAATTCTAACGATAAAGAAATCCCTGTTCTTGGAAAAATTGCTGCAGGAACTCCAGTTGAAGCTATACAGAATGAAGTTTCAAGAATTCCGCTGCCAGCAAACATTGAAAAAGATGGAGAATTTTTTGGTTTAAAGGTCCAAGGGGATTCTATGATTGAAGCTGGAATTAATGATGGTGATACTGTTATTGTTAAAAAAGCAGATACTGCGGATAATGGAAAAATTGTGGTAGCTTTAATTGATGATCATGAGGCTATGTTGAAAAGAATTAGAAGAAAAGGCAAAACTGTTGCATTAGAAAGTGCAAATAGAAATTACGAGACAAAAATATTTGGCCCAGATAGAGTGAAAGTTCAAGGAATTCTTGTATCTTTATATAGAAACTTTCAGTAAAATAGTCTAAATAAATTCCATGAAAAAAGTAGCAACTAGATTTGCTCCTTCTCCTACCGGTCCTCTTCATATTGGTGGAGTAAGAACAGCTCTATTTAATTGGTTATATTCAAAAAATAAATCAGGTAAATTTTATTTAAGGATAGAAGACACTGATAAAGAAAGATCTAAAGAAGAGCATAAAATTCAAATAATTAACTCTCTGAAATGGATGGGAATAGAACATGATGGTGAAGAGTATATTCAATCAAAAATGATTAATGAACACGTAACTATTGCAAAAAAATTACTAGAAAATGGAAATGCCTATAAATGCTATTGTAGTGCAGAGGAAATAGAAGAACAAAAGAAAAGAGCTAAACAAAAAAAAATTCCTTATGTATATAATCGAAAATGGCGAGATATTGCTGAAGATCAAGCCCCAAAGAATACAAAACCAGTTATAAGATTTAAAAGTAAAATAGAAGGTAAATCAATATTAAAAGACTTAGTTCAAGGAAATATAGAAATTGAGAATAATACTATTGAGGATTTTGTTATTCTAAGAAATGACGAAACGCCAACATATAATTTATCTGCGTCAGTTGATGATCATAATATGGAAATGACTCATATTATAAGAGGAGATGACCATAAAATTAATACTTTTAAACAAATACAGATATATGAAGCACTAGGATGGGATATTCCACAATTTGCCCATATACCTCTTATTCATACAATAGATGGTAAGAAACTATCAAAAAGAGATAACGCCTCAACATTAGAAGATTACTCAAAAATTGGGATTCTGCCTGAAGCACTTAGAAATTATCTTCTAAGATTAGGATGGTCCTTCAAAGATAAGGAAATTTTTAACTTAGATGAAAGTATAAAACTTTTTAATCTTGAAGGAATAGGTAAATCGCCTTCAAAACTTGATATGAGTAGAATTCTTTCTATGAATGAGCATTACATTAAAAACAGTGAAGAAAAGATTTTGTACAAAAAGTTAAAAGAATATTGTGAAATTTATAAAGATAAAATTAAAGAGGAGAAAGAAAATACAATTAAGAGCTCTTTGACATTTTTAAAAAATAAGGCAAAAACACTAGAGGATATATTTAACAATTCTAAATATATATTAAATGATAAAGTTGCTTTTAATGAAAATGACAAAGAACTTATAAACGATGAAGCAAAAAAAATAATACATTTATTTAAAGAGAAAATTTCAGAATTAGAAGCTTTCGATAGAGAAAATTTAGAACAAATCGTAGATGGATTAATAAAATTAAATAATACAAATTTCAAGGGTGTTGGGCAGCCATTAAGAATAATGTTAACTGGATCTAAATTTGGTCCAGGAATATATGATATAATATTGTCTCTTGGAAAAAACGAAGTAATAAAAAGATTAGAAAATATAGGATAAGATAATGTTTGATGCTTCTTCAGATGAAGAACTAGGAGAGCTCAAAGTTTCAAGAGTTTTTTTTATTTCTTGTCTTTGTTTAGCTATTAAATTTGGTTTTTTTAGAAAATAGTAAACACTTTTAAATATTTCATCAGCATTACATTCTGATTGTATCAACTCTGGAATAACTTCTCTACTATTGATAATATTGATCATATTAGCAAATTTTATATTTAGTAGAAATTTTGCTAAATAAAAATTAATAAAATTCATCTTATAAATAATTATTGATGGAACATTCATTTTACATACTTCCAAAGAAACTGTTCCAGATTTTACTATTGCAAAAATTGATTTCTTTAATACTGCAGTTTTAATTTTATCATCATTAATAATTTCTAGATTTGTTATTTGTTCTTTAATAAAATAGCTTGATATAAGTTCTTTATTTTTATCAGTTGCATGAAATATGAAATTATAATTAGGATCTTTGATATTCATTTTTTTAATAAAATTAATTAGAATTGGTATATGATGCTTTATCTCTGAAACTCTGCTGCCAGGAAAAATGGAAATAATATTTTTTTTATCTAGAAATTGGTCTATTTGAACTTTTTCGTTAATATTCTTATCTAACAGTGGATGGCCCACAAAGGTATTAGTGAGATTTTCTTTATCAAAATACTCTTTTTCAAACTTAAAAAGTAATAAAATATGGTCTAAAAATTTCTTCATTTTCTTAACTCGACCCGCTCTCCATGCCCAAACCTTAGGAGCAATAAAATGAATTGTTTTTATTTTCGAATTTTTTTCTTTTACTAGTTTTGCTACTCTTAGTGTGAAATCTGGACTGTCTACACTAAATAAAATATCTGGTTTAAATTTCAAAACCTCATTCACAGTTTCTTTTATTTTACGTTTTATTTTAAAAAAATTTAAAATAATGTCAGTAAAAGCAATGTAAGTTATCTCTTTTTGGTCAAAGATTGTCTTTACACCTAATTTCTCTAAGTTTGTTCCACCAACACTTAAAAATTCTAAATCAGTTCTTTTTTTTGTAATTTCTAAGACAACTTCAGAAGCCAATTTATCACCAGATGGTTCACCTGTAAGAATAAAAATTTTTTTCATATTGCAACGAGAAAGAGTTTATTGCGATTAGCATATTTAATCGAAATCTCTTTATCTAATATAATATTTTGATTTGATTTAACTGCAATTCCCTTAATGCCTGCGATGTTGCAATCTTTGAAAGTGTCAATTCCTATTGTAGGCAAGTCTACCCTTAAATCTTGTTTTGCTTTAGGTAATTTTATTAAAATACCTTTTTTAATTTTAGATTTAGGAGTACGGTTTATCATTTCTTTCGTACCATTTCTCGTTTCTAAAGAAATTACCTTATTGTCTCTAATAATTACTGCTTGGGTATGATTATAGGAGTTGGTATTTTTTAAAGTTTTAATACCTTTAAGTATTTGCTTTTTCTCCTCCTTAGATGGTTTTATTCTAGTATAAACTCCTTTTTTTAAAGTTAGTTCTGGATTAAAAGTGTTTAATCTAATAACTTTAATGTTGTTCTCTGATAGAATTTTTATTAAAGCTTTTAATACTGCCGCATCACCTAGCTTTGCAGCTTTAACTATTCTTGGTATATAAAACAAACCTTTAAAGTCCAATTTTAACCTTGATATCTTTGGTTTAATTATGTTACCTGCAAAAATAACTTTCCTACATTTTTTTGATTTAATGAGTTTTAAAATCTCACCAAATTTACCTATATTAATAAAAAAACTATTTTTATTTTTTTTAAATTTATTATTTTTTGTAAGATCAATAATAAAATAATTTAACTTTTTTTTTTTAATTTTTTTGAGTATTTGAATTGGTAAATCTTTTTCTCCTAAAAAAAGTCCTATCATTATAAATTGGGCGGAAGTGATATTGGTCTTTTTTTGTCTGAATTTATAAAATTAAGTATTTTTTTTACAAATTCATCGTTTTTAAGATCGTCATTAAGTTGATCTATATTTTCTCTAAAACTTGAAGTTTTAAATATTATTTCATAAGCTAATTGTATTTTTTTAATATTTTCATTTGAAACTTTAGCTCTTCTTAATCCAATAAGATTTAACCCCATTAGATTATTTCTATTTCCCATTGACAATCCAAATGGGATAACATCACTTAAAACACCAGTCATCCCTCCTATCATTGCAGACTCTCCAATTCTAGAAAATTGATGTATCGCGCAACTTCCACCAACTATTGCGTTATTTTGAATAGTAACGTGACCACCGACTTGAACATTGTTGGCTAAAACAATATTATTTGATATCAAACAATCGTGTGCTACATGACAATAAACCATAAATAAATTATTATCTCCTATTTTTGTTATACCGCCACCTTGTTCAGTACCAGGATTTATATTTATATATTCTCTGAATTTATTGTTATTACCTATAATCAAAGAGTTTTTTTCACCATTATATTTTAAATCTTGAGGAGGAGTTCCAATTGATGAGAAAGGATATATTAGGTTATTCTCTCCTATTTTTGTATTACCAACAATGTTTACATGTGAATGTAAAACTGATTTTGACCCTATTTCAACCTCTGGACCTATAATACAATAAGGCCCTATTTCGACATCATCTGAAATTTTTGCCTTTATATCTACTATAGCTGTTTTGTGGATCACGGATAATAAATAACAAATTTAATAATTAATACTTATCAACTATTACTACTGATTATTACTTTCTATCTACAATCGTTGCAGACCACTGAGCATCTGCCATTTTTTTATCACCCACAAAAGCTGTACCTTTATACTTCCATACTCTTCCATGTGATCTGATAGCCTCAATATTAAGTTCTAAAGTGCAATCAGGAATAACTGGATTTCTAAATCTAGCTTTTTCAATTGTCATTAAGAAGACTAATTTATTATCATAGGTTGCTTTATCAAGTCCATTTGCAGTTAATGCAGCTGCTGCTTGTCCAAATGCTTCTACAATTAAAACACCAGGCATAACTGGTTCTCCAGGAAAATGGCCATTCACAAAAAAACTATCTTTTTTAACATTTACAATTGCTGTAGCTGAAAAAAGCTTTTTTATATTTCTTAACTCATCAATAAGAAGCATTGGTTCTCTATGAGGTAACAATTCTTTTATTTGATCTTTGTTTAAGCTAGTCATTAATTTTATTATCCCTTAAAAAATTTCTTATATTTCTAGCAGGATATCCCATCACTTTTGTATTTGAAGGAATATTTTTGATTACTCCACTACCTCCACCAATTTTAACATTATCACCTACAACTAAATGACCGGAGATGCCTGCTTGACCTCCAATCATTACTTTATTGCCAATTAAGGCACTTCCTGCAAACCCAACTTGAGCAGTAATTATACAATTATTTCCTATTTTAACGTTATGAGCTACATGTACTTGGTTATCTAAGAACGTGCCGTCTCCAATTACAGTATTAGAAAGTGAACCTCTATCAATAGTATTATTGCATCCGATTTCAACATTATTTCCGATTATAACCGCTCCTATGTGTGGATATCTAATGTTTGATTTTCCTCCAGGAAAAAAACCAAAACCTTTTTTACCCAATATTGCACCATCAAGAATATTTACATTATTCTTAATAATACTATTTTTAATAACAACGTTATTACCAATGTTACAGTTGTTACCAATGCTCACATTTTTTTCAATAATAGTATTATGACCAATAGAGCAATTTTTACCAATTTTAACATTTTTTCCAATTAAAACGTTATTACCAAATTTTAAATTTTTAAAATCATTCTTATTAATTTTACTGACATTAAAATCAAAGTTATCATTTACAGAATTTGGATAAAATAAAGATGTTATATAAGATACAGCTAATAACACATTTGGCACCTCAATTGTATATATCTGTGATGGAATTACACTCAAAAATTTTTTATTAGTTATGACTAGTCTTGATTTAGTTTTTTTTATAAATTCTAAGTATTTAATTGAATTAAAAAATGTAATATCATTTTTTTTTGCAGTCTCTAATTCTTTAATATCATTAACTCGATAATTAACTTTTTGTTTTTTAAGATTTAATAAAGATAAAATATCATTAATTTTAATATTTGTTTTTCTTTTGAAAAAAGGGTTATCCATTTTATAAATTTATTTTTTTAATATTATCATTAAGAAGTTTAATTATTTGATCTGTGATATCTAGATTTTTTCTTCCAACAATAATGTTTTTTTTTGGAATCACCATTGAAATAGAGTTTAAATCGACATATTTTGCAATAATAGGATTTAATGACTTTAAAATTTCTTTTGTATAATCTATTTTAATCTCATTTATTCTATCGACTGAGTCCTTTCTTTCCGATCTATATTTTTTAACCTCTTCAGTTAATGCTACTATTTTTTTATTAAACTCAATTTCATTTAGAATATTTTTTTGGGAAATTAATAATTGTTCTTTTTCAATTAATTTATTTTCCTGTTGTTTATATTTTGAATAATTTTCTTTTTTAATCTTTTCTATATGTGAATTAACAAACTTTCCAACATCAGAATTATTTAAAATTAAATTTAAATCAATGTATACAATTTTCGCAAATGTATTTAGAGGAAAAATAGATAATACTAAAAAATAAAAAAAAATTTTTTTCATTTCTAAAATGACGTTCCTATTCGAAATCTAAATGATTCTGTTTGATCAGTTGTCTCTTTAGACAAAGGGATAGCATACGAAAAAGAGAGTGGGCCAATTATTGTGAACCAATTAACTGCTATGCCTGTGGATGATCTAATTTTGCTAGATTCCAAAGAGCTATCGTAATCAACTTCTCTTAATGTAGCAGCATCAAAAAAAAGATTAAGATCAATATTCTCAAATCCATTTATAACATTAGGTATAGTTGAATTTAGATTTAATGCAGAGCCAAAATTACCACCAACATATTCAACTCCATCTTTTGGTCCAATTTTTCCAGGTTCGAATCCTCTTAAGTTTTTACTAGGTATATAAATTCTTCTAGAGACTCTTACTTCGTCATCGATTGAGTTGACTGACTTAAGAAATAATTTACCAGATAAAATTAAATTATCTGATACTGAGTGATATTTTGATAAATTAAGAGTATTTCCAACAGATAAATCATCAGAATAAATGGGCAATTCTTGATCAAAACTAAACATATAACCTTGAGTGGGTTGGTAGTTTTGATCGAGTTTATTCATTATTACTTTATACCTAAATAAATTTTCTAGATAATCACCCTCCTGTTTTTTTTTGTGAGCGGAAGCTGTTGAAGCTGTTTCTAATTTTTCATAATATGTAGATATATCAAGATTAACATATAGATCGGAATATTGTTCAAAACCTGTTCCAAGACTAAATCCAGTACGAGAAGTTTTAAATCCACCAGTGCTTAAAAAATCTGAACTAGTACTTTCTAATGTTGTTTTTAATGAGCGATCTGTATTTTTAAAATTAGGATTTGTAACTGAAAACTTACCTTTAATTTCATCCTCTGATATTAAAATATTTGTGCCTAATTTAATTCCCTTTCCAAGATAATTTTTTTCTTGAATTCCAGCAGTAATTGTGGCGCCAGAAGTACCTGTTCCAGCACCAGCATATATCTCACCAGTAGGCATTTCTTCAACTAAAATGTCAATTACTTTCTTTTGTTTATCTGTATTTGAGGTTTTAATTTTTGATTCTACTTTTTGGAAAATACCTCTAGACTTAATTGAATTAATAGATTTATCTAAAAGCACTTCATTAAAGGCATCACCCTCATCAACGATAAGTGCATTTCTTACAACTTTCTCCTCGGTAATAAAATTTCCAAATATATTTATTCGTTCTACATAAAATTTTTCTAAGTCTTCAAATTTAAATTTTAAGTTAATTTTATTTTTATCAATAATAGATAAGTCATATTTTGTATTTAAAAATAAAAACTCCCTTAATAATAATATTTGGTCAATTTCGTCTAAAATATTATTTACTATTTTGGAAGAATATTTTTTACCTTTTAGTTTTTTAATATCATTTTGGATTTCTACAAAATTTTCTTTATTAAAATCATCATTTATTTCAATTGATATGTCATTAAAAAAAAACTTTTCACCAGAGTCTATATTAAAATTTAGCTCAAAAAATTTATTATTAATATTTTTTGCATAAGAAGATTTTACATTAACATTGTAATAACCTTTCTTTTGGTAATATTGTTTTAATCTTTTCTCATCTTGTTTAATTTTTAATTCATCTAAATACTTATTAGACGTAATAAACTTCCAAAATCTACCTTCTTCAGATCTGATTATATTTCTTAGTTTTGAATCTGAAAAAACTTTTTTACCTTGAAAATTTATTTTTTTAATTATAGCTCTTTCACCTAAACTAAAATTATAAATTATATCCACAGAGTTATTTTGATTATCTATTACCTTTGTATTTATCTCTGCAAAGTAATATCCGGTGCCTCTTACAATATTTAAAAGAAGGTTATTTTGATTTAGAATTCTATTTTTTAAAAAAGGATATTTTTCAGATTTTTTTGTCAACTCTTCTAATTTGCTTAATGTATTTTTATTTTTTATTCCATTTATTTTGATTGATTGAATTATAGGATTCTCAATAATTATAATTTTTAAAATCTTATTTTTTTGTGTAATTTTTATATCTTTAAAATAATTTGTTTTATAAAGTTTTTTTATTGATGAGTTTAAATCATTAATTGTAAGGTCATCAGATAAATTTAAACCTGAAAACATTATAACCGTTTCAACAGAAAGTCTTTCATTGCCCTCAACTACAATTTCTTTATAAATTTCTGCTTTGGATACTGAAAAAGACAATAATAGTGTGACAATAAATAAAATAATTGGCTTCATTAATTTATTAAGATTTTCAATCATTAACTTTTAAATTTTTAATAATGTACTGATTTACAATTTCTACCATAAATTTGATATCATTTATATTCTTAGGTTTAGATGAGTAATATTTTATAAAATACGGTTTTTTTAATAATTCTAACATCTTGTTGTGAATAGAAATGTAAGAAATTTTATTTAAAAGATAGTTTTTAACAAGCATATCATTGATCGAAACTAGAATTATTTCAAAATAAGTATTTTTAAATTTGTAATTTAATATTTTTAAAAGAGGAAAATTTTTAATATTTGGCTTTATAAAGTTTAAACTATTTAATTTATGATAATTAAAATTACTGCTTTTATAAATATAATTATTTTTTGTAAGATATAGAGCATTTGCGATTGGTATTTGCATGGTTGTTTCATGTGCTACTAATTTTGTTAGCCCGTTCTTAAAATTTACTATAGCATGTAAATAAGATTTTGGATGAATTAATATATCAAATTTACTTCGTTCCATATCAAATATTTTAATTGCTTCAATTATTTCAAAAATTTTATTCATCAACGTGGCTGAATCAATTGATATCTTTTTCCCCATTTTCCAATTTGGGTGATTTAAAGCAAATTTAGGTTTTATATTTTTAATATTTTTTAGATTTTTATATAAAAAAGGGCCTCCAGAAGCAGTTAAATATATTTTTTTAATATTTTTTTTACTTTCATCTTTTATAAGAGACGAAATTGAAAAATGCTCAGAGTCCAGAGGTATAAATCTTGTATGTCTTTTTTGTAATTCTTTTCTTATGAATTGCCACCCACAAATTATTGATTCCTTATTAGCCATAGCTAAATTGTTTGAATATTTTATTATATCTAACGTGGGTTCAAGTCCTTCAATTCCAGCAATTCCATTTACAGTTAAGAAGGATTTCTTTCTATTTTTTTTTAATGCTTCTTTTATGGTTGGAAAAATTTTTATTTTTTTTTCTTTAAATTTTTTAAAATTATTAAGGTAGCTTTTTTTATCAAAAATGACTACTTTTTTAACTCCAAATTGTATTGCTTGTTTGTAAATTTTTTCTGCATTTTTATTCGTAGATAATAACTTTACATTAAAGTTTGATTTATCTTTTTTAATTACTTTTAATGTTGTCTCTCCAATTGATCCTGTGGAACCTAATAAGAAAATATCTTTTGTCATTTTATATAGAAATCAATATTATTCCAAAAGGTAAAGCAAATAAAATACCGTCTATTCTGTCTAGAATTCCTCCATGTCCAGGTAATATTGATCCTGTATCTTTTATTTTTGCTTTTCTTTTAAGAAATGAAATAATTAAATCTCCTATTTGCGAAATCAATGAAATTATTATTATTAAAATCAAATAATTAACTTCAAAAATCAAATAGGTTTTATAAAAAATATAAAAGAAATGACTAAAAGTTATTGAAATAAAAAATGATCCAAAGACACCTGAATAAGTTTTATTAGGACTGATTTGTGTTAATTTTTTACCACCAACTAATTTGCCAAATATAAAGCCACCGATATCTGTAGATATACATATTAATATTAAGAAAATTAATGTTATTGTGGCTTTATTGTTAAAAGGAATTAGGAAATTCCATATTATTAAAGAAAATATAGAAATATAAATCACACTAGCTAAAAAAGAAAAAAAATATAGTTGATTTGTTTTTTTAAAAATATTTTTAAATAAATTATTAAATTCAATTAATGAAAAGTAGTTTATTGCTAAAAATACAAAAAATAAAACTGTAGAATTTTTTAAAGAAAAAAAGATTATCATCAACAATAATAAAGATGTTAATAATCTTTTCTGTAGCTCAATCATTTAATACCACCGAAATTTCTTTTAACTTTTGAAAAATTATTTATAATTTTACTGAAATCTTTTCGTGTAAAGTCAGGCCAAAGTTTACTTACAAAATAAATCTCAGTATAAGATAATTGCCATAATAAAAAATTACTTAGTCTATTTCTATTTCCAGTTCTTATTAAAATTTCAGGATCTGGAATATTTTTGGTGTATAGGTTTTCAGATATATTTTTTTCATTAATGCGAATTGATGAATTATTTAATTTTTTTACAGTATTTATAATTTCTTCTTTAGAGCCGTAATTTAAAGCTATTATGATCTCTATCTTATTGTTTAATCTTGTTAACTTTTCAGCATTTCTTAGTTTTAATTTAAGTGATTTAGGAAACTTATCTAAATTACCTATTATTTTTAATTTAATTTTTTTTTTAATTAAGTTGTTTAATTCTTTTTGAATATATTTTTCTAGTATACTAATTAAAAACTTAATTTCACTTTTTGGTCTTTTCCAATTTTCAGTCGAAAAAGTAAATAACGTTAGGTATTTTATTTTTTTTGATACTGCTTCTTCGATGATATTTTCTACAACCTCTATACCTTTAGAATGTCCGTAATTTCTTGATTTTTTTTTTTGAATTCCCCATCTTCCATTGCCATCCATTATTATGGCTACGTGTTTGGGCAAAATCATATTGTCATTATTTCATTTTCTTTTGCAGCAACTCTATCATCAATAACTTTTATTTGGCTGTCCGTATAATCTTGAATAATTTTTTCTTTTTTTTTTACTTAATCTTCTGAAATCTCTTTATCTTTTAGAAGTTTTTTTAACTCATCATTTGCTTCTCTTCTTATATTTCTTATAGATACTTTACATTTTTCACCCATAGATTTAATTATTTTCTTTATTTCCGATCTTCTTTCTTCACTAAGATCAGGGACAGGTAATCTAATTAATTGTCCATCAATCTGAGGATTTAATCCTAACTCTGATTTTTTAATTGCAGAGTCTATAAGTGCTACATTATTTGTATCCCAAACCTGTATGTTTATGCTTCTAGGTTCTGGGGTTGTAATACTACCTAATTGATTAATTGGCATTTTTTGTCCATAAACATCAACTTTTACAATGTCTAACATAGCTGCATTCGCTCTTCCTGTTCTTAATGAGCTCAGTTCACTTTGAAACACTTCATATGTTTTGGACATTTTATTATTGTATTTTGACTCCTCAAACATTACTCACCTATTTTTAGCCTAATAAAATTATTAATTTGTAAATTAGAAATATCTAAGTTTTTTAATACATCTTTAACCTTCATTTTTGGGTCTATTACCCAATCTTGAGACATTAAACTATTTTCATCTTTAAATTTATTAATTTTACCTATACTAATTTTCTTTGCTATATCTTCTGGTTTGCCTGAACTTTTCAATTCTTCTTCTATTAAATTGACCTCTTTATTTATTATTTCTTGATCAATCAGATCTGCATTTAATGCAATTGGATTTGATGCTGCTATATGCATTGATAATTGCTTTCCAAATAAATCAATTTTATCAGATTTCTCACTAGTATTCAAAGATACTATTACTATTAATTTTGAAACATTATCTTTAATTACTGAATGTTGATAAGCAAAATTTCTTGAATTTTCATCAGCTAAAGTTTTTACTCTCCCAATTGTTATTTTTTCTCCAATTTTTGCTATTAAGGCTACTAAATTTTCATCAACGGTTTTATTATTTTTCATAGTCGATTTTTTTAAATCTTCGACATTTGAAGAGTGATGATTATTTAATTCACTTAATTCTTTAACAAATTCAATAAAATCATCGTTTTTTGCAACAAAATCTGTTTCGCAATTCACTTCGATCAAAGACATTTTTTTTTCATCCCCAGAAGTAACTACAACTCCCTCTGTTGCACTTCTTGACATTTTTTTTGAAGCTTTAGCTATACCTTTTACTCTCAAAATTTCAGCAGCTTTATCTAAATCACCATTAGACTCCTTTAACGCAGCATTACAATCTTTAAAACCTGCGCCTGTTGATTTTCTTAATTGTTTTACTTTTTCTATATCACTCATTTCATTTTCCTGTAATAAAGTTAATTTTTTTAATTAAGTTTTGTTTCTGATTTTACTTCTTTAGATTTTTCTGGGCTTGAGTTTTCAACTTTTAAAGCCTCTGTATCTTTATCACTAGCAATATTCTGTGGTGCTTCTTTTTTAGCATTTAGAATTGTTTCTTTTAAAAGTGAGCAATACAAATCAATAGATCTTCTTGCATCATCGTTTCCAGGAATAGGAAAATCAATACCATCTGGATTTGAATTTGTATCTAAAATTGCTACTATTGGTATACCTAGTTTAACGGACTCTTTAATTGCTAAAGACTCATAATTTGTATCAATTATGAATACAAGATCAGGTATCTTTTTCATTGCTGATATTCCACCAAGTGATCTTTGCAGTTTATCTCTCTGGCCACTCATTTTTAATAATTCTTTTTTAGTAAAGCCTCTATTCTCTGATTTTAAATCAGACTCTATTTTATCAAGTTTTTTTATTGAGTTAGAAATTGTTCCCCAATTTGTAAGCATTCCACCTAGCCATCTATAATTAACAAAATATTGATCTGTTTCATTTGCAAGTTCTGCTATTGCCTCCGATGCTTGTTTTTTTGTTGATATAAATAATATTTTCCCACCTGATGAGATTGTTGAATAGACTTTTTCTAAAGCTACTTTAGCAAGCTCTAGGGTTTGTGTTAAATCTATTATGTGAATTGAGTCTCTTTTTCCAAAAATAAACTTTTTCATTTTTGGATTCCATCTTAAAGTTTTATGGCCTAGATGAACGCCAGCTTCTAATAATTGTTCTATTGTTAAGTTTGGTATTTTCATATTTATTCCCGGTTATGCCACCACAATTACTGCCTAAAAAGGACCGGAGGTATAAAACCAGAAATTGTGTGCGTATTAATTTATGAAACTATTTACAAAAAAAAGAGGAAAAAACAAGTTTTTTTTAAATAACATCAATATTTTCCTCATTTCTCATTAAATTGAGCATTTTATGATCTATTTTTCTTTTTTCACTCAATTGAAAAGACATCTTTTTTTTATCAGCTTCAACATCTATTATCACTTTGGTCTTGCCAGGTTCTAAAAAAAATTTATTAATTTTTGTTATATCATCTATATTTTTGATTTCTATTTTTACTTCATCTATTGGCTTATCAATTACCTCTTTCATAGCAATAATTTTTCTTATATTAATTTTCTTTTGTACTTTGCTGTCATCCACATAATTTTTAACTAAAGTTATCATAACAGAATTACCTTCAATAAGTATTTCTCTATTATTTTCAAAAACGTCTGAAAATATGAATAATTCAAAAACACCAGATAAATCAGAAAATTTAACTATTGCATAGGAAGTTCCTTTTTGTGTTTTTTTTTCTTGAACCTTTAATATTGTGGATGAAATATTTGAACTTAAAATATTTTCATTTGAATTAAACTCTTCATAATCAATAATATTATATTGATTAAAAAGTGATTTATACTGATTTAGAGGATGGTCAGAAATAAAGAAACCCAAGGTTTCAAATTCTTTGGATAATTTAACATCTACATTCCAATCTTCAATGATATCTAAATATGTTTCATCATTATCTTCCTGAAATAAATCAATTTGGTTTGCAGAATTATTTTCAAAAATATTTTTTGATTTTAAAATAATATTAGGTATTGAATTGTATAAAGATTGTCTATTCTTATACAAATTGTCAAAAGCTCCTGCTTTTACAAGACCTTCTAACTGTAATTTATTTATGTATTTTGGGTTAGCACGATTTATAAAGTCTGTTAGATCTTTGAACACTCCATTTTTATTTCTCTCTTCTACAATTTTTGAAATTGCTTCAAATCCAACGCTTTTAATTGCACCTAGCGCGTAAAGGAAATTTTTACCATCAGAGGAAAAGTCGGCATAGCATTTATTAATATCTGGACGAATTATATTTATGCCCAATCTTTTCAGTTCTTCATAAAATTCACTTAATTTTTTTTGGTTTGAGAGCTCCATCGACATAGAGGCTGCAAAAAACTCGTGTGGATAGTATGTTTTTAAAAATGCAGTTTGATATGCTATTATTGCATAAGCAGCTGCATGGCTTTTGTTAAATCCATATTCAGCAAATGGTTCAATCTTTAAAAAAATTCCAGCTGCAATATCTTTACTAATTCCATTGTTATGAGCTCCCTCAACAAATCTTTTTTTTTGTTTTTCAAGTTCTGCTCTTTTTTTTTTACCCATGGCTCTTCTTAATATATCTGCCTCACCTGCTGTAAATCCCGATAATACTTGAGCAATTTGCATAACTTGCTCTTGATAAATAATCACACCATAAGTTGGTTTTAAAATCTCCTCTAATTTAGGATGTAAATAGTCAGGTTCTTTCTTTCCATGTTTGCAATCGTTATAAATAGGGATATTGTTCATGGGACCAGGTCTATATAAAGCAACTAAAGCAATAATATCTTCCAAATGATTAGGTTTCATATTGATTAAAGCATCTTTCATTCCAGAACTCTCTAATTGAAATAATCCAACTGTTTTACCACTTGATAAAAGGTCAAATACTTTTTGATCTTCGTAATTTATAGTTTCAATTTTAAAATTTGGATGTTTTTTTTCTACAAGTTTTTGAGTATTGTTAATTACTGTTAACGTTTTTAAACCCAAAAAGTCAAATTTAACTAATCCAGCATTTTCAGCTGAATACATGTCAAATTGAGTGGAAGGTAGTAATAAATCCGCAGAAGAATCTTTGTACAAAGGCACAGTTTCCGTTAGTTTTTTGTCTGCTATAACAACACCAGCTGCATGAGTCGCAACATTTCTATTTAACCCTTCAAGTTTTAAAGATAACTCAATTAGACGATTAACTCTTTTATCCTCATTAATTAATTTTTGTAATCTTGGCTCTACATTTATACTTTCTTGTAAAGTTAATGGTCTAGATGGATCGAATGGTATCATTTTACAGATGCTATCTATAAAACCATATGGCAATCCTAACACACGTCCAACATCTCTTATTACCATTCTAGCTTTAAGTTTGCCAAATGTTATAATGTGAGCGACACTATCTTTATATTTAGTTGTTAAATATTTAAACACTTGGTCTCTTTTTTCCTCACAAAAATCAATATCAAAATCAGGCATAGAAATCCTATCAGGGTTTAAAAATCTCTCAAAAATTAAATTAAATTTTATTGGATCAACATCTGTTATAGACAAACACCATGCGACTAACGAACCTGCTCCAGATCCTCTTCCAGGACCAACTGGTATATTATTATCTTTTGCCCACTTTATATAGTCTGAAACAATTAAGAAATATCCTGAATAATTCATTTCAGTTATAATTTTTATTTCATGATTTAATCTATCTTTATAAGTTTCTTTAATTTTAATATTATTTGATATTTTTTTTAATAGCTCTGGATCAGTTTTAAATTTTTTCTCCAGGCCATTAAATGAGTCTTTTTTTAACATATCATCAATATTTGTTATATTTGTGCTAATGCTAGGTAATATAGGTTTGGAAGGAATAGGTCTAAAATCACATCTATAAGGTAAATTATAATTATTTTCTAATGCTTCAGGCAGATCTTTGAAAATCTCAGACATTTCCAATGAAGATTTAAAGTAATGATTATTAGTAAGTTTCAATCTTTTTTGATCATTAATATAAGTTTTGTGACCAATGCACATTAAAGCATCATGCGCTTCATGCATTTCCTTATCCAAATAGTAAACCTCATTAGTTGCTATGATTGGTATTTCATGTTTTTTTGAAAAATTAAGACTGAAAATTTCAAATTCTTTTTCATTTTTGTCTCCATGTCTTTGAATTTCTAAATAAAAATTGTCTTTAAAATTTTTGTTTAATAGTATTATTAATTCATCTAACTCATCAATTAATCCTTTATTAAAAATACTACCAATCAAATTATTAACTGATCCGGAAAGAACAATTATTCCCTCACTATATTTTATTAAGTCATCAATAGAACAATGTGGCTGATCATTATCAGTATTTTCTAAATAAGCTTTTGAGGAAAGTTCAATTATATTTTTGTAACCAACATAATTTTTAGCAATAAGCGGAATTAGTCCATAAGTATTTTTAAATCTAAATTGAATTTGTGATCCTATAATTGGTTGGGTTCCTACAGATGAAATATTTTCAGAAAATTCTAATGCTCCTGATAAATTATAAGTATCGCTCAACCCTACAGACTGGATCTTGTTTTTCTTACAAAAGTCTTTAAGATTTTCAATTTTTAATGCGCCCTCACAAATTGAATATTGAGAGTGAATTTTAATTTGATTAAAAGATTTGTTTTTAGGCTGTAGCATTGATGATTTGTATATTACCATCATTCATCATGATTTTACAATCTGCCATATTTGCAAAATATCTATTGTGAGTTGCAAAAATTATGATCCTGCTTTTATTTTTTAAATTAAATAGGATCTTAAAGATAAGTTTTGCATTATCAGAATCTAGACTACCAGTTGGCTCATCAGCTAATATAATATCAGGATTATTAATTAACGCCCTGGCTATAGCAATACGCTGATTTTCACCACCGGATAATTCATTTGGAAAATGGTTTATTCTAGATGACATACCTACATTTTTTATTAATTTTTTTGCAAGTTCTATAGATTTTTGTTTTTCTTTTGAAACTAATAAGTTAGGCAAATAAACATTTTCTAAAGCTGTAAAATCCGACAATAAGTTTTTATCTTGATAAATAATTCCTATTTTCTTTGCTCTAATTAAATCATTTTTAACCTTATTATTTGACTTTATTTTATTATTGCTTATTTCGATTGAGCCCGCTGTAGGGTTATCGATCAATGATAATAAATTGAGTAATGTTGACTTTCCTGATCCGGAAGGACCCATAATAGAATAAGTTTTTCCAGGTTCAAAATTAAATGAAATATCATTTAAAACTTTTATAGATTTATTTTTCTCATATTTTTTTGTTAGATTTTTAATTTTAATATAATTATTCATATTTAAGAGTTTTAACTGCATCTAAAGAAGATGCCTTCGAAGCGGGATATATCGATACTAAAATTGTTGCAATTATTGAACAAAGAGAGATTATTATTATTGAATTTATATTTATTTCAGATGGCATAGAATTCAAAATATAAATATCTTCTGGGAAAAGAGAAATGCCAAATATATTTGAGATAAATTGTCTTATATTCTCAACATAAATAGAAAAAAGGGTTCCAACAACTACACCAAATAATGTTGCAGATGTTCCTATAGAAAAACCCACTAAAAAGAAGATTTTTTTTATCGATTTGTTAGAGACCCCAATTGATTTTAGGATACCTATATCTCTTGTTTTATTTTTAACTAAAATTGTAAGTCCAGATATTATATTAAATGCTGCAACAATAATTATCAAAGAAAGAATTATAAACATTACATTTCTTTCTACTTTCAAGGCTGAAAATAATGATTTATTCATATCTGACCAGGTATAGACTAGCGCATCTGGAAACATGATTGTTAAATTTTGTTTATGAATTTCTATATTTTTTGGATCTTTAAAATAAAATTCTATGAACCTATCTTCTTTATTCCTATTAAAAAAACTTTCAAGCGTTTCTAAATTTATATACGCAATATTTTCATTAAAGTTAGACAAGCCACTATCAAAAATTGAAACTATCTTAAAGTTTTCTTGTTTAGGGAGTGTTCCTACTAAAGTTTGAATTCCTGCAGGTGACATAACTGTAATCGTATCACCAATATCAACATTTAAATTAATTCTTAATTCTTTACCAATTGAAATAGCATTATTATTTAATTTTTTTGATCCTAAATATTCCTCATTTTTTACGATTTGAAGGTTTCTGAAATCAGTTTCTAAATATCCTTTTAAGAATACTCCCTTCGTAACATCTTTATTCAATATAACTGCTTCACCATCATTTGAAACTATATTTTTTACCAAATCAAAATCTTGAATATATTTCAGTGATTTATTTCCTGGTTGAACTACTGCATGAGCATTAAAACCTACAATTTTAGATATTAATTCAGTTCTAAAACCATTCATTACTGACATAACAATGATTAGAACTGCAACTCCTAATGAAATTCCAATAAAAGAAAAGATTGAAATGATATTTAAAAAACCATCATTTTTTCTGGTCTTTAAAAATCTGAATGTAACTTCTCTTTCTAACTGTGAGATCAATTTGATTTAGCTTTTAAAATTTGTGATGCAACTTCTTCGATACTTAATTTTTGAGTTTCTCCATTAATTTCTTTAAACTCAAATAAGTCTCCCTCAGTTTTATTTCCTAAAATCAACTGATATGGGATACCAATTAAATTAAATTTTCTAATTTTTGCTGAAATATTTTCTTCAGTATCATCTATGATGGCATCTATATTTTTAGACTTTAAATATTCAAATATTTTATTCGATTTTTCTAGATTAGTTGTGTCATTTTTTTTAATCATTGGAATTATTGCGCAATGATAAGGAGCAACTGATATTGGCCATTTCATTATTTCATCTTTATCGTTGTATTTAGCCTCAATTATGGCACCTACCAATCTTGATACGCCTATTCCATAGGATCCCATTTTAACAAATTCTTTTTTGCCATTAAAATCTACCGCAGCATTCATTGGTTTTGAATATTTATCTCCAAAATAAAATATATGACCAACCTCAATTCCTTTTGTATTTACTCTGAATTCTTCTGGAACTAATTTTTCAAATTCTTTCTGATCAAACTTCTCATCTGTAACAGAATAAAATTTTTCATATTGCTTTCGTAAATCAGTAAGCGAATTTTTTTCTAGTAAAGTTGATGAGCTATTCACATCAAATATTCTTTTGTCTGTGTAAATTTTACTTTCCCCAGTATCAGCAAGAATTATAAATTCATGTGAAAGATTTCCACCTATAGGTCCGGTATCTGCTGCCATGGGTATTGCTGATAAATTTAATCTTTTAAAAGTTCTTAGATATGAAAGAAAAAATTTATTGTATGAAAAAAAAGCTTCATCATCATTTATATCGAAAGAGTAAGCATCTTTCATATAAAATTCTCTACATCTCATAATTCCAAACCTTGGCCTTAACTCATCTCTAAATTTCCATTGAATATGATATAATAGCTGTGGTAGAGATTTATAAGATTTAATACTTGATCTAAAAATTTCTGTTACAAGTTCTTCATTCGTAGGTCCATACAGCATTTCTCTATTTTGACGATCTTTAATACGTAACATTTCTTCTCCATAATCATCATATCTTCCACTTTCTTTCCAAATTTCTGATGATTGAATTGTAGGCATTAAAATTTCTTGAACCCCAATTCTATCCTGTTCCTCTCGAACAATTTGCTCTATTTTTTTCATGACTTTAAAACCAAGAGGTAACCAGGAATAGATTCCAGCTGATGATTGCTTAATCATTCCAACTCTTAACATAAGTTGATGAGATTTAATTTTAGCTTCTGTGGGATTATTTTTAAGAATTGGTACAAATGATTTTGAAAAATACATTTTATTATTTAAATTCTTACCAAGTTTATATTTGTTAGTGGTTTTTTCCCAGTTTTTTCTTTTGAAAATTTGCGACAAGTAATTTTAAGAGCATCTATAAGATTGTCTTTTTGTTTTGTGTTATTTAATGAAAATGTTTTAACAGTTTTTTCTATTTCTTCCTCTAATCCATAAATAAAATCGTCATTTTCATATACTGGTAGACCTCTAAAAGTTACCAAAGGTTTGTTGTGTATGTTGCCTTTTGGTGTAATCATTATTGTAGCCTCTAAAAAACCATTTGATGAAATATTTCTTCTTTCTTTTATTGATCTAGAATCCTCTTCTACTGGAACATTTCCATCTAAATAAATTCTTCCACTTGGTGCTTTATCATATACTTCTGGCTTTTCTCCAGGATATAACTTAACAATATCTCCATTCTCAACATGAACTGGATATTTAACTTGCATTTCTTTAGCAAATTCTATGTGCTCCATCATATGTCTGTGTTCACCATGAACAGGAATAACAGCTTTTGGTTTAATCCAGTTATACATATCTCTTAAGTCTTCGCGGTTAGGATGACCAGAAACATGAATATACTCATTATCTTCAGATATAACTTCAATACCTTCTTTAACCAAATTATTGTGAAGTTTGTATAACTTCTTTTCATTTCCAGGTATAATTTTTGATGAAAAAATAACAGTATCATTTCTCTCAATAAAAACATCTGGGTGTGTATATTTAACTATTCTATTCATAGCACCCATTGGTTCACCTTGGCTGCCAGTACATAAATAAACAATTTTTTCTCTAGATATATTTTTTGCATCTCTTGGATCTACAGGATCAATAACATTTTTAAGATAACCACATTGTCTTGCTGCTTTAAATATTCTATGCATTGATCTTCCAACTAGAGAAATATGTCTTCCGGTTTGCTCTGCACAATAAAAAACTGTTTCCATTCTTGCTACGTTAGATGCAAATGAAGTAACAATTATTCTTTTTTTTAATCTTTGAAAAACTTTAAGTAAATTTTTACGAACATCTAGCTCTGATCCTGCTCTACCAGCGCTAAATACATTTGTAGAATCGCATATCATAGCTAATACACCTTCGTTACCTATCTCTTTTAATCTTTCAGAGTTTATGTTTCCACCAATTAAAGGATCTGGATCACATTTCCAATCTCCTGTATGCAGTATATTGCCTGCTGGTGTTTGTATTCTAAGACCATTAGGTTCTAATATTGAATGAGTAAGTGTAACAAACTCTATTTTGAAAGGTTCTAAATTTATTGTACTATTAAGTTCTACGATATTTAAATAGCTAGTTATATCGATTTTTTTTTCTTTAAATTTTTCTGTAATTAAAACTGAAGTAAAAGGTGTTGCATAAATCTTGCATTTTAATTTTGGCCAAACATGAGCAATAGCTCCAATATGATCCTCATGCGCATGTGTAAGGACTATGCCAAGCAGGTCGTCTTTTTTATCAATTATAAATCCTGGATCTGGATATATGATATCAACACCAGGAACTGTATCATCTGCAAATGTTACACCAACATCAACTATAATCCATTTTTGATTGTCTGGCTTACCATATGCAAATAGGTTCATATTCATCCCTATTTCACCAGATCCACCTAAAGGACAAAATAATAATTCATCTTTCATATTTTTTTATTAATAGCTACTTTTAGTATGCCTTTTATTGTTAAATCCTTATCAACTGTTTTAATACCTTTAATTGATGATTTAAATAAGTGTGCAAATCCACCTGTAAGTATAATTTTAAACTTCTTTCTAGTTTGTTTTAAAATAAGTTTAATTATATTTTCAATTAAACCAGTATAACCATGATAAAAACCAGCTCTTACAGCACTTTTAGTGTTTTTGCCAATGACATTTGCTGTCTTTTCTAGCTTAATTTTAGGTATTAAAGAGGCTTTATCTATTAAATTTTTCAAAGAAAGTTCTACTCCAGGTGCTAATACACCCCCTATATAGTCTTTTTTTATAACTATATCAAAATTTGTAGCCGTTCCAAAATCAACTATAATATAATTAAACCTACTATCAATAACTGCAATCGCATTAGCTAAACGATCAGAACCAATTTGTTTTCTATTGACTTTTATATTTATAAATTTTTTTAAATTACATGTTTTTAACTCAACACAGTCCAATTTAGTAATTTCTTTAATGGTTTTTTTTATAATTTTATAAGAGTTAGGGACGACCGAGCTAAAGAGTACTTTTCTAAGTTTAGAATTATATTTTCTTAAAAATAATAGTTTTTTGTTGATAAAATTTTTGTTTAGATTTTTCTTATGAATTTTAATATTTTTAACCAATTTTAAGTTGTTATTAAATAAGCAAATTTTTATTGCAGTATTTCCAATATCTCCAATTAAATACATATATTAAACTCCAAGTGAGTGTAAGTTTTTTTCATACATCAATTTAATTTCTTTAAATAATTCAAGTCTATTTAATTTTTTATTTGTATAATTATTTAAAAATGTAGTTGGATAATTATTAATTTTTGGACTACTAGATACATTAATTCCAATTCCTACAATTAAGTATTTTCTATTCTGCTTAAAAATTGTTTCTTGTAAAATTCCACAGACTTTTTTTTTATTTATTAATATATCGTTGGGTTTTTTTATTAGAATTAAAGTGTTTATTTTTTTATAGATTATTTTTTTAATTATTTTTAAATTAAAATTTGTTATCTTTGATAAGGATATTTTTTTACTAATTTCAAAGAAGATTGATAAAAATAAATTACCTTTTATAGATATCCAATTATTTCTTCTTTGTCCTTTACCTTTTGTTTGTTGATCTGTTAAAATTATTCCTCTTTGATTGCCTTGCTTAATTAATCTTAGTGCTACGTTGTTAGTGCTTTCAACTTTTTTGTATAAATATTTTTTTAATTTCATTAGATCATAGTAATTTTAGATACTATTTCTGTTATGCTGCGCGGGTATATAAAGTATGCTAAAATAAATATTGTTGAAATAGCCAGGGTAATTTTTAATCCTAGATTATGAGATGTTTCGAATTCTTCTTTTTCTGGATCAAAATATATAATTTTTATAATTCTTAGATAATAAAAGGCTGCGACGACGGTTGCTAGTAATCCAACAATTGCTAAAAAATACATGGACTGTTCTATGACAGCTAAGAAGACATAAAATTTCGCAAAAAAACCTGCAAGCGGGGGTATTCCTGCCAAAGAAAATAAAACTATTAACAACGAGAAAGACAAAATTGGATGTTTTTTAGAAAGTCCTGATAGGTCCTCTATATTTTCATAATATTTATCATTTCTTTTAAGCATAAATAAGCAGCTAAAAAAGGCTAAATTCATGACTAAATAAATTGATATATAAGTAATTGAGCTTTGTATTCCTTGATTGCTAACTGTTGCCAATCCAGCTAAAGCATAACCCATATGACTAATTGAACTATAGGCAATTAACCTTTTTAAATTTTTTTGACCTATGGCTGCTACTGCTCCAAATATCATTGAAGCTATTGATATAAATACGATAATAGTTTGCCACTGATCGTTCATGTTAGCAAAAGGTGTATACAAAAATTTAATGAATACGGAGAGTGCTGCTATTTTAGGAAGTATAGCAAAGAATAGAGTTACAGATGTTGGGGAGCCCTGATAAACATCTGGTGCCCACATATGGAATGGTACAGCTGATATTTTAAAAGCAAGACCGACTAAAATAAAGACTATCCCAAACGTGGTACCATAATTGAATTCGGTAGAATTGATTAGTATTTGATCAAAATTCGTACTTTCAGAAAATCCATAAATTAATGAACATCCATATAATAGCAAACCTGATGATAATGCGCTAAGAACAAAATATTTAAGTCCGGACTCTGTGGAGAGCAAGTTGTCTCTATTGAACGATGCAAGAACATATAGGGCTAATGATTGAAGTTCAAGGCCCATGTAAAAAACAATTAAATCATTTGAACTTATCATTATCATCATTCCCAAAATACTACTCAAAATAAGAATGGGATATTCAATTTTATTTAAATTAATCACTTGGATATATCTTGATCCAGTTAACATTACAAAAATTCCAGAACCTACGAGTATTATCTTCATGTAATTTGATAAGTTATCTATTAAATACGAACTATTGAATAAATAAATTTTATTGAATGAGCTGAGATTTATAATTAATGCCAATAAAATAACTAAAGATATAGTAGCTAAATTATAAATTAAATTTGCACTATTTTTTTTGAAAACTCCAAATAGTAAAAATAGCATTATAGATGCCGATATGAAGATTTCAGGTAATATATATTGTAAATTTTCCATTAGTCTTTTGATGCAAGGTTGTTAATTAAGTCAAAGTTGTACATGTTTAAAGTATTCTCGACTGATGCTTCGATTGAATTCATTAAAGGCTCTGGATAAAAACCAAAAAATAGAATTGGTACTACTAGAGCTGTTAAAGTTATAATTTCAAAAGTTTTTAAATCTTTCATGCTTTTTAACTCTTGATTAGCTATTTCTCCAAAAACAACCCTTTTGAATAACCACAGCATATATGCTGCCCCTAAAATTACTCCTAAACTTGCAATCATCGCTACTAATATATTTTTCTCGAATGCACCCATTAGAATTAAAAATTCTCCAATAAAACCTGATGTTCCAGGTAGTCCTAAGGCCCCTAGTGTAAATACCATAAAAACTATTGCATATCTCGGCATTATGGAAACTAAACCACCATATTTATTTATTAGTCTTGTATGATGCCTTTCATAAACAACTCCAACACTTAAGAAAAGTGCAGCAGATACGAGTCCATGACTAATCATTTGGAAAATACTTCCTTCAATACCTTGTTGGGTCATTGTAAAGATTCCTAATGTTACAAAACCCATATGAGCGACTGATGAGTATGCTATGAGTTTTTTCATATCTTCTTGCATCAAAGCAACAAGTGATGTGTAAATAATTGCAATTAAACTCAAGATATAGACTAACATTGTGAAATTTTCAGAAGCTAAAGGGAATAATCCCAGTGAAAATCTAATAAATCCATATCCAGCCATTTTAAGCAATATTGCTGCTAGCAATACAGATCCAACAGTTGGAGCTTCTACATGAGCATCTGGGAGCCACGTATGTACTGGCCACATAGGAGTTTTAACTGCAAAAGAACTGAAAAATGCTAACCATAATAAATTTTGATATTCAGCCTTTATGCCAAGTTCATAAAGTTTTTCAACATCAGTGGTTCCTGTTATCCAATAAATTGAAATAATAGCAACCAACATTAGAACTGATCCTAATAAAGTATACAGAAAAAATTTAAAAGCCGAGTAGACTCTTCTTTCTCCACCCCAAATACCAATTATTAAAAACATTGGTATAAGGCCTGCCTCAAAAAATAAATAAAATACTACTAGATCAAGTGAACAGAAAACACCAATCATAAATGTTTCCATTATTAATATGGCAATTAAGAAATCCTTAAGTCTATTTGTAATTGTGGCATTAACTGAAATAATGCAAATTGGAGTTATGAAAGTTGTTAATATTACAAATAAAATTGAAATACCATCTATTCCAACTTTATAATTTATAAATCCTGATAACCATACTCTATTTTCTACAAACTGAAAGTCTACTGTATTTTTATCAAAAACATACCAAAGATATAAAGATAATAAAAAATTTGCTAAAGAAATAAACAAAGCTACATATTTGGAACTTTGATATTTTTCACTTGATGATTTTGTGAATAATATAAATAAAGCACCTATTGTAGGTAACAAAATTAAGGACGATAAAATTGGAAAGTTCATCAGTTTAATATAAGTATTGTTAGTAAAACTGAAAATCCAATCAACATAACAAATGCATATTGATAAATAAATCCAGATTGAAATTTGACTGCTTTAATTGATAAATTTTTAATTACACTTGAAATCCCATCAGGACCAAATTTATCTATTATTGATCCATCAACTTTTTTCCATAAATACTTTCCAATTCTTTTTGAAGGATTAACAAATAAGTAATCGTATATTTCATCAAAGTACCATTTTTTAACTAAAAATTGATAAATTGGATCATTCATTTCTTTCAATCCTATAACTATATTTTTATTTTTTAGATATAAATAATAAGAAAATGGAATTGCAGCGGTAACAAGTATAGGTGTTAAAAATAAAAACCATGTTGGAGGATGATCTGTGCTAAGTGGTTCTAAAAATTTTATAGATTTACCCCAAAATTCATATGCTATTTCATGCCCTATAAATAAACCTTTAAACGCCATACCTGCAAAAATAGCTCCTACTGCCAAGATTACTAACGGGGCAATCATAATCAAAGGAGACTCGTGTATTTTATCAACACTAAGTTCTTTATTATTAAAATTACCATGGAATGTTTTAAAAATAAGTCTCCAAGAGTAAATTGATGTTAATAAAGCTGTGACAATACCCACATAAGCCGCAAGTATTCCAACTCCATTTCCTCTTAGGTACGCAAATTCTATTATTGCATCTTTAGAATAGAAACCTGATAAAAAAGGAAAACCTGTTAAAGCAAGAGTTCCTATGAGCATTAATACATATGTGTATGGGAGTTTCTTTATAACTCCACCCATTTTATTTATATCTTGTTCTTCATGAAATGAATGAATTACAGCACCAGCTCCTAAAAATAGCAAAGCTTTAAAAAAGGCATGTGTAAATAGATGAAACATCGCAACGTTGTAAGCACCTACTCCAGCAGCAAAAAACATATAGCCCAATTGACTACAAGTAGAATAAGCAATAATTTTTTTTATATCATTTTGAACAAGTGCAACTGTTGCTGCAAAGAAAGCAGTAGTCATTCCAATTATGGTTATAACTGTGAGAGCTAATGGAGAGTATTCATATATAGGTGAGCATCTAACAATCAGAAACACCCCTGCTGTTACCATTGTTGCTGCATGAATTAATGCGGATACTGGTGTTGGGCCCTCCATAGCATCAGGCAACCAGGTATGTAATAAAAATTGAGCTGATTTACCCATTGCTCCAATTAATAAAAGCAAACAAATCAAATCAATAATTTCTATATTAATACCAATAAAATTTATTTTTTTATCTAATACGTTTGGGATTTGTTCAAAAACCTCATCATAATTGACTGTACCAAAAATATAAAAAATCAGAAAAATTCCAAGTGCTAAACCAAAGTCGCCAACTCTATTAACAACAAATGCTTTTATCGCTGCCTTATTTGCGCTTTCTTTTTTAAACCAAAATCCAATTAAAAAATATGAGCATAGACCTACACCTTCCCAGCCAAAAAATAATTGAATAAAATTATCTGAACTTACTAATGTTAACATTGCAAAAGTGAATAAGGACAAATATGCCATAAATCTTGTTTTGTGAGGATCATGTGACATGTATCCAATTGAATAAATATGAACTAAAGCTGAAACAAAATTTACTACAACAAACATAACTGCTGATAAGGCATCAATTTTTATTGACCAGTTCACATTTAATGTTCCAGAATTGATCCAAGTAGCTATAACAAGATTGTTTGAATAATCTGAACTAATAACTTTATATAAAACAGATAAAGAGAGTATTGCTGAAATACTCACAAACGAACTTGTTAAAATTTGAGAATTTCTATCTCCTATTTTCTTTCCAAAAAAACCACTAATTAGAGCTCCTATTAGAGGTAGAAATAAAATTAGGTATTCCATTTTATCCTTTTAAATTTTTAATCTCTTCAACTCTTATTGTGTCTGAATTTCTAAAATAAACTACAATTATGGCTAATCCGATAGCAGCCTCAGCAGCAGCAACAGTTAAAATAAATAGTGTAAATATTTGCCCACTTAAATCATTGATAAATATTGAAAAGGCAACAAGGTTTATGTTTACTGCAAGTAAAATTAATTCAATACTCATTAAAATAACTATTACATTTTTTCTATTAAGGAAAATTCCTACAACACCAATAGTAAATATAATTGCAGCTAATGTTAAATAATGTCCTAAACCTATGCTAAGCATCTATTTTAACTCCTTTATTTCTCTCAGCCTCAACTAAATCAACACCTTCATCTCTTTCTCTAGAAATTTGCTTAACATAACTTTGTCTTTTAACACCGGCTCTTTCTCTATACGTTAAAACAATTGCTCCTATCATAGCAACTAACAAAATCATTCCTGAAATTTGAAATAGAAGTATATAATCCGTATATAAGACATTTCCAATAGATCTAGTATTAGTGACTTCAGTAGATATATTTATAGAAAGGCTATTTAATAAATCAGGTTTATACTTCCATCCTCCAATTACAATTATAAGTTCAAAAAAAATAATTAAGCTAACTAATAAGCCAACTGGTATATGAGTTCCACCATCCCACCTTGAGCTAAACCACTGACCTTTTTGTTCAGCTACGTTTAACATCATCACAACAAATAAAAATAAAACTGCAACAGCTCCCACGTAAACTATTAGCATAATCATACCTAAAAATTCTGCTCCTATCATAATAAACAAACAGGATATGCTTATGAAATCTAGTATTAAAAAAAATACTGAGTGAACCGTATTTTTTGAAACTGTTACCATGACTGCAGAAACAATAGCTATTAAGGAGAAAATGTAGAAGAAAACTGAATGTGCAATCATAAGGTTATCTGTGAGAACTATCAGCCTTAATATTAGCAGCTAAAATGTTTTCCCACCTGTCTCCATTTTCCAAAAGTTTTTCTTTTGTATAATAAAGCTCTTCTCTAGACTCCGTTGCAAATTCAAAATTCGGACCTTGAACAATTGCATCCACAGGACAAGATTCTTCACAAAGACCGCAGTATATACACTTAAGCATATCAATATCGTATCTTATGGTTTTTCTACTTCCATCATCTCTTTCCTTTGATTCAATTGTAATAGCCTGGGCTGGACATACGGCTTCACAGAGCTTACAAGCTATGCATCTCTCTTCTCCGTTAGGATATCTTCTAAGAGCATGCTCACCTCTAGATCTTGTTCCTAAGGATCCTTTTTCAAAAGGATAATTAATTGTTTTTTTTGCTTTAAAAGTCTCTTTTATTGCAATTAATAAACCAGTCACAAAATCAATCATGAGTATAGTTTTTAACAATCTTGAAATTTTCATTTATTTTCCTGGTAGCAAATCAAAATATAGTAAAAAACTTGAAGTTAAAACAACATAAAACAGTGAAAATGGGAGAAATATTTTCCAACCAAGCTTCATTAATTGGTCATATCTGTACCTTGGAACAGTTGCTTTAACTAACGCAAATAAAATAAATAAAAATAATATTTTAAAGATTAACCAAAAAGGACCTGGAATAGCATTAAATGGGAAGATATCTATTGGAGATAACCAACCACCCAAAAATAAAACTGATCCCATTGCACACATTAACAAAATATTTGCATACTCTCCTAACCAAAACATAGCATACATCATTCCTGAATATTCAGTTTGATATCCTGCAACTAATTCTGCTTCTGCTTCTGGTAAATCAAATGGAGGGCGATTTGTTTCTGCTAGTGCAGAAATAAAAAAAATTACAAACATAGGAAACAAAGGAATCACAAACCATAAATTTTGTTGTGCCATAACGATGTCACTTAAGTTTAAAGATCCAACACATAATAGAACATTGATTATTATGACTCCTATTGAAACTTCATATGATACCATTTGTGCAGCAGATCTGATTGCACCTAAAAAAGGGTATTTAGAATTGGAGGCCCATCCTCCCATAATTATTCCATATACACCTAATGATGAAACTGCGAAAAGATATAAAATACCAACATTGATGTCAGCTAGAACAAAATCTTCACCAAATGGTATTACAGCCCATGATATTAATGCTAATGTCATAGTCACGACTGGAGCTAATACAAATACAATCTTATTTGAGCTTGCAGGTATTATTATTTCTTTAAAGATATATTTTAATGCATCAGCTAATGATTGAAATAAACCAAATGGGCCAACAACATTAGGTCCTCTCCTTTTTTGTACAAAGGCCCAAACTCTTCTATCAAGCCAAACTATCATTGCTACAGAAACTAAAACAGGTATTAATAAAAATAAAATTTTATAAACTTCAGTAAATAATATTGAAAAATAAGAGTCCATTAACCCTCGGTTCCAGTTTTTTTCAAATTAGTTCTTGCGTATCTACATTCGGACATTGTTTTGGATGCGCGAGCAATTGTATTAGAATAATAATAATCAATATCCTCAACTAATATTTTTTCATCACTTAAGTTATACGAAGGTACTTCAAATTTTTTAATATTTTCATTATTTAGATAGTCATGCATGGATTTAATTAGTACCGTTTTATTATCAAATAAAGCCTTTCCACTGATTACAGATGATAACTCATTAATTATTTGCCAATCTTCTTTGGCTTCTCCTGGTGGATATGATGCTTTATAAGCTTTTTGGAGCTTTCCTTCTAAGTTAGTGAAATAGCCATCTTGTTCAGTGTATGCAGCACCAGGCAAAATAAGGTCTGCCATACCTGCACCTACATCACCATGACTTCCAATATAAATTAAAAACTCATTATTTTTTTTAATTTTAAGATTATCTTGACCAAATAAAAAAACAATCTCTGCTTCATTATCTTCAATTTTTTTAAGAGTTTTATTGCTTCCATCGTTTGAAGAAAAAATGCCTAAATCATAAGAACCAACAGCTGATGCATCTTTTGACAAAATATTTAGTGAATTCCAATTATCATTAATTTTATTAATACTAGTTAAATACTTTTTTAACTCCTCAAAAATATATGCACTATTGTTACTGTTTAAAATTGATTGGCCTAAGATAATTATAGGTTTTTCTGCACTAACAATTTTATTTGAAAGATCGTGTTCATTTTTAATTATTTCATTTATTACTTTTGGATTATTTTCTAAAACTTTATAAGGATAAGTTAAATCACCCATATCCTCTAAAGAAAATATTTTAGTTTTATTTTTTAAATAAGTTTTTCTTATTCTTGAGTTTAATATAGTTGCTTCAAATCTGGGGTTTGTGCCTATTAATAATATAAGATCGCTTTCTTCAATCCCTTCTATGCTAGAGTTAAATAGGTAGTTACTTCTTTTTTCAAAATTTATGTAAGTATGGTTAGCTCTAGAGTCTAAATAACTAGAATTTAAAGTTTTTTGAAATAAGTTTTTAACACTAAACATTGTTTCCATGTTTGTCATATCACCAGTTAAACCAACTATTTTGTCTGGTGATGTTTTTAAAATTTTTTCTTTGATTTTTTTGTATGCATCATGCCAACTTATTTCTTCAAAATTTCCATTATTTTTAATATATGGGATGTCTAATCGTTGATTTTTTAATCCATCACATGCATATCTTGTTTTGTCAGAAATCCACTCCTCATTAATTTCCTCATTAATTCTTGGTAAAACCCTTTTTACTTCCCAATCGTAAGTATCCACTCTAATGTTTGACCCAACAGCATCCATAACATCAATTGTTTCAGTCTTTTTAAGCTCCCATGGTCTAGCTTCAAAAACATAAGGTTTAGAAGTTAATGCACCAACTGGACATAAATCTATTACATTTGCAGACATTTCAGACTCCATAGATTTCTCTAAATATGTAGTAATTTCCATATTTTCTCCACGTCCTATCGCTCCTAATTCTGGCACTCCCGCTACTTCAGTAGCAAATCTAATACATCTAGTACAATGAATACATCTAGTCATTTGTGTTTTTATTAACGGACCCATGTACTTTTCAGGTACATGTCTTTTATTCTCTTTAAATCTTGATTTATCGATTCCATAAAACATTGATTGATCCTGTAAATCACATTCACCACCTTGATCACAAACAGGACAATCTAAGGGATGGTTAGCAAGTAAAAACTCCATCACACCTTTTCTTGCTTTTTCAACTTTTTCTGTATTTGTTTTAATAACCATTCCTTCAGTTGCAGGCATTGCACATGAGGCTATTGGTTTTGGTGACTTTTCCATTTCAACCAAACACATACGACAATTTCCAGCTATGGAAAGTTTTTCATGATAACAAAATCTTGGTATTTCAGCACCAGCCTGTTCACATGCTTGGAGTACCGTTAGACCATCTTCAACTTCAATATCGATATCGTTTACTTTTAGTTTAGGCATTTTCCTTTTCTAATAAATGTTGATCAACCAGATATGGAATATTTTTTTGTTTTTTAACGACTGGATCAAATTTATTTCTCTCTAATATTTCATCTTTAAAATGTCTGATTAATCCTTGAACTGGCCAAGAGGAACCTTCACCAAATGCACAAATTGTATGACCTTCTATTTGTTTGGTTACATCAAAAAGCATATCCACTTCATCTGGAGTTGCCTCACCTGCTGCCATTCTTTCCAACATTCTCCACATCCATCCAGAGCCTTCCCTACATGGTGTGCACTGACCACAACTCTCATGTTTATAAAATCTAGCTATTCTTGCCATGCACTTAATAATATCTTGGTCATTATTGATCACAACAATACCAGCTGTTCCTAGTCCTGTTTTATTTTCTACACATGCATCAAAATCCATTTTCATATTTTCGCAAATTTCTTTAGGCAACATTGGCATAGAGGATCCACCAGGTATCACAGCTTTAAGATTGTCCCATCCACCAACTACACCACCAGCATGAGTTTCAATTAATTCTTTAAGTGGAATTCCCATTTCTTCCTCTACGTTACATGGGTTATTTACATTTCCAGAAATACAATAAATTTTTGTTCCAGTATTTTTAGGCCTTCCAAGTGAACTAAACCATTTTGCACCTCGTCTTAGAATTGTAGGAACAGCTGCAACAGTTTCAACATTATTAATTATAGTAGGACATCCATATAATCCAATTAATGCAGGAAATGGTGGCTTTAATCTTGGTTGACCTTTTTTTCCTTCCAAACTCTCAAGTAGTGCAGTTTCTTCACCACAAATATAAGCACCTGCACCATAATGAATATAAATATCTAAATCCCATCCTGAATTTAAGGCATTTTTACCAATTAAATTATTTTTATAAGCCTCATCGATTGCAGTTTGAAGTTTTTGCCCTTCGTTAAAATATTCACCTCTTATATAAATATAACATTTATGGGCATTAACTGCGTAAGAAGCAATTAAACATCCTTCTATTAATTTGTGAGGTTCAAATCTTAATATATCTCTATCTTTGCATGTTCCCGGTTCGGACTCATCAGCATTGATAACTAAATAATGTGGTCTAGACCCCACCTCTTTAGGTGCAAACGACCATTTTAGACCAGTTGGGAAACCAGCTCCACCACGTCCTCTAAGTTCAGAGGATTTAACTTCGTTGATTATCCACTCTCTTCCTTTT
>CACJVQ010000007.1 GCA_902596915.1 uncultured Pelagibacteraceae bacterium | reverse complement strand
ATTAAATATACATGAAAAAATTTTACATTATTATTTTATTTATTATTTCAATAACTAAATCATTCGCTTGGCATGAAACTAAAGTTTCAAATGAAGATGTAGCTGTACTAGGAGGTCTGTGGGTACAGATATTTGTTTATGAACAACATTGTCAAGATAATCAATATTATCAAACAGTGATTGAAAGGTTACCATTAAGCCCAAGGTTCAATCAATATTCCTCAGAAATAGAACATTTTTCTCAAAGACAAGAACTTGCCTGGGAAAGAGGTGGGGCAGGTGTAACTGCAGCGATATCAGCAGGTACAACTGATTGTGATACTATGGCAAGCGTTATTTGGGAATGGTTTGGTGAAAATTAGAATTTTAAAATAAATCAAAAAAAAAGGACAGTAGAAACTGTCCTTTTTAAATTTTTGTTTGAAATTAATGGGAGTTACATGCCCATGCCGCCCATGCCGCCCATGCCGCCCATTCCACCTGGAGGCATTCCACCAGCAGCAGCATCCTTCTCTTCAGGTTTATCAGCAACCATTGCTTCAGTCGTTACTAATAATCCAGAAATTGAAGCTGCATCTTGTAAAGCAGTTCTTACAACTTTAACAGGGTCAATAATTCCTTCTTTAAACATATCAACATATTGTTCTGTTTGTGCGTCATAACCTTGAGAAGATTTATTGGCCTCTAAAAGTTTTCCAACTATAACTGAACCATCGACTCCGGCATTTGTTGTTATTTGTCTTATTGGAGCTTGCAAAGCACTTTTTACAATTTCAACTCCTGCTTTTTGATCAGACCCTTTTACTTTTACTTTATCCAAGTCTTGAGAAGCATAAAGAAGAGCACATCCACCACCAACAACTATTCCTTCTTCAACAGCTGCTCTTGTAGCGTTTAGAGCATCTTCAACTCTATCTTTTTTCTCTTTAACTTCTACTTCTGTTGCACCACCAACTTTAATTACTGCAACACCACCAGCTAATTTAGCTAGTCTTTCTTGAAGTTTTTCTCTATCGTAATCTGATGAAGTTTCCTCAACTTGTTGTTTAATTTGATCACATCTAGCTTCAATGTCTGATTTTTTTCCAGTACCACTTACGATAGTGCTATTCTCTTTGTCAACTTTCACTCTTTTAGCTGAACCTAGATCATTAATTTTAACATTTTCTAATTTAATTCCAAGATCTTCAGATATAACTTGTCCGCCAGTTAAAATTGCAATGTCTTCAAGCATAGCTTTTCTTCTATCACCAAAACCAGGAGCTTTAACTGCAACAACTTTTAGACCACCTCTAAGTTTGTTCACAACTAAAGTTGCTAAAGCTTCACCTTCTACATCTTCAGATATAATCATTAAAGGACGACCTGCTTGAACAACTGCTTCAAGTAACGGAACCATAGGCTGAAGATTAGTTAATTTCTTTTCATGTAAAAGAATTAATGGGTTTTCAAGTTCTGTTGTCATTTTTTCAGCATTAGTAACAAAGTACGGTGATAAATATCCTCTATCAAACTGCATACCTTCAACTACATCAAGTTCAGTCTCAATACTTTTTGCTTCTTCAACAGTGATAACACCTTCGTTACCAACTTTTTGCATAGCTTTTGCAATCATGTTTCCTATTTCTTTATCTCCATTAGAAGAAATAGTTCCAACTTGAGCAATTTCATCACTATCTTTAACTTTTTTAGCTGAAGATATAAGAGTGTTTCTAACGTGCTCTACTGCAGAATCAATTCCTCTTTTAACGTCCATAGGGTTCATACCAGCTGTAACATACTTACAACCTTCTTTTACAATAGCTTGAGCTAAAATAGTTGCAGTTGTAGTACCGTCACCTGCTTCATCATTTGTTTTGCTCGCAACTTCTTTAACCATTTGAGCACCCATGTTTTCAAATTTATCATCTAGATCTATTTCTTTAGCAACTGATACACCATCTTTAGTTGTTCTTGGTGCACCATATGCTTTGTCTATAACAACGTTTCTTCCTTTGGGGCCAAGAGTAACCTTAACTGTATTTGCAAGGATATCTACTCCCTTCAGCATTGCTGATCTAGCATCTGAATCGAATTTTACTATTTTTGCCATTATTAAACTCTCCTTTTATTAATTTTATTTAGAAGTAGATATACCCATAATGTCTGACTCTTTCATTATGCTGTATTCTTTACCATCAATTTTAACTTCAGTTCCTGACCATTTTCCAAAAAGAACTTTGTCACCAACTTTAACATCCATTGGTATAATTTTTCCATCCTCAGTTTTTGATCCACCACCAACAGCAACGACTTTGCCTTCTTGTGGTTTCTCTTGTGCAGAATCAGGGATGATAATTCCACCAGCAGTTTTTTCACTACTGTCTAAGACTTCGATTAATACTCTGTCATGTAACGGTTTAAACTTCATATATACTCCTTTAAATTACAGTTCATATAGATGCATGTGACTATTATTTCAAGATCTGCCCTAAAATATATAAGTGAGAAAATTCAAGAATTTATTAGATTTTTAAGCTATATCTGAAATATGAGTAAAAATTTAGAAGATTCAGGCTTAAAATCGATAGCAAGTGAATATGACTTATTTTTTATAGATATCTGGGGAGTAGTGCATAACGGAATAAAGTTATATGAAAATGCTGTTAGAGTTTTAGAAGAATTAGCTAATAATGAAAAAAAATTCATATTATTGACAAATGCTCCAAGACCCAACTTAACAGTTATTAATACTTTAAGAAAAATGGGGTTAAATAATTTTTCTGACACAGTTTTTACATCTGGAGAAGCTTCAAAAAGGTATCTTTTAGAAAATTTCAATAATAAAAAATTTTTTCACTTAGGACCACCAAGAGATTTTGATTTATTTAAAACTTTTGAAGACAATAAAGTACTTAATATAGATAACTCGGATTATTTATTATGCTCAGGTCTTTTTGAAGAGCATGAAAATGACTTAGGTTATTACAAAACTCTTTTATTAAAACATATAAATAAAAAAATGATATGTACAAACCCTGATTTAATAGTTGATAGAGGGGACAAAAGAGAATATTGCGCAGGCTCTATTGCAAAGTCATTTGAAGAAATTAATGGTGAAGTTATTTACTTTGGCAAACCGTATCCACCTGTTTATGAAATTGCGGCTGATGTTAATAATAAAAAAATATTATGTATTGGTGATAATTTAAATACAGATATAAAAGGTGCCAACATTCAAAATTTTGACTCATTGCTTATTACAGGAGGCATACATAGACAAGAAATTTCAAAATTATCAATTGATAATGTGCTTAAAAATTATGATGCTAAAATTAATTATTTCCAGAAAGAATTAAAATGGTGAAAAAATTAAAGATTTTTAATAATTTTAATATTCCAAATAAATTTAAAAAATCAATTATCTTAATTGGTAATTTTGATGGTTTACACTCAGGGCATCAAAAATTATTTGAATTAGCTAAAAAATATAAAATAAAATATAAATTTAAAATAGGTGTAGTTACTTTTGATCCTATACCTAAAATGTTTTTTAATACAAAGATTAAAAACTATAGAATATCAAATTTTAATCAAAAAGTTATTTATTTAAAAAAATTTGGTGTTGATTTTGTAATAAATAAAAAATTTGACAAAAATTTTTCTAAAATTAGCTACTATAAATTTATAAAAGATATTTTATCGAAAAAACTTAGATCAAAATTTATATTTGTTAGTAATAACTTTAGGTTTGGCCATAAAAGAGAGGGTGATGTAGCATTGCTTAAAAAACACGAGAAAGATTTTGGTTATAATTTAATAAATCCAACGCCCTTGATAAAAAATAAAAAAATAATTTCATCAACAATAATTAGAAAGTTACTTGAAGAGGGAAAATTATTAAAAGCAAATACTTTTTTAAAAAGAAACTGGGAAATTGAGGGAAAAGTTCAAAGAGGTAGAATGATGGGTCAAAAAATTGGATTTCCAACTTGTAATATCGATATTGAAAATTATGTTATAGCAAAGCCAGGTGTTTATGCAGTAAAAACAAGAATAAATGATAGAAAAAAATTCTATAAAGGAATTGCTAACTTAGGTTATAGACCTACATTTAATCAAAAAAAAATACTTTTAGAGGTAAATATTTTTAATTTTTCAGGAAATCTTTATAATAAAAAATTATCTGTAGAATTTTTAAAATTTATAAGAGGAGAAAAAAAATTCAAAGGTATCAGTGAATTAAAAAATCAAATTAAAAAAGATATTTTAAAAGCTAAAAAAATATAATGAGCAAGGAACACTTAAATTTACCTAAAACTGCTTTTTCCATGAAAGCAAATCTACCAAATAAGGAACCAGAATATTTAAAATTTTGGGATAAGATTAATCTATATGAAAAACTAAGATCTCAAAGCAAGGGAAAAGAAAAATTTGTCCTACATGATGGACCTCCATATGCAAATGGAAATATTCATATGGGTACTGCCCTAAATAAAATTCTAAAAGATATAATAATTAAATTTCATCAAATGGATGGCAAAGACTCAGTTTATGTACCTGGATGGGACTGTCATGGATTACCAATTGAATGGAAAATTGAGGAACAATACAAAAAAAATAAAAAAAATAAAAATGATGTTCCTATTATTGAGTTTAGAAAAGAATGTAGAGATTTTGCAAGTAAATGGATTAATATTCATAAAGATCAATTTAAAAGATTAGGTGTAATTGGAGATTGGGAAAACTATTATTCAACTATGAGTTTTGATGCAGAAGCTCAAATTGTAAGAGAACTTGGAAAATTTTTAAAAGAGGGTAGTTTGTACAAGGGTTACAAACCTGTACTATGGTCAACAGTTGAAAAAACAGCTTTAGCGGATGCAGAGGTTGAATATCAGGATCATGTATCTGATACAATATATGCTGCCTTTCCAGTTAAAAAATCTAATATAAATGAATTAGTTAATTCTCATGTAGTTATTTGGACTACAACTCCATGGACGATACCAGCCAATAAGGCATTAGCTTATAACCAAAGTTTGGATTATGTTTTATGTGAGATCGATAACAAAGATATTTTACAAAACGAAAAGATAGTTATTGCAAAAGAACTTTTGCCGTCTGTTGTAAAAGATACTCAATACAATATTAAGATATTAAAAGAATTTAAAGGAAAAGAATTTGAAGGAACTATTTGTACCCATCCATTTCATAAAATTGGCTATGACTATGATGTTCCAATGCTTGAGGCAAGATTTGTAACAACTGAACAAGGAACAGGAATTGTTCATTGCGCTCCAAGCCATGGACCGGATGATTTTAATTTATGTATCAATAATGGAATAAAAGCAATTGAGACAGTTGATGATGACGGAAGGTACACAAAACACATTCCCATATTTGAAGGAACTCACATTTTTAAAGCAAACGATATTGTTATTGAAAAGCTTAAAGAACTTAAAGGTCTTTTAAACAATGGTAAACTAACACATTCTTATCCACATTCTTGGAGGTCTAAAGCTCCTTTAGTTCATAGAGCAACACCCCAATGGTTTATTTCAATGGAGAGTCATAAACTAAGAGACAAAGCACTTAAAGCAATCAATGACACTACTTTTTATCCTAGCAAAGGAAAAGAAAGAATTAAAGCAATGATCGAGACTAGACCAGATTGGTGTGTCTCTAGACAGAGAGTGTGGGGAGTTCCGCTTCCAATATTTATTTCAAAAAAAAATAAAGAAATTCTTATCGATGAAGAAGTTTTTGAGAATATTGCAAAAATTTATGAAAAGGAAGGCTCAGACTGTTGGTTTGAAGATAATTATCAGAGACTGCTTGGAGATAAATACAAAGCAGAAGATTTTGATAAGACTAGTGATATTGTAGAAGTGTGGTTTGATAGCGGATCAACACATTCTTTTGTTTTAGAAAAGAGAGAAGATTTAAAATGGCCTGCATCAATGTATCTAGAGGGTTCGGATCAACATAGAGGTTGGTTTCACTCCTCACTGTTAGAGTCGTGTGGAACAAGAGGTAGAGCACCATTTGAAAGTATTTTATCTCATGGGTTTGTTGTTGATGGAAAAGGGTTAAAAATGTCTAAATCGACTGGAAATGTAATAGCTCCTGAAGACATTTTAAAAAAATATGGTGCTGATATACTAAGAATTTGGGTTGCCTCATCAAATTATGCTGAGGATTTAAGAATAGATTATTCAATTTTAGATCAACACTCTGAATCTTACAGAAAAATTAGAAATACTTTCAGATATCTTTTAGGAAATATACAGGATGAATACTCAAAAGTAGAGTTTGATAAAATTGATTTAAATAATATTCCTGAATTAGAAAAGTATATGTTACATAGATTGTATGTGATCGATGAAAGTTTTAATGAGTACTTTAAGTCTTATAATTTTCATAATTTATATAAAGAGCTTTTAAATTTTTGTACGGTAGAACTCTCAGCATTTTATTTTGATATTAGAAAAGATCTTCTTTATTGTGATCCAAAAGACTCCAAGAAGCGTTCCGATTGTATTTTGATACTAAAAGTAATTTTAGAATGCTTATTAAAATGGTTTGCACCTATTTTATCATTTACCACTGAAGAAATTTATCATTTAATTCACAAGGAAGACAATAATGGAAGTATTCATTTACAAAAATTTGTTAAAATTCCAAATCAATGGAAAAATGAGGAATTAAATAGTAAATGGGATAAACTTAAATTAATCAGAGACGAAGCAAACATTAGTATTGAAAGTAAAAGGGCTGATAAAATTATTGGTTCAAGTTTAGAGGCAAATATTGAGATAAAAATTAAAGATAAAGACATGTATAGTTTAGCTCAGAATCATGATTTTTCAGAAATTTGCATAACATCCTCTGCTTCAATATCGAATGATATTAATTTAGAAAAAGAAATTGAGATAAATAGCACAAAAGCTGTTGGAAATAAGTGTCCTGTTTGTTGGAAAATTAGTAAGGAAATATGTGAGAAACACGGACACCTCAGTGATCAATGAAAAGTGAAAATATAAAAAAAATAGTAATAAGTATTTTAATTTTAATATCCATTTTCTTTTTAGACAGAATATCAAAAATACTTATTCTAAATATACTAGAGGAAACTGGACAAGTAGATATTTATATAAACTCATTTTTAAATTTTTATTTAGTTTGGAATAAAGGAATAGGTTTTGGCTTGTTATCTTCGGATCAGGATCTTTTTTATAATTTAGTTACTATTTTAATTATTTTAATTAATTTTGTGATAATTTATCTATTATTTAAGGAAAAAGGACTAAAGTATTATTTTTTAATTGTTATTTTAGGAGGTTCATTAGGTAATTTATTTGATAGAATATATTATAGAGCTGTTCCAGACTTTTTTGACCTAAATTATAATGGATATCATTGGTTTATTTTCAATGTAGCTGATATATTTATAACAATTGGTATTATTTTACTTATTCTGGCCGAATTAATAAGTTATAAAAAAGTAAATGAATAAATTCTTTAAATTTTTTAATTTATTACTACTCTTGCTGTTTATATATTCTTGTGGCTCTGTTGGAGAAGCTTTGCAGGGAAAAAAAAGATCAGACCAGGGTGATGAATTTTTAATAGATAAAAAAAATCCACTAACTATGCCACCAGATTTTTATAAATTGCCAGAACCAGGTGAAGCAAGTATAAAATCTACTAAAGATATTGAAAGTGATCAATCAAACATAGAAAATTTACTTAAGAAAAGTAAAATTGAAGATGATACTTCATCTTCAGAACAATCTACATCTATTGAAAGTTCAATATTAAAAAAAATTAAGTGAATAAATGTTTTCAAAAAACATAATTTTTAAAAATTTTCAAAATAAAAAAAATATAAAAGTAAAAAATAAAATAAATAATATTTTAAAAAAAGAGTTAATTAAAAGTGATCTGCTATTAAATTCATTTAATAAAAATTATAAATATAGCTATACAAAAGAAATTTTAAAAAAATATAAAAACTTTGACATCATCAATCTAATTGGTATGGGTGGTTCAATTTTAGGTACAGAGGCAATATATGATTTCTTAAATTTAAAGATTAAAAAAAAAATAAATTTTTACAATAACCTTGATGGTAAAATTAATTTTAAAAATAAGAAAAAAACTTTAAATTTAATAGTATCAAAATCTGGTAACACACTTGAAACCATATCAAACTTCAACGTAATTCTTAATTCACAAAAAAAAAATAAAAATATAGTAATTACAGAGAAAAAATCTAGTTTTCTTACTAAACTGGGTAATAAATTAAAGGCAGATATTATTGAACATAAAAATTATATAGGAGGAAGATATTCAGTTTTATCCGAAGTTGGAATGTTGCCTGTAGAACTGTTAGGGCTAAATGAGAGAAAATTTAAAAGGCTAAATTACTTAATAAAAAATAAATATTTTCTAAATCAATTGATTTATAACGTTAATTTCATATTTAATTGTGTTTTAAAAGGAAAAAAAAATTCAGTAATTCTTAACTATGATGAAAGTTCTAATAATTTATTCAAATGGTACCAACAACTCACGGCAGAAAGTTTAGGAAAAGATAATAAAGGTATTTTTCCTATTATTTCATCTATGCCCAAGGATAATCATAGCTTGCTTCAGCTCTATTTAGATGGACCAAAAAATAATTTTTTTACATTTTTTGGAATTATTAATGAAAAAACAAATAAATTATCAAATAAAAATTTATTTGATAAATTTTCAATTTTAAAAAATAAAAATTTAAATCAAATTATCAAAGCACAAAGAGATGCAACTAAAATAGTTTTTAAAAGAAAAAAAATACCTTTTAGAAGTTTTGAAATATTGAATAGAAATGAAGATACTCTTGGAGAATTGTTTACTTTTTTTGTTCTAGAGACAATTTTGTTAGGGAGACTGATGAAAGTTAATCCTTTTGATCAACCTTCAGTAGAGTTAATTAAAACTGAAACGTCAAAATTACTTATTTAAATTAATTTACTGAATAAAATTTTAGATAAACCATAATTCTTTTCATCTAAAACATTTAAAAACTTAGGAATATTATCCACCGATTTTTTATTTCTATGTATAATTATTATTGTATTGATATCAGCAATCTTTAATATTTTTATTTGATCTATTAAAATATTTATTTCTTTGTCTTTAAAAGGTGGATCTAGAAAAATAACATCAAAAATTTCATTATTTAAGTTTGATTCTTTTAAATTATATGCATTACTCTCATATACTTTAGTTTTGCTCTCTAATTTTAAGTTAAATATATTATTTTTTAAAACTTTTATCGAATTAGAATAATTCTCAAAGAAAATTACTTCTTTAGCTCCTCTAGATAAACACTCAATGCCAAATGAACCAGTGCCAGAAAATAAATCTAACACTTTAGAGTTATTTATATTTTTAGACACTTTACTTGAATGATCTAAAATATTGAAAATTGACTCTCTCACCATATCTCTCAATGGTCTGGTAGATTTATCCAGAGGAATTAATAATTTTTTTCCTTTAAGACTTCCTCCTATAACTCTCATATATCTATAATTTTATATCCAATATCTCTACGATAAAAACCGTTGTCCCAATTTAGATTTTCAATTTCTTTGATTACTATGTCTCTTGAGGACTTAAAATTATTAGAGATGCTAACAAAATTCAGCACTCTTCCCCCATTAGCGTGAACTTTGTTATCCTTTTTTTTTGTGCCTGCATGGTAAATATAAAATGAATCATTATTTTTTATATTTTCAATGTTAGGTATTTCGACATTTTTTTTATAAATATCTGGATAGCCATTAGAGCAAAGGACTACACAAATACTTTTTTTTTCCTCCCAAAGAATTTCTTGGCTCTCTAAAGTTTCATCACAACAAGATAAAATTAGATCTAATAAATCAGTAGCTAAAAGTGGCAAAATTGTTTGACATTCTGGGTCTCCCATTCTTACATTATATTCAATAAGATAAGGATTGTTGTCTTTAATCATTAGACCAACATATAAAAATCCTTTGTAATTTTCTCCCATGTCTTTAATAGCCTGAAAAGTAGGATTAACAACTTCTGTAATTATTTTTTTGTCTAGTTCTGCATTTATAAGTCCAGAAGGTGAATATGCTCCCATCCCTCCTGTATTCTTTCCTCTATCTCCCTCACCAACTCTCTTATGGTCTTGAGCAGTATTAAATCTTTTATATGTTTTTCCATCCGAAAGAACGAAATAGCTCATTTCATCTCCTTGCAAAAATTCTTCAATAAGAACTTGTTCAGCTAAACCAAATTTTCCATTAAATATTTCTTGCACAGCTTTATTTGAACTTTCCAAATCCTCACAAATATAAACACCTTTACCTGCAGCTAATCCATCTGCTTTAACAACTATAGGCATATTTGCATTTTTTAAATATGAATAAGCTTCTATAGCAGTTCTAAATACTCCAAATTGTGCAGTAGGAATATTGTACTTTTCACATATTTTCTTTGTAAATATTTTTGATCCTTCTAATTGTGAAACTTTTTTATTTGGACCAAAAACTTTTATATTTTCTTTTAAAAGAAAATCAACAACACCATCAACTAGAGGTTTTTCAGGTCCTACAATTACCAAATCAATTTTATTTTCTTTTAAAAATTGCGATAAACTTTCAAAGTTATAAAAATCCAGTTCTACATTCACTGCTATTGAGTCAGTGCCAGCATTACCTGGTATACAGTATAATTTTTCAAGTTTAGGGGATTTTGAGATTTGGGTTGCTATTGCATGTTCTCTTCCACCATTTCCAATAATTGCAATTTTCATATATTCAAATATATATCCTATAAATCATGAACAAGTTAGCAAAATTAAAATATCTGCCAAATAATTTTGATATCATCGAAGAGGGTGATCATGTAATTTGTGCAGTTTCAGGAAAGAAAATTTCACTACAAAATTTAAATTACTGGAATGTTGATGAACAAGAAGCTTACTTTTCTTATGTTGAGGCTACAATTAAAAAAGAAAAAAAAATCAAATAATTATTATTTTTTCCACCTATTGTGTGTCCAAATCCATTGATCTGGATTTTTTAGTATCATTTTCTCTAAGATCTTGTTTAAATGTTTCGAAATTTCCTCTTGTGACTTTTTTGAATTGATAGCAATTGGCTGAGATACGTACATCTTAAAGTTATATTTCTTCAATCTTTCAATATAAATTGGAACCAAATCGCATTCATATTTTTTTATAATTTGAGCTGGTATTGTGGTGGTAGATGCCAAGTTTCCAAAAAAATCAATTTTTATACCCTCTGTAACTCTTTGATCAATCATTAAGGCAATTGAGTTACCTTTTTTTAAATTTTCTAAAATTTGTCTAGTACCCGATCTCCCTTTCCTAATTTGATTTTTACAAATATATTTAGTTCGAATTTGTTCCATTGTTTTATTTAAAAAAACATTATTTAGTGGTCTATATATTGCTGCTAAATTTATTCCATTTTTCTCAATCTGCATGGCCATGAGTTCAAAATTGTTAAAATGTCCCGAAATAAAAACAACAGGCTTGTTGTTGTTTTTAATTTTATTTAAATTTTCGATACCATCTATTTTAATAAACTGCTCTAACTTATTTTTTCTAAAGTCTTTCAAAAAAGGATATTCTGCTAAAATCCGACCATAGTTTCCCAGAACATTGTCGGCAAATTGGTTATCAGAAATTTTTATTACAATTTTAGACTTATATAAATTCTCAATTATAGATTTTTTTTTTCTAAAAAAATTCCCAAAATTTTTTCCGATAAAAAACCCAAAATTAGATGCTAATTTATATCCAATAATTTTGCATATAATTAATAAAAATTTTACCAATAAAAACTCAATAAAATATATTATTTTTTTCATATTTTTTCTTTTAAAAAATTTGAAAACTTTTTAAGATTTTCTATCTGTAACTTTACCTTCAAGTATTTAATATTTTTTTTACTATTATTATTTATTCTTTTATAATCTTTTTCTGTGGTAATGATTTCTAATTTATCTTTCAGTGCATTTATTTTTATTTTCTTTAAATCTTCATTTGAATAATTATGATGATCAGGAAATATAAATTTTTTTGATATTTTAAACTTATACTTATTAAGTGTGTTTTCAAACTCCTCTGGGTTTCCAATCCCGCAAAAATACAAGTAACTTTTTTTTCTATCGAAATTTTTCAAATTGATTGGAACATAGTTGGAATAAAATATTTTATTGTTAAATTTTTTTAATTTGGAAGAAAGTTTTAAATTTTTTTTTTCACCAATTAAAAAAATTGCGCTATATTTTTTTAATGTTTCTAATTTTTCTCTTAGAGGTCCTGCGGGAAGTAAATATCCATTGCCGATACCATAAGTTGAATTAAAGCACGCAATTGATATGTCATAATCTATTCTTTTGTCTTGTAAACCATCATCTAAAATAGCTAAATTAAATTTTTTTGCTTCTGCTTTTCCTAGACTAATACTTCTATTTTCTGCACTAATTACTTTACCATGGGTCTCTAGCATTTTTCTTTCATCTAATTGATCAAAATATCTTTTTTTAATGAATACTGTTCTATACCTATTTTTTAAAATTTTTTTTATTTGTATACATAGAGATGTTTTTCCAGTTCCACCTATATATATATTTCCTACACATATAGTTTTTATTTTATATTTTTTTTTAATTAAAAAGCTTTTAATAAAATTTATTAAATTAGTAAAAATTGTAAAAGGATTTAATAAATATGAGATTAAATTTTTATCATTTAAATATAATGGTTTTATAATTTTCATTTAAATAAATTTTTTAATTTCATATAAATTCTTATTTAGAATTTTATCTCCCAAGTATTTTAACTTTTTATTCACTGTATTTCTTTGTAAAAAATTAATTTTTTGACGAACAACAGATTTCATATTTTTTATTGAGTTTATTTTTGTTGTAATTTTAAATTTCTCTAACATTTTATAAACTTCTTTAAAGTTCTCTATATGTGGACCATATAATATATAGTTACCTTCTCTTGCTGACTCTAGAGGGTTCTGTCCTCCATGTGGTATAAGTGACCCTCCTAAAAATGTTAATTTGGATAATGAATAGAAATTTGTAGAGTCCCCGTAAGTATCTACTATGTATATATCTGTATCTTTGCTTAATTTTTTGCGTGAGGTATGAAATTGAGAATTCAGACCAATATTATTTAATTCATCTAGTATTTCTTTTTTTCTATTTATATGCCTTGGTATTATTATAGTTATCAAGTTTTTAATTTCAGATTTTAGTTCCTTGTGCACTTTTCCAATAAATAATTCTTCTTTTCTATGAGTGCTTGCTGCACAAAAAATGATTCTTTTTGAAAATTTTTTTTTAAGAATTAAATTTTTTGTATTATCTTTTTGTACTCCTCTAAAAAACTTTAAATTACCAACAAATTTTGTATTTTTTGTTCCTAATAATTTTAAATATTTTTTAGACTCAATATTTTGTGGCAAAGCAAGAGTTATTTTTTGAAATATTTTTTTAGAAAATTTTGGGAATAATTTCCACCTATTAAAAGATTTTTTTGTAATCCTTGCATTAAGAAGTATTAGTGGAATATTTTGTTTATGTAAATTATTAAACATATTGGGCCAAATTTCAGAGTCTACAAATATTGCTAATTTTGGTTTCCAATGATTGATGAAATGCTTGGTTAAAAAGTTTAAATCAAAAGGATAAAACTGATGAATTATTTTTTTAAATCTAAATTTAGATAAAATTTGTGATGAACTAGTTGTTGAGGAGGTAATTAAAATTCTTTTTATCTTTTTATTTTTTTCAAATTTCTTAATAATTGGAATTATGCTTAATACTTCTCCTACACTTGCACCATGTATCCAAACTACTTCTTTAGAATTATTGTTTTTTGCAAGAAATCCATATTTTTCCTTAAATCTATTTTGATCCTCTTTACCGAGGAAAATTCTAATTAATATAATTAATGGAGAAATAAATATTATCAGAGACAAAAAAAAATTGTAAATAACAAACATCAACTTTTGTTTATTTGTTTTTTATAATAGTTTTTATAAGTATCAGATTTTGTTAACAATTCTTCATGATTACCCGAGTCCATTACTATACCCTTATCCATAACATAAATTTTATCAGAATTTAAAATAGTTGAAAGTCTGTGGGCAATAACTACAGTTGTCTTATTTAAGGTTAATTTATCTAATGCTTTTTGGATTTTTTCCTCAGTTTCAGAGTCTAAAGATGAAGTAGCTTCATCCAAAAGTATTATTTTACTTTTTTTTAAAAATGCTCTTGCAATTGAAAGCCTTTGTTTTTCTCCACCTGATAATCTGACTCCATTTTCTCCTATCATTGTTTGATATTTGTTCTCAAGTTTATCAATAAATTCTGAACACATTGAAAGATGAGCTGCTTCATATATTTCATCATCTTTAGCATCTGGCTTTGCATATTTAATATTATTGAAAATAGTATCATCAAATAAAGTTACATTTTGATCAACAATTGATATTTCCTTTCTTAAAGAAAATAAATTAACCTCTTTAATATCTTGTCCATCAATTTCTAATTTTCCTGCTGTTGGATCATAAATTCTTGGTATTAAACTTAACAGAGTTGATTTACCAGAGCCGCTTTGTCCAACCAAGGCAGTCATTTTACCTCCATTGATTTTAATATTTATGTTTTTTAAAACTTTATTTTCTAAATTTGTTGAATAGTGAAAATTTATATCTTTGCAATCTATAGTTCCATTTTTTAGAATTAAATTTATTTTATCATCGTTAGTTTGAATCAAATTTATTGTATCAATTATTGGGAGTATTCTTTTGCTGGCAGACAATCCTTGGCTAATACCAACATTTATAGTTGCCAAGGATTTTACTGGTTGATAAGCTAACATCATTGCAGCTAAAAATGAAAAAAAATTATTTAAGCTGAGTTGATCATTCATTATTAATTTTCCTGAGTAAAAAATTAGAACAGCAATCATAGTTCCAGTTAAAATTTCCATTACTGGCGTTGCTCTGATTAAGACGGCTGATATTTTTATTGATTTTTCTTTTAAATCATCCACAAATTTTTCTGATCTTTCATTCTCATACTTTTCTCTTTGAAAAATTTTAATAATTTTGTGATTTTTAAAAATATCAATTAAATATTTATTCAAATCTCCAGATTTTTCCTGAGCTTCTGTTACTACTTTACCCATTCTTTTACCTAATTTTTTTGCAGTAATAGATGCAAATGGTATCATGATAAGTGCAATTAAAGATAATCTCCAGTTCTGGATAAACATTACTGATAGAAGTCCTATTAAAGTTAATCCATCTTTGAAAAAAGTTAAAAAGGATGTACTTAGCATTCCTGTTATTTGATTAACATCAAAATTTAGATTGGAAATATATTTTCCAGTATGTTTGTTCTCTATGTTTTCTGTATCAGCCTTAATAAATGATGTAAGCATATTAACTTGTAATTCCTTTTTAACTTCTTCCGCAACTTTAATCATTGTGACTTTTGCTAAATAAAGGGAAATCCCTTTTGTTGCAAACGCCAAAATAATTAATAAAGGAATTATTAAAAGTAGGCTTTGATCTTTATTAATAAAAATTTTATCTATTGCTGGATCTAATAACCACGCAGTTGCAGATGTACTTCCAGCAACTAATATAGAAAAAAAAACTGCTAAAAAAATTTTGTTTAAATATTTTTTTGTATAGTCTTTGTAAAGTCTTTTAAATATTTCAATGTTTGGCATTTAAATTATTTTTCCAATTAAAATATTAATAAATACAATAAGACCTAACAAATTATTGCTCTTAAATTTTATTAGACACATATTAGGGTTTGATACTTCAAGATTTTTTATTTGATAAAAACCTAAATGAAAAAAAGTAATTATCAGTGATATATAAAATGAGATTTTAAAGTTCATTAAAAAACCAACTAAAATTAATGAAAGAAAAAAAAATATGTAACATAACGAAATAAATTTTTTTGGGTTATTTTTAAATTTTATCGAGGTAGATTTAACTCCTATAATCTCATCATCTTTAATATCTTGATATCCATAAATAGTGTCGTAACCCAGTGTCCAAAATATGGCTCCGAAATAAAAAATAATTGGTATTAAATCTATGTTGTTATTTATTGATATCCAAGCAAGAACAAGGCCATAGTTAAATGTAATTCCTAAAAATAGCTGTGGCCAATAAGTAAATCTCTTCATCAAAGGATAAGTAAATGCCAATGGCATAGATAATAGTGCCATCAAAATTGTGAATTTATTAAAATTAATCAATACCAAAAATGCTAATCCACATAAAATAAAAGAGTAAATTATCGCAACCTTTTCAGAAACTTTTCCCGATGCAATTGGTCTATTTTTTGTTCTCTCTACTTTTTTGTCAAAATTTTTATCTACTATGTCATTAACAATGCAACCAGCAGATCTCATTAGCATTGAACCAAGTAAAAATAACAAGGAATAAAAATAAAATATTTCTAATTCAGAATTAAAATCATAAGCAATAGTAAGACCCCATAGACAAGGCCAAAATAATAGCATGTATCCGATTGGTCTATTTAATCTCGTAAGTTCAATGAACAATTTGATGTTTTGCATAACAATTTACTTGTAAATAGCAAAGCGGAGTCTCATAATCAAATTGATTCGAATGAATATAGATTACACTGTTACAGCATTAATGTTTCCAGCAATACCGCTTATAATGAGCGTATATAGCAATAGATTTCATACCCTAAGTGGATTAATTAGAAAAATTCATGATGAGTACGTTTTTGAAAAACACACACCACCAGAATGGAAAGATCAACTTATAAACCTAAATAGTAGAATTGGTGTATTAAAGTTTGCAATTATGTCAGCAGCATTTGGTTTTCTATTTAATATGCTAACTGTATTTGCTCTTTATTTAGAAAGTTTAATTGTAGCTAGAGTAATTTTTGGAACGTGTTGTTTATCTATGATGATTTCAATTATATTTTTTATTAGAGAGATACAAATTTCAACCAAAGCTTTAAAACTTCATCTTTCTGATATGGATGTTCAGTTTAAGGAATAATTACTGCTGGACCTGTAATTTTTCTTCCCTCTAAATCTTTATGTGCTTGAACAGCTTCCTCTAATTTATACTTTTTATAAATTTCTATTTTTACATTTCCAGATAAAATTTGTTTAAATAACATATTAGCTGCTTCTTGTATTTCATCGCTATTTGTGAAGTATTGATTCATTGCAGGTCTAACAAAATAAATACCTTTTGGTTGCAAAGATTTTGAAACAATAATTGGATCAAGTGGACCTGATGCATTTCCAAATGAAACCATCGTGCCTCTTAATTTTAAACATTCAATAGATTTATCATATGTTGTTTTACCCACACCATCATAAACAACTGAAACACCTTTGCCATTTGTGAGTTCCAACACTTTTTTTGCAAAGTCTTCCTTAGAATAATTTATTACCTCATCACAACCAAACTTCTTTGCTATCTCAACTTTTTCATCACTACCGACTGTTCCAATAACTCTTAGTCCTAAACTTTTTGCCCACTGACAAAAGAATTGTCCTACGCCACCAGCTGCTGCATGAAATAAGACGCTTTCACCTTCTTTTGGAACATATGTTTTGTGTAATAAATAAAATGTTGTCATTCCTTTTGTCATGGCACTCGAAATTTGTTCCAAGTCAATATCATCAGGAACTTTTACAATATTTTTTGATGTGTAATTTCTGTGAGTTGAGTAAGCCCCTAAAGGAGCTGCAGCGTATGCAATTTTATCTCCAACTGAAAAATTAGAAACATTTGAACCAACTTCTTTAATTATACCTGCTGCTTCCATTCCAATCCCAGTTGGTAATTGAAGAGGGTATAAACCTGATCTATGATAGGTATCTATATAATTTAAACCAATTGATATATGTTCAATTTGAACTTCATCAGCTCCAGGTTTTTCTAAAGATATATCTTCTAGTTTAAGAACTTCTGGGCCACCTGTATTTGTTACTTTTATAGATTTCATTTTTAAAAATGTTTTTATTTTACAAATGTACCTTTATGATAATCCTCGACTGCTTGCAAGATTTCTTGTTTAGTGTTCATAACAAATGGACCACCTCTTGCAATTTGTTCACCTATTGGTTTTCCAGCAATTAGAAGAAACTTAGCATCAGTTGAGCCATAAACCTTAAGTTTATCTCCCTTTTCTAAAAGAATTAGTTTTGAATTTTCAACTTTTTGATGTTGATGATTTCCAATTTTTATTTCCCCATTAATTAAATAAATAAATGAATTGTGAGTTGATGGTAAATCAAAATTAAACTCTTTGTCCTTATTTAATTCTACATCAAAATAAACAGGCTCAACATTGTGTTTTTTTATAGGTCCTTCAGCTTGTTCAAATTTACCAGCTATGACCTTTACAATTTTTTCCTCATCTTTATGTGATTGCATTTGTTCTGCATCTATGTAGATGTAATTAGGTTTGCTCATTTTAAGTTCAGCTGGCATATTTATCCATAATTGAAATCCATGTAGTTTACCTTCTTTCATTGCTGGCATTTCAGAGTGAATTATTCCACTTCCAGTTTTCATCCACTGAACATCTCCAGCAGTCATTCTACCTTCGCCACCTGTACTATCTTTGTGCTCAAAATCCCCAGCCAACATATAGGTTACTGTTTCTATTCCCCGATGAGGATGAGGTGGAAAACCTGCTATATAGTCTTCACTATTTTCTGATCCAAATTCATCTAGCATTAAAAATGGATCAAAGTAATTTGGCTCTACACCAATACTTCTTTTTAATTTAACCCCAGCCCCGTCAGATGCTGGCGTAGGTTCAATAATTTTTTTAACTTCAATATTTGACATTTTATTTTTAAAATTTTCTATCTAAACTAAAATCTTTAGTTCCGTTTATGAATATAAATAGAAATCCACCAGCTAATGCTATATTTTTCAAAAAAGATCCTAATTGCATCTGGTCCGAGAAATCGTTGTGAAAAATTACTGCTGTAGCAATACAAAATAAGCTTAAAAAACCAGCTGCAATTTTTGCTTTATAGCCTAATATAATTAAGATAGGTCCAACTATCTCCAAAATTATTGCTGGTATAAGTAAAATTCCTGGTATTCCAAAACCTTCCATCCATCCAACGGTTCCATCATAATTACTAATTTTAAAAATACCATTAAGAAGAAATAAAGCTGAAATTAAAATTCTTGCAACAAGATCTAAAATGTTTGTCATAATTTCAAAATAATGACTTGTTAAATAATATCAAGCAAGTCTTTAAGATTATTTATCTTATTTTCCGGAGAGTAATCTAGATTATCAAAAATAATATTATTTCTATTTACCCAAATAGCATTATAACCATAATTACCACCCCCAGAAACATCCCATGTATTTGCGCTTAAAAAAGCAGCTTCATGTTTTTCAATCTTATATTTTTTAACTGGAATATCGTATACTTTTGAGTCTGGCTTAAAAATACCTACTTCTTCCACTGAAAAAATATCGTCAAAAACTTTAAGATTATTACTGGAGACCAATTCATTTAGAAGGGAAGGAGTTCCATTTGACAGTATTGATAGTTTGTAATTTTTCTCTTTTAATAATTGTAGAGTTTCTTTTACTTCTGGATAAGGGGAAAGAATTTTATAAAGATCAAGTAATTGACTTTTCATATTAGGATTAATATTAAAAACTTTCATTGATTTATCTAAACTATCCTCAGTAATTTTCCAAAAATCTTTATGTCTTTTCATTAGGCTTCTAAGCCAAGTATATTCTAGCTGAGTTGTTCGCCAATAATTTGAAAAACTTTCCCATTTGCTGCCAATTTTATCTTTACATTTTTCTGCTGCAGAATTGACATCAAATAAAGTTCCATAGGCATCGAAAATTATTGCTTTAATATTTTTCATAATTTACTTTCTTGATATGAGTAATATTAGAATATTTTTTCCTGAAAGTTTATCTCTTAATTTTAACTCTTACCTTGAAAAACCACAATCACACTATTTAACAAAAGTAATGAGAGTTAAAATTGGTGAAAATTTTTCACTATTTAATAAAAACGGTGAGTGGTTAGCTAAAATTAATAATATCAGTAGTGGCAAAGTTGAATTTAGTATTATAGAAAAATTAAGAAATAAAGAAAACCTGGTAGATATTTGGTTGGCATTTTCTCCCATTAAATCAAATTATTCAAATTTTATGATACAGAAGGCTACTGAATTAGGAATAACCAAATTTATTCCAATTATTTTTGATCGTACTATTGTTAGAAAAATTAATTCTGAAAGATTAGAAAAAATAATAATAGAAGCAACTGAGCAATCAAATAGGATCAATCCTCCTTTATTAGAAAAACCTCAAAACTTGAAAAGTTTCTTAAATAAAAATGAAGATAAAATAGATTTAATTTTTACTGATCTAAATACTAAAAGTAAAAAAATTGAATTTAATAAAAATATAATTAAACCTTTATGCGTTATTATTGGACCTGAGGGAGACTTTTCAGAGCAGGAGAGGGATAAGATCTTAAATTTTAAAGGCGTCAAATCATTCAAGATCAATGAAAATATTCTAAGATCAGAGACTGCAGTGATATCATCAATATCAATACTTAGTTATATTTTAAATTTATAAATATTTATTAATTAATTTGATTGATTGTTTAATATCATCTCTATGAGATATTTTGGCGATATATTTTCCATCTTTAAGAAGTATTACGGGCGAGCTGTGATCAACATTATAATCTCCATTTTCAAAAAAAATCTTTTGACTGATTATTCCCCAGGATTGTGATAATAAAAATATTTCTCCTGGGTCACCTGTAATTCCAACGAACTCATTATCAAAATTTCTCAAATAGTCTTTTATAACCTCAGGAGTATCTCTTTTAGGATCAACACTAATAAAAAAAACTTTAAAATCTTTTTTTTTATTTTTTTTAATTCTGTTTAATGCGATATCCATTTTATTTAAAGTCATGGGACAAATGTCAGGGCAATTTGTGAAACCAAAAAAAATTGCAGTTAAGGGTCCGTTAAAAGATTCTTGGGTAATTGAATTATTATTCATGTCCTTAAGCTCAAAATCTGATCCCTTGAAAGCTGCGACTGATTGGTCTTTCTGTTCCTTCATGGAAAGAAATACTGGAAGCATTAAAAAAAAGAATATTGTTAAACATCCAGTTAAAACTGCAATTGAGGTTTTTAATTTCATTATTGTAAAATTATATATAGGAACTATATAAAGATTATGTCTCTATTAAAGAAAATATTTGGCACATTAACTGAAAAGCCTTGGGAAGCTAGTCAAGCAGCAATTGATAGCACACATGCAGGAAAGACGTTTGAAATTTCAAATCAAATGTCAGCTGTAATAATAATTTTTGGAGTAAGTACAACTTTATTTAGTCTAATTTTTACTGGTTATCTTTATTCACTGCCACCAGAGCAAGATACAACTTTTATACTTAAGACAAATTTACTTTGGATAAATACATTAGTCTTAATATTAGTAACAATATTTTTTAATAGAATAAGTAGAGATTTAAAAAATGGGGTTACGAATACAATAAAAAGAAACTTAATTTATGTTGGTGGTTTAAGTTATATATTTTTATTTCTTCAATTAGCTTTATGGTACCAACTTATGAAAAGTGGAAATTTTGTTTCTACAAATACTTATTTTTCATCCTATTATTTTTTTACAGCATTACATGGTATTCATCTTTTAGGAGGTCTTTATTTTTGGGGCAAAGTCAGTTCTAAAATTTTTAAATTAGATGAGAAGGATTATAACAAAGAGGAAAAAAGTATTAATGCTCTTTCTTTGTATTGGCTCTTTTTATTTATAGTTTGGCTAGTCTTCTTTGCTATAATGTTCGCTTACAATGATACTGTAATAGAGTTCTGCAAATCTTTGATTGCTTAGTTACATAAACAAAACTAGCACAGACCCAAACACTGCAATTATTATTAAAAGAATGTTGACTGATCTAAGATATCTTTTGGTTTCAGGTTTTGTTTCTCCTTTTGAAAACCTTCCTGCTCCTAAAGAGATCACAAAATAGAAGGCTAATACTAAAGCAAGAATTGTGATTAAAATACCTAATTTACCAAGCATAAAGATATTGATTATATTAGTATAATTAATATGTTTTATGACATTTTGTCATAGGTAATTATAGGATTATTCTTCTATATAAGCACTATGCATGCAGGAATAATATTTTTATTAGTGATCGTAGGATCTGTCTTATTTCACATTTTCACACCTTGGTACTGGACAGACATAGCATCAAATTGGGGGGGAATGGATAGTACAATTACTCTTACCTTCTGGGTTGGTGGTGGTGTTTTTGTGGCTGTATGTTTATTCATGGTTTATTGTATTTTTAGATACTCACATAAAGAGGATAGAAGAGCAGAATATAAACCTGAAGATAAAAAATTAGAAAAAATTTTAACATGGGCAACAACCCTTGGAGTGTGTGCTTTACTTGCTCCTGGTCTTATAATTTGGAATCAATATGTAAATGTACCAAAGAATGCACTCGAAGTGGATGTAATGGCTTGGCAGTGGGGATGGCAATACAGACTTCCTGGTGCAGATGGAAAATTAGGAACTACACAAGTTAGAAATATTGCTGATAACAATCCTTTTGGTATCAATCCAGACGATCCTTTTGGAAAAGATGACATTATGATTGAGAGCGATGTAATAAATTTAGAAAATAATAGACCTGTAAAAATACTATTAAGATCAGTTGACGTTCTTCATAATTGGTATGTGCCTCAATTTAGATCAAAAATGGATGCTGTTCCTGGAACAGTTACTTTTTATTGGTTTGAACCAAATAAAGTTGGAGAATATGAAGTTTTATGTGCAGAATATTGTGGAGTTGGTCATTACGCAATGAGAGGCGGTGTTGAGGTTCAAGATAAAGCTGAATATGAAGTGTGGTTGAGCGAGCAAGAAACTTTTCAACAATTATCAGCCAGATACGAAAAATTAAACGTGGACGGGAACAAATTAGTCAAAAAATAACAATTTATTAATTTAAAAAAAAATATATATAAAGGATAAAAATATGTCAGACGAATACGATAATAATAAATCATACCAGGCCCAATCATCAGAGGTTTTAGATGGTTCAGCTGGATCAGTTAATCCCGATATGGATTATGTAAGACCAGCCGAAATACCTGAACAAGATTTATATCATGCACATAGTTTTATCGAAAAATGGATATTTTGTCAGGACGCTAAGGTTATTGGTGTTCAATATTTTTTAACGGCAGTATTTACTGGAATTGTGGGATTAATTTTATCATGGTTAATGAGACTCCAACTTGGTTTTCCTGAGTTAGCAGGTTTCATGACAGCAGAACATTATTATCAATTTGTAACTATGCATGGAATGATCATGGTAGTTTACTTTTTAACTGCACTATTTCTTGGAGGATTTGGGAATTATCTAATTCCTCTGATGGTAGGAGCAAGAGACATGGTTTTCCCATATGTAAACATGCTTAGCTTCTGGATGTTTTTTGTTGCCGTTGCAGTTTTAATGGCAAGTTTCTTTGTTCCAGGTGGACCAACGGGAGCGGGATGGACATTATATCCTCCTCAAACAATTCTAGAAGGAACTCCAGGATCCGGTATGGGAATACTTCTAATGCTTATATCTTTATCTTTATTTGTAATTGGTTTCACAATGGGCGGACTAAATTATATGATTACTATTCTTCAAGCTAGAACTAGAGGAATGACTTTAATGAGAATGCCTTTAACTGTTTGGGGTATATTTACAGCTACCGTCCTTGCGATGTTAGCATTCCCAGCACTACTAGTTAGCGCAATAATGATGACATTAGATAAAGTATTACAAACCAGTTTCTTTATGCCAACAATATTAAAAGCCGGAGAGGTTCTAGAATATGGTGGTGGAAGTCCAATTCTTTTCCAACACTTATTTTGGTTCTTTGGACACCCTGAAGTTTACATTGTTGCATTACCTGCATTTGGAATAGTTTCAGACTTGATATCAGTTCATGCAAGAAAAAACATATTTGGTTACAGAATGATGGTTTGGGCAATTGTTGGTATTGGAGCTTTAAGTTTCTTCGTATGGGCTCACCATATGTATGTAAGTGGAATGAATCCTTGGTTTGGATTTTTCTTTGCAACAACAACTTTAATTATTGCAGTTCCAACCGCCATGAAGGTTTATAACTGGATACTTACTTTGTGGAGAGGAAATATTAGAATTAATACAGTTATGTTATGGTGCCTTGGATTTATAGTAACATTTGTAAATGGTGGAATTACTGGAATATTTTTAGGGAACGTTTCAGTTGATGTTCCATTGTCTGATACATATTTCGTAATAGCCCACTTCCATATGGTCATGGGTATTGCACCATTAATGGTTATTATGGGTGCAGTTTATCATTGGTTCCCATTAGTAGCTGGAAAAATGTTGCACGAAGGTCTTGGGAAATGGCACTTCTGGATTACTTTCTTAGGAGCGTACTCAATATACTTCCCGATGCACTATTTAGGTTTTATTGGAGTTCCAAGAAGATATTTTGAAATGTATGATAGTCCATATATGACATCTGCAGTTGGAATGAATGAATTTATAAGTATTGCAGCATTTATAGTGGGAGCAGCGCAATTTATTTTAGTATTCAATATAATTAAAACGCTAAAAACAGGAAAAAAAGCCGAACAGAATCCTTGGAAAGCTAATTCACTAGAATGGTATACTTCTACTGTTCCACCAGAACATGGTAACTTTGGTGAAAGACTTCCAGTTGTTCATAGATGGCCTTACGACTTTAGTGTTCCAGGAGCAAAGGATGACTTTATTCCACAAACAACAGCTCCAAGTGAAGTTGTAAATACTGAAGTAGAGAAAACTTAAGAGAAAAATATGTCTGAACAAAAAATAGACGGCTTTGAACTTAAACCAGGGTTTAAGGGCATGGCGTCTGATACTGGTTCAGACCAAACAATGTTTAAAGGTGTGCATTGGGGCAAAGCCATGATGTGGATCTTCTTGTTGAGCGATACTTTCGTTTTCAGCTGTTTTTTAATTTCTTATATGAAGGGTAGAGGATCAACTATTGTTGATTGGCCTAACACTAGTGAAGTTTTTTCTTTACATGTAGGAGATGTGCCTGTCCCACTTTTACTGATCGCGATAATGACCTTTGTATTGATTACAAGTAGTGGAACAATGGCTTTAGCGGTTAAATATGGTTACGAAAAAAATCGTAAAATGTGTGGTTGGCTAATTCTAGCTACTGCCGTAGGTGGACTTACTTTTGTAGGAATGCAAGTATTTGAATGGTCAAAACTCATTCACGAGGGTGTTAGACCTTGGGGAAATCCTTTTGGAGCAGCTCAGTTTGGTTCCTTCTTTTTTATGATAACGGGTTTTCATGGCTTCCATGTCTCGATAGGAGTGATTTTCTTGTTCATTTATACTTATAAAGTTTTTGCTGGCCATTATGAGAGCAAAAAAAGAGGTTGGTTTACAAAGATGAAAGGGGATTATGTTGAAATTGAGATATTGGGTCTATACTGGCACTTTGTAGATCTAGTTTGGGTTTTTATTTTTGCATTTTTCTACTTGTGGTAAAATAAAATATGGAAGAGACTAACAAAATGAGCGAGACAACTAAAAAGGAAGAACAAACAAGCACTCAGAAGATAGGAATTTATCTTTGGATTTGGTTATTATTGTTTGTTTTAAGTTTCTTTTCATACATGGTTGACTGGTATCAATTTCAAGGAATGTTGAGATGGTCACTAATATTATTCTTTATGTTTCTAAAAGCAGGGTTAATTATGGCTTTTTTCATGCACTTGTTTTGGGAAAGATACGCTTTAGTAAATGTTTTGTTATGGCCAATGACAGCAATTGCCTGTTTTATATTTCTAATGACTGCTGAATTTAAATACACGTTATTTTCAAGATTTTTCTATTTTGTAGTGGGGGGAGCTTAATATGGACGCTTACGGTTACTTAGCTTTTTTCCTAATTTTATTTGTATTTTTCATTTATATAGTTTGGTTTGGTTATTCGGTAAAAGTTGAAAACCAAAAAGAACAAGGTGATAAAGTCACAATAAATCCTTATGATCAAATACCATTAAGCAGAAGATTAATTGATAAGAAAAATAGCAAAGTAGGTATATTCGATCTTGGAAATCATATTTTAATAGCAGGCGTTATATTACTTGTAATATTTGTTTCACTAAATGTTGAGTAATAGTGACTGCAAATACAATTAAAAAAAAATCAGTTTCTATAACCTTTTTATCTTATTCAAAATATTTATTACTACTAATGAAACCAAGAGTAATGTCTTTGGTTATTTTTACCTGTGCTGTCGGATTGCTAACAGCCCCAGTAACTGTTTCTTTTTTAAATTCAATAATTGCAATTTTCTTTGTAACCATGGGAGCAGGTGCTGCAGGTGCATTAAATATGTGGTATGAGGCCGATCTTGATAAATTAATGACAAGAACCTGTCTAAGACCAATCCCCACCGGAAAGGTGAACAGGGAGCACGCATTATTATTTGGAACAATATTATCGATAGTATCTGTAGTTGGACTTTATTACTTTTCAAATCTAACATCAGCGATACTATTATCTATAACAATCGCATTTTACGTTTTTGTCTACACGATATGGTTAAAGAGAAAAACTCCTCAAAATATTGTTATAGGAGGTGCATCAGGTGCACTACCTCCAGTTATAGGATGGACTATAGCAACTAACTCATTAACATTAGAACCGATAACATTTTTCTTAATCATATTCTTTTGGACCCCATCTCACTTTTGGGCATTGAGCCTTTATAAAGCAGAGGATTATCAGAAAGCTAAAATTCCCATGTTACCAATTACTAACGGTATTGAGGAAACGAAGAAAAATATATTTGTTTACTCGTTAATTATGCTCCCAGTAGTAATCTTGCCTTATTATATTGGTTTTGCAGGTGAAACCTTCTTAATATTTTCATTAATACTTACCTTTTATTACAACTATGTTTGTTATGATCTTCTTAAGTTCAAAAAAAACAAATTTGAAATAAAGAAGGCTAAAAAGGTATTTTCTTACTCAATTTTTTACTTATTTTTGCTTTTTGTCTTATTTTTGGTAGACCAGATTATAAAATAAATAATCCTATTTATTTTATAAGAAAATGGTAAAAAAATTCATGAGATATGTAAGTACAAGAGATAATTCAAAAGAATATAGTTTTGAAGATGTTTTCATCAAAGGTTTAGCTGATGATGGCGGACTTTATGTACCTACATATTTAAAAAAATTCAGCTCAGATGAATTGTCAGAGCTTAAAAATCTTAATTATAATGATTTATCTACTGAAATAATAAATCAATTTTCATCAGACTTTATTTCAAAAGATGATCTTACATCATTAATTAAAAAATCTTATTCAACTTTTAGAGAAAAAGAAGTTGTTAAAATATCAAAAATTGGAGATCTCAAATTATTAGAGTTATTTCATGGTCCTACATTAGCTTTTAAAGATGTGGCAATGCAGTTTATTGGTAACTTGTATGAATATTATTTAAGTAAAAATGATAAAAAAATTAATATTGTTGTAGCAACTTCAGGTGATACTGGTGCTGCCGCTATAGATGCAATTAAAGGCAAATCAAACTTAAATATTTTTGTCTTACATCCTAATAATAGAATTTCACCAGTGCAAAGAAAGTTAATGACAACAGTTGAAGATGAAAATGTTTTCAATATTGCAATTGACGGAAATTTTGATGATTGCCAAAATATTGTTAAGCAAATGTTTTCGGATTTAAATTTTTCTAAATCAATAAATATGTCAGGGGTTAATTCTATTAATTGGGCAAGAATAATTGCTCAAGCAGTTTATTATTTTTACACTTTTTTTAAAATTGGTGGTGATAAACCAATTTCCTTTTCAGTGCCAACTGGAAATTTTGGAGATGTCTTTGCAGGATATCTTGCAAAAGAAATGGGATTGCCGATAGATAAACTTATCGTTGCGACTAATGAAAATGATATTTTGCATAGAGCAATCTCAAATGGTGATTATGTTTCAAAAAAAGTAAAAGAAACACTTTCTCCAAGTATGGATATCCAATTAGCAAGTAATTTTGAAAGATTAATTTATTATGTGAATAACTCTAATTCTGACATTACATTAGATATAATGAAGAAAGTTAAGAATAATGAATATAAAATAGAAAAATCAAACTTAGACATTATTCAAAAAGATTTTATTTCAGAAAGTTGTAATGAAAATGAAACTTTAGAAATTATAAAGAAAAATTTCGAGAAAAATGATATCATTTTGGATCCACATACTGCAGTTGGAGTTGGGGCTGCAAATAAGCTAAATTTTAATGATTGTGTAGTTTTATCTACTGCTCATCCATGTAAATTTCCAGCTGCTACCGACAATGCAATAAGTAAACATGAAGAACTACCTAAAGAGCTTCAATATGTTCATAGTAAAGATGAAAATTTTCAATTATTAAAAAATGATACAGAGGCAGTAAAAAATTTCGTTAAAAGTAAATTATGAAGCTAAAAGTTAATGATCAAATCCCAGATGTAAAAATCTTCCATTTAGTTGATGGAGAACCTAAAGAGCAAAATGTATCTGAGATACTAGGACCAAAAAAAATAATATTGTTTGGTTTGCCTGGTGCATTCACAGCTACATGCTCTAAATTTCACTTGCCGGGTTATGTTAAAAATGCTCAACAAATCTTAGATAAAGGTATTAATAAAATATTTTGCCTAGCTGTTAATGACCCTTATGTAATGAATGCTTGGGGTGAGGCGAATAATATAGGAGAAAATATAAATATGTTAGCTGATCCTTATTTGTCATTTACTAAGCTTATTGGTGCTGAAGTTGATAGAAACTCAAAAGGTATGGGAATGAGATCAAGCCGTTATGCAATGGTTATAGAAAATCTTCAAGTTCAAAATATCCAAGAGGAAGAGGAAACTAAAAATTGTGGAATATCCTCTGCAGAGGGAATTTTAGGTATTATTTAGCAAGAGGGGGTGTTCTGTTGCCAGGTGCCCCGTTAGGAGTTTGCAGCTTCTCTAGCAATTAAATCTACCTCATTGTTTAAAACATCTGTAGAGTGGCCTTTGACCCAACTCCATTTTATATGAAATTCACTAGTCATTTGATCTAATTCAGTCCAGAGATCTTTATTTTTAACAGGTTGTTTACTAGCTGTTTTCCAACCATTTTTTTTCCAATTATGTATCCACTCTGTTATTCCTGATTTTACATATTTAGAGTCTGTGAAAATCTGAACATTGCTTCCTTTAGGAATTTTTTTAAGTGCTTTTATTGGAGCAAGTAACTCCATTTGATTATTTGTGGTATCTTTTTTACTTCCCTTTACCTGAATTTTTTTATTATCATCTATAATAATAGCAGCCCACCCACCATTTCCTGGATTACCTAAACACGATCCATCAGTATAGATTTTTATCACTAGCTATAATCCTTAAATGAATTTAATTTTCTGTGAAAATTTAATTTATCTAAATATTCTTTTGGGTCTTTTATTTTTATCAATGCTTTTTTAGGAGTATTTAAATAATCATATGATCTGGTAAGAAGATATCTCAAAGATGAACCTCTACATAAAGTATTGAAATTACTCTTTTCTTTGTAATTCAATTTTCGGACAGATTGGTAACCTTTTAATAATTGAGAAGATTTACTTTTATCTAAAATAAAAATTTTATTTCTTTTTTTAAAACATAATGCATTCACACATGTAGCTAATTCATAGGCTAAAAAATCATTTGCAGAAAAATAAAAATCTATAAACCCATAATATTTTTTCTTATAGAAAAAAATATTATCAATAAAAAGATCGCTGTGTATTATTCCATTGGGCATTCTTTTTGGCCATTTCTTCTTAATATCGACTAAATCGGTTCGCATAGTATTAATTAAATTACTTGAAAGTCTATTAATTCTTTTATCTATTCTATTCAATAAAGGTCCCCATGAATTCACTGATAATGAATTTTTTCTATATAATCTTAATTTTTTTGCAGCCAAATGTAACAGAGCTGCATTTTTTCCAACTTGAAAACAGTCTTTATTTGTTAGTTGATTTTTGTCTTTTCCCTCTAAAAAGCTTACCAAACATGCAGTTTTATTTTTAATTTTGAATAAATATTTCCCTTTTTTATTCTTTATTGGCTCTGGACATTTGATTTTATTTTTTGATAAACCAAACATAAGGTTCATAAAAAAAGGTAAATCTTTTTTTTGAACTCTTTTTTCAAATATAGTAAGTATTATTTTTTTTTTATTTGTTTTTATTAAGTAATTAGTATTTTCAATTCCTTTTTTAATGCCAGAAAATGAGTGGATTTTCCCAATTTTAAAGTTTTTTTCTATCAAGCTTAAATCGTTTTGATTTATCCTTGTATATACAGCCATTAATTTAATTTTCCTGGAATTTTAAATGTTACATCCTCTTTTACTATTTCAACTTCCTCTATTTCTACAATAAATTTTCTTTTAATATTTTCTATGAATTCATTAACTAATACTTCAGGAGCCGAGGCACCAGATGAAATACCTATTGTTTTACATTTAGATATTTTTTCTAGTGGAAAAGTGCTTTCCGAATGAATTAATTCAGCATTTTCACATCCATTATTTTTAGCTACTTCCACCAATCTAACTGAGTTAGATGAATTTCTACTACCAATTACAAAAAGATTATCACAATCTTTTGCAATTTTTTTCACTGCTGCTTGTCTATTTGTGGTTGCATAGCATATATCATCTTTTTTTGGCTCGTGAATATCAGGAAAACGTTCTCTTAAAATGTTTATAATATCTTTTGTATCATCAACCGACAATGTAGTTTGTGTTATATAAGCAAGTTTTTTATTTTCACCTCTTTCATAATTTTTTGCATCATCAATCGTTTCTATAAGATCAATTTTTCCATCAGTGACTTGCCCCATAGTACCAATCACTTCAGGATGGTTTTTATGACCTATAAGCAAAACTTTAATGTCCTTTTTATCTAAATTTTCTGCTTCTCTATGAACTTTAGATACAAGTGGACATGTAGCATCTACAAAAATCATATTTAAACTTTCTGCCTCTTGAGGAACAGATTTTGGTACACCATGAGCTGAAAAGACAACAGGCCTCGTTTTATCCTCAATTTCATCAATCTCTTCAACAAATATTGCGCCAATTTTTTTTAAACCATCTACTACATGTTTGTTATGAACTATTTCGTGTCTTACATATACAGGAGCGCCATATTTTTCTATGCTTTTCTTTACAATTTCAATTGCTCTATCAACACCTGCACAAAAACCTCTGGGAGCTGCTAAAAGTATTTTAAGATGATTATTTTTCACTTTCATCCTTTCGAAAAAATGGAATTAAAAAAACAATGCATGCAATTAGAAAAAAAAGACTGCCAAACATAGCCCAAAAACTTCCTATACTTGATATGATAAAACCCAATGCAGAAATAATGAATAAAATCCAACCAATTAAATTAATATTTTTATTGCTCATTTTTTTCAATTAAATATTCGAGCAATATATGTGGAAAAGTTAATGAGGCCAATCCAATAAAAATTACTCGATATATAGTTTCATTAAATTCGTTATAATTATTCAGAATTGATATTGAAATAACATATCCTAAAATCGTTAAAATTGTTAGTGGAAAGGCTTTTTTGATGAATACTGTTAAACCCTTTTTTAAATTTTTATTTAATTCTCTAATCAAAGAAATCGAGTGCCTAATAGAATGTAAAAAGCAAAAGTAAATTGTAAAAGCAATTATTGGACTAAGAAAATAATTTAGGATTAGTATTGATAAATAATCCATTAACAGTAGTGACCTTGCTTCAAAACTTTTATTTAATGACAAAATAATCCCAGAGACCAAAGATAAAAGTATAAGTATGAATAATATCTCGTTGGATATTATTAAATTGTTTGAAATATTAAAATTTAATGTCTCGAAAATTGCGAGTGTTTCCTCTTTATGGAAAAATAAGGGTGATGTAATTATTAATGATCCTTTTAAAAAATAAATTAATTCAAATTTTTCCTTTTGATTAATGAATTCGGAGTCCTCTTTACCAAAATGATAAGCTGCAACAATTAAAAATAAGAAAAGTAATAATTTTGGAAATATTAACCAAATCAATATTGTAACTGCACCAATAAACAAATATCCTAAATAAAAAATAGTCATTGATTTATATCCAAAATATTTGATCAGTTTTTTACCTTTAATATGATCCAGAGAACCATGAGATATTCCAATTGTTAAAATTAAAAACAACGAAATCAGTAAGAAACTGCCTTCTCTCAGATATTTTATTCCAGATAACAGTATACATAAATTAAAAAAAATTAAAGAGTGATAAAAATTAATTCTAATCATTTAATTTAAAAAAGTGCTTTAATAAAAATCCATTTAGGCATTTTTAATATTATTGATAAATCTTCAAATAAATTACTTCTATTTGACAAAAATTTTATAACAGTATTAGATTTATTATTAAACATACTAAAAAAAATATTTGGCATTTTGCTTGGATTATTTTTAAGAACTTTTAAAAAAATATTATCAAGAAATTGATATTTTTTTTTAATTTGAAAAGTTTTCAATTTACTAATATTTTCAATATTTTCTCTTATATATTTACTTTGTTCTTGAATATTTAGAAAAGTATAACCAGTACTTAACCTTGTCATACCACCAGCTGTTCCAATATTAATTTTATTTTTTACTTGGTCAATTATTGGGTAAAAAAGAGGTATTGCACCCACTTCTTTGTATGTAATCTTATAATCTTTTATTTTTAGATTATTCTCAATATAATTTTTAATTTGCTGATCATAATCTTTTTGGGAATCGTCATTCATTTCTGATAACCAAGTTGTTTCAACTAATGCTGTTTTTTTTGAATATGGAAGTGTATAAAAAAAATGAACACTTCCTCTCTGCTCACAATCAAAATCCATTAGATTCATCATTTCTTCATCAAAAAATTCCTTTTTTGTCTCAATTTCTACCCCACAGAAATGTTGCCAAAGACCAGAGTCTTGGTTATCTAAATTTGGAACGCTATTAAATACTAAAGATTTATCAAAATTTATATTATGATCATTTTTGTGAAAGGAAATATTCTTATTCTCTTTTAATTTGTTGTTTATCTTTTCATAAAATAGCCCACTATCAATACTTTGATACTGATAATTATCACACTCTAGATGTCTAGTTTTTTGAGGCACATTTATGGAGAAATGTTTCCAATTTTTTTTTACACAATCCTCAAAATTATGAGGGAATGTTTTCCAAAAAGACCAGGTTTTATCTTTTTTATATTCATCTCTTGGCTCAATAATAGCTAAAGTTTTATTTTTTAACTTATTATTGATCTCTAATTCATATGCTAAAGATAATCCTGCACAACCTCCACCAATTATGACAAAATCAAAATCTTTCATTTAAATTTATTTCTTCACTAATTAATTCGTGTTCTTTATCTCTAAGGTGATTATGTTTTTTAATCAATGATAGTTTTAGCAAGTCATATATAGATAATATTGTTTGAAATATTTTGCCAACATTAGTAACAAAAATTTTACCTGATTTATTATAATTTTGAATTGTTTGTTGTTTAATAATATTTCTTCCAATTTGTCTATAAACTCTTCTTGCAACTAAAATTGAAAATCGAAGACTTAAAGGAATATCTTTTATTGATGAAAAGCTACTATTATAAAATAAATCTGCAGTAGCCAATGTTTCTTTTATTGTTTCAAAATTATGTTTTATATAAAACCTTTTATTTTTTGAGTCCTCTACTACATCTCTCGAAATATTTGTTAGTTGCATAGCTATTCCCAAATCTATAGCCGATTTAAGAGAATTAGAGCTAGTGACATTTAAAATTTTTGCCATCATTAATCCAACAGTTCCTGCTACTCTATATGAATAAATTAATAATTCCTTTTTTGAATTTAATCTTACTTCATTTTGAATATCAGATTCTACACCATCAAATAAGTCTTCTACAATTTTTGAAGAAATATTATATTCATCCATTAATACCCACATATTTTTAATTATACGGTTCTGAAATTCTTGATTGATAAAATTATTTTTGAAGTTTAAAAATCTTCTTAATTTGATATCAATTGTACCTTCATCGTCAGCTATATTGTCTAAAGTTCTACAAAAATCGTATAAATCAGAACACTTCAAATAAGTTTCTTTTGGAAGAAAAAAACCAGCCCAGTTAAATGATTTTGCGTATATTGATAGAAAACTCTTTTTCTCCATTACAAAATTTTGTCTAAGACCTTTGCTGAAGATAGCACTCCTGGCACACCTGCTCCAGGATGAGTACCTGCTCCAACAAAATATAAACCATCAAAAATCTCTGATTTATTATGAAATCTAAAATAAGCTGATTGGGTAAATTTTGGTTGAATAGAAAAACCTGAGCCATATTTAGTATTTAACTCTTTCTCAAAATAATCTGGAGTTAAATAAAAACCCTCGACAATATTTTCTCTTAAATTAGGTAGTAAACTTTCCTCCATTTTTTTAATAACTAGGTTTTTCATTTTATCTCCTTCAATAGACCAGTCTATACCAGATTGGTTATTAGGAACTGGCACCAACACATAAAAACAATCATGATTATCAGGTGCCATCGATTTATCTGTAGCTGTTGGTCTATGTAAATAGTAACTAATATCTTCATTTAATTTTTTTTTGTTAAAAATATCATCCAAGTGTTCCTTGTACTTATCCCCAAATTTGATGGTATGATGTTCAACATCGTCGTAAACTTTTTTTGTTCCAAAGTAATACACAAACAAGCCCATTGAATATTCCATTCTTTTCATTTTCCAATTAAAAATAGAATTACTACTATTTGTGTTTGCTAATTTTGAGTAAACTGCAGGTGGATCAGCATTACAAATAACATTATCTGTTTCAATTTTATCCCCATTGTTAAGTTCAACGCCAGTTATTTTATTTTTATTTGATAAGATTTTATTTACTTCGTATCCCTTCAATATTTTTATATTTTCTTCATTCATTAATTTTTCCATTCCCTTTATTATTTGACCAGTACCACCCATTGAGTAATGAATTCCCCATTTTTTTTCCAAATATAAGATTAGTCCATATATTGAAGTTGTTGTGAAAGGATTACCACCTACCAACAGTGGATGCATACTAAGTAGTCTTCTTAATTTTTCATTTTCTATGTAAGAAGAAACCAAACCATAAACAGATTTATAACTCTTTAAATTAAATAAAGAGGGTATCTGCTTTAACATAAAAGAGGGTTTATCAAATGGAACGTCTGATAGTTCAGTAAAACCTTTATCGAAAATCTTTTTTGTAAAATTAACTAAATTTTTATATCCATTTACATCTTTTTCGTTAATCTTTTTTATTTGATTAACCATTTCTTCTTCATCACCAGAATAGTCAAACTTAAAACCATCTTCAAAAACAAATTGATACCAAGTTTTTAAAGATTTTATTTCTAAATAATCTTTAGAATTTTTATTGAAAAGCTGAAATAATTCATCAATTAGGTAGGGTGCTGTTATCACGGTTGGACCACCATCAAATGTAAATCCATTTTTTTTAAAAACTCTTGCTCTTCCACCTAAATCCTCATGTTTTTCAATCAAGGTTACATTATGGCCTTTAGCTTTTAACCTTAATGCTGCAGTCATACCACCAAAACCTGATCCTATTACAATCGAATTCATAATTTGGATTTTATATTATTTTAAGAAAATGTAACGTAATTAAGTTATGAATTAATTTTTTTTAATTCAGTCTTTGCTTCTTCAAGATTTTTTTCGAACAGATTATCTAATTTAGATTTATCAACTGTAGTTGTTATTATTTTTTTTACAGACTCTAGGGCAATTTTAACAGAAGTATCTTTGATTTCTTTAATTGCTGCCTCTTTCATCTGATTAATTTTTGTTTGAGTTAAATTCTTTTTTATTTCAGAAGTTTTATGAAATTTTTCATTCATGCTTATAACAAGTTGCTCAGATTCGGTTTTAGCTTGATCAAGGATTTTTTTGGACTCTCCTTCAACAGAATTGAGTTTAGTTTGAGCTTCATCTAAAAGTCTTTTTGACTCGACTCTTAACTTTTCACTTTCATCGATTTCTTTTTTTATATCTCCAATCATTTTTGTTAGGAGATTATTTATATTCTGAGGTATTTTAAAATATACCAATAGTCCTATAAATATAAAAAACGATATTGCTACCCAAAAAGTTGCATCAAACATCTTTTCTCTCTTTGTTTATTTTTGATTGGTCTTCTACAATTGCTGCTATGCTGCTACTATTTACTTCTTCACCAATTAGCTCTTTTATTAACTCAGCTGATGTTTCAGCTGCTATTTTATTTATTTTTACTCCTGATTTATTCTTTAGATCAGATAATTCCTTTTCTACTTCATCTATTTCTTCATCAAGGTCTTTCTCTAATGCAGCTCTTTTTTTATTTATGTCCTCCAAAATTTTTTCTCTGGCCTCATTAAAGTAACTTTTAGCTTTAAGTTTACTGTCTAAAATAATCTTTTCATATTCGTCTATTTTTTTTTGACTCTCCTCTTTTTGCCTATCTGCTGTCTCAATATTTTCAAGTATTTGTGATTTTCTAGTTTCTAAGTTATCGCTAATCTTAGGCAATATTACTTTAGTTAAAACAATAAAAAGTATTCCAAACGTGATGATAAGCCAGAAGATTTGAGAAATCCAAAACTCTGGATTAAGTTGAGGCATACCACCACTTTCAGCGGCAAATACTATATTAAAACATGCAAAGCATGTAACGAATATTAAAAAAACTATTTTTTTTAACATTAATTAAAATGCAAATAAAATAATCAACGCAACTACTAGGCCAAACAATCCTGTTGCTTCAGCTAAAGCAAATCCTAATAACAAGTTAGGGAATTGTTTTTGAGCTGCAGATGGATTTCTCATAGCACCAGATAAGTAATTACCAAAGATAATTCCTATACCAACTCCCGCACCTGCTAGTGCAATAGCCGCTAAACCTGCTCCTATCATTTTTGCTGCTTCTAATTCCATTTTTCCTCCTTTTTTTTATTAATGGTGTAGATTTAATGCATCATTTAAATAAATGCATGTTAAAATTGCAAATACATAAGCTTGAAGAAAAGCAACTAATATCTCCAAACCCGTAAGTGCAACCGAAAAACTAAGTGGAAGCCATCCACCTACAATTCCTAAGCTTATAACAAAGCCTCCAAATACCTTCATCATCGTGTGACCAGCCATCATATTAGCAAATAATCTTACTGATAAACTAATTGGTCTACTTAAATAAGAAATAATTTCAATAACTACTATTAAAGGAAGTAGAACCATTGGTACCCCACTTGGTACAAACAATTTCAAATATCCCAATCCATGTTTCATGAACCCAATTATTGTAACTCCAACGAAAATAAATGCTGCCAACACAAATGTAACTATAATATGACTAGTAACTGTAAATGCGTAAGGTATCATTCCAAACATGTTACAAAAAAGCACAAACATAAAAAGTGAGAAAATAAATGAAAAGTACGGTTTCGCTTTTGATCCCGCTGTATCACTAATCATTTTGGCGACAAAGGAATAACTTAATTCCGACAGTAATTGAAGTTTATCAGGTATTAGAGTTTTTTTCTTTGCTCCTAGATTAAAAATTATCAAAATAGCTAAAGAACTAATGACCATAAACAAACTCGCATTAGTGAAAGAAATATCAACTGAGCCTAACTTTATTTCTGGACCAATTCTATAAACATTGAATTGGTACATTGGATTTGATGCCATTATATTCTCTTATTTATTTTTGCATTCTTTTTGCTGATTTAATTACATTCATAATTCCTGTAATTACTCCTACAAAAAAAAATATTAAAATTAACCATGGCTTAGTACCAAACCAATTGTCTAAAATAAACCCAATAATTGTCCCAACAGCTACTGCTGCAACTAATTCTGTGCTCATTTTAAAAGCGTGGCCCATTCCTGATGTCGAGGGTTCTTTACTCTCAGAATATTTGGATTTTGCTCTATTTTTTGCACTTTTAAGGCGAGTTTTAAAATCTTCCTCTTCCATTAGCCTAAGCTACCATGCTCTCAGCTTTTTGAAGATCAACAGCAACTAGTTGACTTATTCCTTTCTCTGGCATTGTAACCCCGTATAATCTATCCATTTTTGACATAGTTAGTGCGTGATGGGTCACTATTATAAATCGTGTAGAAGTAATCTTTGTCAGTTCATTTAATAGATTACAAAATCTTGTTACATTGGCATCATCTAGTGGTGCATCGACCTCGTCTAGTACACAAATAGGGGATGGGTTAGTAAGAAATACTGCAAATATTAGCGATAATGCTGTCAAAGCTTGTTCTCCTCCAGAAAGTAGTGTGATTGATTGAAGTCTTTTTCCTGGAGGACTAACCAGCATTTCTAAACCAGCATCTAATGGGTCATCAGAATCTACGAGTTCCAATTTTGCACTACCTCCATTAAATAATTTTGTGTAAACCTCATTAAATTTTCTACTCACTCTTTCAAATGCATCTAACAATCTTTCTCGACCTTTTTGATTAAGTTCTGTTATGCTCTCTTTTAGTTTTAATATAGCTGTAACAAGATCTTGTCTATCCTGCTCCATTTTTTTTATTTCAGTTTTATATTTTTCAGTTTCGTCATCTGCTCTTAAGTTAACAGATCCAAGCTTCTCTCTTTCCCTCTTTTTTTCATCTAGTAATTCTTCTTGGGTGACTAAATCTGGAAATTCACCTCCTTTATCTAAATTTGAGTAATTTAATATATTTCCCTCTTCAACTTTTAACTCTGTCATAACTCTTTCCAAAAGATCATTTCTTCTTTTATTTAAACCTTCAATTGTTGCTCCAGAGCTTGCTTTTTTCTCTCTAATTTCTATTGAACTTTCTTTTGTGTTATTTAACTGAACTCTAATTTCTGCAATATTATTATCAATTTTTTCAACTAAAATTTCATTTTCATTTTTTTCATTTTCTGAAATCCTTAAGTTTTCAGAAATTTTCCCTTTTTTTTCTGCTTGAGATTGAGGTTGTTTTTCCAGCGCATTCAATTTTTCTACAAGTTTATTTTTTCTTGTATTGAGCTCATTAACCATCTTTTCAGAATTAGTTAAAAGATTTTGCCAGCTTTCAAATTCTTGATCAATTATACTTATTCTCTCTTTTCTTTTGACAGATTCTTTTTTTATGTTTTGGTTTTTACTATAGTTTTCAGCATAATCGTCCTGTAATTTTTTTATTTGATCACTTTTTGAGGTTAGAGTTGAAACTACATCATCATTCTCAACTTCTTTAACTTTCATAGTTAAATAGGATAAGTTAATTATACATTCATCTAAAATTTTAATTGTCTGATGATTTCTATTTTCTGAAATTAGTTTTTTAACTTCTTCGATTTGGCTTTTTATGTTGCTAATAATTTCATTATTTTTTTGCAGAGATTCAGAACTGAAACGCTCTAATAATGCATCCATTTTATCTTGCTCACTTTTTAACTTTGATTTAGAGTTTTCTAGATCTTGATTAGAAAGTTTTTCTGTTTCATAATATTTTGAATCTGTATCAATTAAGATATTTCTCTCTTCCTTCAGTCTTTTTTCGTTAGAATTTGCATCAATTACAATGCTTTTTTCTCTATCTATGTCTTCATCTATAACTTTTATAGAACTTTTTATTGTATCTATTTCCTCATTTATTCTGGTACTTTCTTCATCTAATGCTTTTAGCTCAAGATTTAATCTTTGTATTTTTGATAAATTTTCTATATTTTTTTGTCGTATTGGCTCTACTCTTTCAAGTTCATTGTTAATTTTTTTTTCTAGTTCTTCAATTTGTTTATTAAATTCCTCTACTTTCCCATCTGCCTCATTATTTACTTCATTTTCTAAAGTTATTTCTCTATCAATTTCTAGAAGTCTTAAATAATACAGCCCTGCCTCAACTTTTTTTATTTCTTCGGAAATTAATTTATACTTTGCGGCTTCCTCAGCTTGCTTTTCTAAGTTTGCTAATTGTTTTTCTTGTTGTCTTCTAAGTTCATCGGCTCTCTTTAAATTATTTTCTGCTGCTCCTAATCTAATTTCTGCTTCATGCCTTCTAACATGCAAACCTGCAATTCCAGCAGCTTCTTCAAGTATAGCCCTTCTATCTGATGGTTTTGCTGTAACCAATGCTCCAATTCTACCTTGACTTATCAGTGATGGCGAATGAGCGCCTGTGGATAGATCTGCAAAAAAACATTTGCGCATCTTTTGCCCTAACTTCTTTATTGTTTATATAAAATTTTGACCCTTTGTCTTTTTCAATTTTCCTTTTAATTTCTATTTCCTCTAAATCGTTGTATTGGTGAGGTCCATCCTTATTTTCATTGTTCAAACTTAAAACTACTTCAGCAATATTTTTTGAAGGTTTGTTTGATGTGCCTGAAAATATCACATCTTCCATTCCAGAACCTCTCATACTTTTTGCTGAAGTCTCTCCCATACACCATCTAAGAGATTCAACTATGTTTGACTTACCGCAACCGTTAGGACCAACAATTCCTGTAAGACCTTTTTCAATTAAAAAGTTAGTTTTCTCTGCAAAAGACTTAAAGCCATTTAATTGGATTTTTTTAAACTCCATTCAATGACTTATATCAGTTTTTCTATATATTTTTTTAATTTTTTATAGTTGGATGTATTTTCAAACTTTTCACCATTGATTATAAGTGTTGGTGTTGCCTCTATTTTGTAGTTTTTGGCTCCATTGATTCGGTCTTCTAAAATAAAATCTTCTATTTCAGAGTTAGCTATACACTTTTCAAAATCTAATTTAAAACCTGATTCTTGTACTACATCTTTAAGATTTTTATTAAGATCTTCAATTGTACTACCTCTTACCCAGCTACTTTGACTTTTATACAAATGATGAAGTATCTCTGAATTTCCATCATTTTTACAATGAGCTATTTTTGATGCATTAAATGCAGCCATATCTAATGGAAAATTTCTAAATTCGATTAAAATTAAACCTTTGTCTATAAAATCAGTTTTTAAGCTAGGATAAACATTTTTATGGAAATCTGCACAATGACTACATGTTAAAGATTCAAAAACTGTCAGTTTCACTTTTGCATCAACATTGCCCTCAGTAATCGATTTAATATTTGCTTTAGCATTATGTATTACAAATAATAATGAAATTATAATTGTCTGTATTAGTATTTTTTTCATCTTGATTTAAATATTTTATTTAATTCTAACAAAGATTTTTTAATTTTATCATTCTTTATATTGGTTATCTGCTTAATATTTTTGCTTTTTGTCGCATTATTTATTTTGTTTTCTTTAATTTTTTCAAACTCTCCCTCAAAAGTTTTTAATTTAATATCATCGACTACATTATAACCAAAAAATATATTAATTTTTTTAATTATTTCTTTCTTAGAGTATTCTAAATCTACTTCATTTCCTCTTTTTACCATTATATTTAAACAGCTCCCATTTAATTTAGAATTTTTATATGATCTTGGGTAGGATACATTAAATAATTCTTTGCCAACAAGAAATTTCCAATTATCCAAAGTATTTGAATAAATTTGACCTTTTTTATTCAATATCCTTTTGGCTTCTTGGGGCAAAGTATCTTTAAAAGATCTTAGCCCTTGAACAGATTTAGTTCTCTGCTTACTATTATATTTAAAATTCATATGACAAGTCAAAACATACCAAATAAAATTTTGAATTGGTACGATAATAATAAAAGAGACCTTCCTTGGCGAAAAAAAGTCTCTAGAACTCAAAAAGAATATTTTACGCTAGTCAGTGAATTCATGTTGCAGCAAACACAAGTGAAGACTGTAATACCATATTTTGAAAATTTTATTTCTAAAATCCCAGATTTAAAAAGTTTATCAAGAGTTAGAGATGCTAAATTGATGAAATGTTGGGAAGGATTAGGGTATTATTCAAGAGCCAGAAATCTTAAAAAATCAGCAAAACAAATTATAAATGAATTTAAGGGCCAGCTTCCAAAAAATGAGGACGATTTAAAATCACTACCTGGAATAGGGGATTATACATCTAAAGCTATCATGGCAATTGCATTAAATAAAAAAATAATTCCTTTAGATGGAAATGTTGAAAGAATTTTAAAAAGAGTATTTTATTTAAAAAAAGAAAAAGAAATTTCTAAAGAAAATTTACACCAAAAAAAAACTTTTTTTGGGAAAACAATTAGAGCTAGTGATTATGCTCAAGCCATAATGGAAATAGGTGCATTAATCTGCAAACCATCCAATCCACTTTGTTATCAATGTCCCATCTCAATAAATTGTAAATCCTTTAAAAAAAAGGACTTTGAAATAATTAAAATAAATAAATTTAATAAACAAAAGTTTTTTGAAGCAAATATTTTTCAAAATAAGCAGAATAATTACTATCTTTTAAAAAACAGAAAATTTAACTTTTTAAAAGATATGCCTATATTCCCCATGAATGAGATACCTAAGACAAAATTTAAAAACCATTTAGGAAAAAGGATCAATATAAAAATGTCAAATATGGATATGAGAATTGCAATTAATATGAAAAATAATTTACCAGAAAAGAGCGATGGATTTTTTATTAATGTTAAAGATTTAAACAATTGGACTTTACCTTCGTTTACAAAGAAAATACTTAATAGTATCAAATAAATTAATGAAAAAAATTGCGATTATTGGTGGAGGGATATCAGGCTTATACTTTGCAAATCTTTTAAATAATAAAAAAGATTTTGAATATAAAATATTTGAAAAAAAAAATAATTATAATTTCCTCGAAGGTTATGGAATTCAATTATCAGTAAATAGTATAAAATTATTAAATAGTATAGGATTTAAAAATCTACCTGCATCTGAAGTTAGCTTTCCGTCAAAAGTGAATTTCATACAAGCAAATAATTCCAAAAAAATTTGCGATATAGACCTTACACAATTTAATGATTCATTAAATCGATACACTACCTTAAAAAGATCAACATTATTAAAATTCTTATTTCAAAACATCCCACAAGAAAAAATAAAATTTAATTCAAATATAACAAAAGTAGATAATTCTAATGGCATCAGAATTTCTTTTGGAGATAATAAAAATGAAGAATTCGATTACTTAATTATTTCGGACGGTATTTTTTCAAAAACGAGGTCACTAATTTTTAATGAAAGCATATATCCAAAATATAATCTTAATGTTGCACTGCGAGGTAAATTAAATGGTGATTATGGTAGTGATATTTCAATATATATGGGATCAAATAGTCACTATGTGATCTACCCAGTAAATCAAAATAATGAATACAATTTTGTAGCTATTATAAAAAAAAAATTATCCTCAGATGAATTGCAAAATCATGATTTATTCAAATCTGAAGAATTTTTAGTATCGTTAGTATCAGGTTTACAAAAAACATCGCAAATAAGCTCAAAAAATTTAAGTGAATTGAAATCATTTCCTGTTCACGTTAGCAGCGAATTTCCAAGTCTAAATAAAAAAAATATATTTTTGTCAGGCGATGCTTTATTTACATTCCCTCCATCATTTGCTCAAGGAGCTTCCCAAAGTATTGAAACTGCAAACGATATATTTAAAAGTATTTTGAGTGGTACTAGTGAATTCTATCAAGAAAGGATTCGCAGTATTTCTTCTATAAATAATAAATCAAAATTAAACCATTTTACATTTCACTTATCAAATCCCATCAATATTTTTATTAGAAATAAAATTTTGAAATATCTCTCAAAAAATAAAAAATTTCTTGAAAATTATTTGGGTAAAATTTACAGAGCTTAATTTCCAGGCCTTAATCTTTGTCTCAAATCATCAATTGGCTTTAAAGAATTTCCAGATTTATAATGCCAAAATGTCCACCCGTTACAACTTTCTGCACCAATAATTTTTGCTGCAACTTTATGGATTGAACCCTCTGATTGTTGATATTTGATACTTCCATCCACCATAATTTTAGCATTTACTTTTTTCTTTTGATCATAAATTTCTGTTCCAGGTTTAATTAAGCCCATTTCAACTAATGATCCAAAAGGAATTCTTGGTTTTGATCTATTATTTTGAAGTGTATCTAGATATTCATCTTTTATAATATCTGTATTGTCTAATCTTTTTCTTGTAGCATCAAAATAATTTTTTTCCTTTTCAATTCCAAAATATTTTCTACCTAATTTTTTAGAAACAACAGCCGTGGTACCTGATCCTAAAAATGGATCTAAAATAAAATCATTTTTATTTGATGAGGCTAATATTATTCTATGGAGTAACGCTTCTGGTTTTTGAGTAGAATGGACTTTTTTTCCATTGTTTTTTAATCTTTCTTTGCCATTACAGATTGGAAGGTTCCATGTAGATCTCATTTGGAGGTCATCATTCAAGCATTTTAATGATTGATAATTGAAAGTGTATTTCGACCCCTCACTTTTTGATGCCCAAATAAGTGTTTCATGTGCGTTAGTAAACCTTGTTCCCCTAAAATTTGGCATTGGATTATTTTTATTCCAAATTACATCGTTTAGTATCCAAAAACCTAAATCTTGGATTGTAGCACCCACTCTAAAAATATTGTGATAACTACCTATTACCCAAATCGATCCATTCTTTTTTAAAATTCTCTTACATTCTTTTAACCAATCAAAAGTAAATTCATCATAACTTTTAAAACTTTCAAATTGATCCCATTTATCGTCCACAGCATCTACTTTAGATGTATCTGGTCTACTTAATTCTTTTTTTAATTGAAGGTTGTAAGGGGGATCAGCAAAAATAAGATCAAAAGTTTCATCCGGAATTTTTTTTAATTCCTTTAAACTATCTCCATTAATAATTTTGTTTTTTAAAGTTTGATTACTCATTTTTTAATTATTAATTAGACTCCAGAGTAGAGTCTCAGTCAACCTGAGATTGAATTATTTTGAATCTACTTGTTACTATTTTTTTCTGTGACTCAATATGTTGTGTATAGGATTGAATGTTTTTCGATGAAATCTAGTTACTCCATATTTTCTAATAGCATTAATGTGATCTCTAGTCCCATAACCCGCATTTAAATCCCATTTGTATTTTTTAAAACGTTCTGACATTTTGAACATCAGTTTATCTCTTGAAACTTTTGCAATTATTGACGCTGCTGATATTTCTTTAATTTTTTGGTCTCCTTTAATTATTGTTTTAACAAGATAATTTCTTAATTCAGGTGATTTATTTCCATCAATAAGAACTAAATTTGGTTTAACTTCTAGTTTTTTTATAGCTCTCTTCATGGCTAATAAACTAGCATTTAAAATATTAAGTTTTTCTATTTCCTTAACCGAGGCAGATCCTATTGCCCAATTAGAATTTTTTTTTATATATTTTGCTAATTTTTCTCTATCAATCTTATTTAACTTTTTTGAGTCTTTGATCTCTTTCTTTTTAATATTTTTTTTTAGAATAACAGCTGCAGCATATACTGGACCAATTAAACTTCCTCTGCCAACCTCATCAACTCCAGCTATAATTTTTCTCATTAAGTAATAAAAAAATGATATAATAGGATTCCAATTATCAAACCTTTAAAAAAAGTAATCCATAATAATCCATAATTTGAAAGATTAAGTTTTTCTCTCCACCAATTTATATATTTTTTATGTATTTCTATCATCGTAAAGTTAGACTGATATTCTTAATTCATCAATTTTCTTCCTGATTAGTTTTAAATCGGCCCAAGAAAATTTTTTTTGTTCAGCTTGCCTTAATAAATATGCTGGGTGAAATGTGATCATTGTCAAGTATGTTTTATTATGAATGATTAAATCTTTCCAAACACCCCTTTCTTTTGAAATTTTTGTCTTAGATCCAAAAAGTGACTCCATTGCAGTACTACCCATCAGAATTAAAATTTTAGGATCAATAATCGAAATATGTTTTCTAAGAAAATCTGAGTATCTATTAATTTCTGAAGGCTCAGGCTTCCTATTGTTTGGTGGTCGATAGTTAACTACATTTGTTATATAAATATTATTTCTTTTTATTTGAATAGCTGCTAACATTTTATTCAATAAGAGCCCAGCGTCTCCGACAAACGGCTTCCCCTGCTCGTCTTCTTTTTGGCCTGGTCCTTCACCGATTATCATTATGTTACTTGCACTGTTTCCATCAGCAAATACTAATTGCGTAGCATTATTTTTTAGTTCACAATCATCTATATTCTCAATTTCACTCTTTAATTCTAAAAGAAGTTTTTTTTTATCTTCTAGCTGTGGTTTAGTTTTAAGTCTGTTAATTGGTTTATCATTAAATGTATATTCAATTTCATTTGTGTTAAGTTTTTCAAGGTTTAATATGTCATTTTGATTTTTGAGATTTAAAGTCATAAGTTTAAATATGAAATTTATATTAGTAATTTTATCATTTTTAGCACTGCAAACCAGCACATATTCAAGTACTTCTGAGAATAATAAATTCAATCAAAAGTATCTCTCTAATTATTTTTCTGCTTTAGTTTCATCAGGTAATCAAAAAAATGAGGCTGCACTTGATTATTTTAATTCATCTAAATTTCTTATTCAAAAACATGATAATTTTTTAAAAAAGTATGTATTTTCACTAGTTTTAAATGGACAAGTTAAAAAAGGAATAGACCAAATAAAAATTTCAAAAAATGATATTAATTCTAATACCTTTGAACTTAACCTTCTCCTTTTAGTTGATAGTTTTAAGAAAAAAGATTTTAAACAAGCCAATAAAAGAATCAAAGAATTTCAAATGGACAAAGATGATGGAACTTACGAATACGTAATTTACAAAATTTTGAAAGATTTTAATTATCTGTTTATTAAAAAAGAGGCTATTGAAGATAATAAATATGGATCGTTAAGTTTAATTTCAACTGCTTTTCAGAATTGTTATTTAAACTCACAAAAAACAAATTCATATTTTGAAAGGTTATTAAATAGTTCTGATGGAGATTATTCGAGATATATGTATTTTTATTTTGCAAATCTCATTGAGAATAAAGAACTTAAAAAAGTAAATGAAGTATCAAAAAGAATTGAACCTTTAGGAGATAGTATATTATTACATCAAATCAAAGATTGGATTGATAATGAAGATTATAAAAAATTTAAAACTCATTTCTCTTGTAAAAATGAAAATGATATTTTGGCTGAGATTTTTTATTTGGTATCTAATTTATTTTCCACGCAAAATATTTTTGATCAGTCAAATTTTTATTTAAGAATATCAGAATACTTAAATCCTAAATTTTATTTCAATCGAACTTTGCTTGCTGAAAATTATTATTTAAATAAGAATAATTACCAAGCTAATAAAATTTTAGAAGATTTCAAAAAAAAAGATAAATTATACTTTTGGTATAAAACAAAAAAGATTGGGAGAATACTATCTGAGGATAATTCAGAAGAAGAAGCTGCAATTTATATTAAGAAGCATTTCAATTCTATAAAGTCTCCAACTTTAAAAATCCTTTATGATTATGCAAACATTAATAAAGGGTTTGAAAATTATGAAATTGCTATCGAATATTACACCAAATTAATGAAAAAAGTTGAAAAGAATTCTTATGCACTCTCCAGAATTCTATACAGAAGAGGTAGCAGCTATGAAAGGATGGGAAATTATGAAAAAGCGGACAAAGATATGTTGGAGAGTTTAAAAATATATCCAAATGAGCCATATACTATGAATTATCTTGCTTATAGTTGGCTAGAAAGAAACTACAAAATAGATGAAGCAATAGAAATGATACAGTCAGCCTACAAACAAAAAGAGGACGATCCGTATATAACAGACTCTGTTGGTTGGGGATATTATTTGATTGGTGATTATATCAATGCTGAAAAATATTTAAAAAGAGCCTTGCAGCTTATGCCAGACGATCCAATTGTTAATGATCATTATGGCGATGTTCTTTGGAGACTAAATAAAAAACTACAAGCAAACTATTATTGGCGGGCTGTTTTAGAGCTCGAGGAAACGGAAGATAAAATGAAATCAAAAATAAAATCTAAGTTATTAGAAGGCTTAGAAAAATCATAATTAATGAGATTTGAAAAAATTAAATCACACGCAAAAGTTAATTTATCTCTGAACGTGCTAGGAAAAAGAAAATCAAAAATTCATAATTTAGAAACTCTAGTTGCTTTTGTTGAGTTACATGATCAAATTTTAATAAAAAGAACAAATAATAAAAATCATATAGTAAAATTTTCAGGACATTTTTCTAATAAAGTTCCAAAAGTAAATACTGTTAGTAATTTGTTAAATATTTTGGATAAAAAAAAAAAATTAAAAAATCACAAATATTCAATATTAATAAAAAAAAATATTCCTCAAAAAGCTGGACTTGGTGGAGGATCAATGAATGCGGCTTCTCTAATAAATTACTTTGAAAAAAAAAATAAAATTAATTTAACATTAAAAGAGAGATATGATTTATGTTCTAATATAGGGTCAGATGTAATTTTAGGTATTGATCAAAAAAATTTAATTATTTCTTATAAAAAAAAAACTACAAAAATTAAAAAAAATTTAAAAATGTTTACTTTAATGGTTAAGCCAAATTTTGGCTGTTCAACAAAAAGTATTTTTAACCGAGTTAGATATTATTCAAAACCACAATTATCAAAAATTAGGTCAAAAAATATTGACTTTAATTTAATGTCAAAGTTAAAAAATGATTTAGAGAGCATATCTACAAAAAAATATCCTAGACTTCGTAAACTTAGAGATTATTTTTTAAATATTGATAAAAATTCATATGTAAGAATGACAGGATCTGGTTCGACAATCGTTGGGTATTTTAAGTCCAAAAAAGCCGCACTAAATGCAAAGAAATTATTAAGAAAAAATTATAAAAACTATTGGTGTAATTTATCAAAAACTATATAAAGCTTTTTTTTTGTGATATATGAAATTAATTTTGGGGTGTAGCCAAGTGGTAAGGCAGCGGTTTTTGGTACCGCCATCCTAGGTTCGAATCCTAGCACCCCAGCCAATTATGTACAATTTTTTTAAAAAAATCTTTAAAACAAACAAAAAACTTACTCCCAAAGATAGCTCTTTTTTAAACATTTATAAAAATACTGAAATTTCAAAACTTTTTGAAGCGATATCAAACTTTAATGACACAAGTGAAATTAGATATGTAGGAGGTTGTGTAAGAAAAATATTAAATCAAGAGCATGTGGATGACATTGATTTAGCCGTAAATTTAAACCCAAACCAAGTTAAAGAATGTTTGCAATCAAACAGCATCAAGTTCTTTGAAACAGGCATAAAACATGGAACCATTACCGCAAATATAGGGCAAAAAAATTTTGAAATTACATCATTAAGAGAAGATATAGACACCGACGGAAGACATGCCAATGTTAAATATACAACGGACTGGTTGAAGGACTCATCAAGAAGAGATTTCACTATTAATTCTATTTATGCGGATCAAGATGGTAATTTGTTTGATCCCAATGGAGGCGTCAAACATTTAGAAGAAGGTAGAGTAATATTTATAGGTAATGCAGATAAAAGAATTCAGGAAGATTATTTAAGAATTTTGAGATATATTAGATTCTTTATAAATTATAGTAATCACACCCATAAGTCATCAGTTAAAAAATCAATTAAGCAAAATATTGCTGGTGTAGGTAATCTTTCAAAAGAAAGATTAATGAGCGAATTAAAAAAAATTATTTTATCAAAAAATTTTTTGCAATTACCAAAAGATTCTTTTTCTTTAGAAATTTTAACAACAATTTTTCCCCAGCTTGTTAATCTTAATAATTTAGAAAAAATAAATGAATACTCAAAAAATATATTTAATAAAAAAAAAATTATTTTTTTAATTTCCTACTTAATTATAGATGAAACTGATAATGCTAATTATTTCTTATTTAAGTATAATTTATCAAATGAAGATAAAAAAAGAGTAAAGTTTCTTATTGAAAATTATGAATTTTTCTCTGAAAAAGATTACTTTAATAAGAAAAATCTTCAAAGAATTTTTTATTTTTATAATAAATCATATGTTATTGATTTATTAGATTTAAAAATTTTTAACTCTAAGACAGTGCCAAAAAAACTAATTGAATTAAAAAAATATTTCGAACAGTTTGAGAAACCTATTTTTCCATTAAAAGCTCAAGATTTACTTGAAAAATATAATTTAAAAGAAGGTAAAGAATTTGGACAAAAAATTAGATTACTCGAGGACTTGTGGTTAAATAACGGCTTTAAATTAAGTAATAAAGAAATTGATAACGTATTAAATAATTAAATATATTTAACGTCTTTTATCTCAAAATTTTTTACGCCTGCAGGAGTTTTAATTTCAACTAAATCACCTTTATTTTTACCAATCAGACCCATACCAATTGGCGATTTAAAATATATTAGTTTTTCTTTTAAATCTGCCTCATCTTTTCCAACAATCTTATATTTCACACTTTCATCAGTATCTAAATTTTGCAGCATTATTGTTGAACCAAATATAACTTTTCCATCGTTATCTAATTTAGAAACATCAATAACGTTTGCTCTAGCTATAATATCCTCAACTTCTTGAACTCGTCCTTCATTATGAGATTGTTGCTCTTTTGCAGCATGATATTCGGCATTTTCTTTAAGATCTCCATGTGATCTTGCTTCAGCAATGGCTGCAACTATCTCAGGTCTTTTCTTCTCTTTTAAGAAAATTAATTCTTCTTTTAATTTTTCTAAACCTCGAACTGTGATTGGTTCTTTTTCCATAATTTATTTCCATTTTGCAATAGGTGGTAATGACATTAAAATAGCTTCAACATTACCATTCGTTTGCAAACCAAACTTTGTACCTCTATCATAAAGTAAATTAAATTCAACATATCG